>DASUCM010000093.1:0-24320 GCA_036276035.1 Candidatus Limnocylindria bacterium | reverse complement strand
AGGGCGAGGCGCTCCCCGTCGATGATGACGAGGTCCGCGCGCGCGCCGGGGTGGATCGAGCCGACGTCGTCGAGGCGCAGCGCCTGCGCGCCCCCGCGCGTCGCCATGAACAGGACGTCGCTCGCGGTGAGCGCTCCGGCGTTCCCGCGCGAGCGCGCGAGCAGGGCCGCAAGGCGCGCCTCCTCGAACGCGTCGAGCGCGTTGTTGCAGGCCGCCCCGTCCGAGCCGAGCCCGACGTTCACCTTCGCGGCGCGGAGGCGCGGGACGTCGGCGACGCCGGAGCCGAGCTTCAGGTTCGAGGACGGACAGTGGGCGATGGACGCTCCGGCGTCCGCGAGCGTGCGGACCTCGGCGTCGTCGAGGTGCACGCCGTGCGCAACGACCGTGCGCTCCGACATGAGCCCGAGCTCCGCCAGGTAGCCGATGGGCGACCTGCCGGTGGCGCGCTCGACGAGCGCGCGCTCGTCCGCGTTCTCGTTGGAATGCGTGTGGACGAGCGTCCCGGTCATCCGCGAGAGCGCCGCGACCGCCTCGAGGAGCTCGCGGGTGCAGGAGAGCGCGAACCGCGGCGCGTACGCGTAGCCGATGCGGCCGCTGCCCTGCCCGTCCCAGCGCTTCTTCAGCGCCGCGCTCGCGTCGAGCGAGGCGCGGGTCGTCTCGAGGAGCTTCGCGGGCACACCCTCGCCGGTGTCCATCATCGCCTGGCCGAAGCGGGCGCGGATCCCGCTGCGGATGAGCTCCTCCGCGACGACGTCGCCGCCGTGGCTCGTGCCCATGTCGAGGACCGTCGTCGTGCCGCTCATGAGCAGCTCGTGGACACCGAGCCGGACGCTCGCGCGCAGGGACGCCTCGTCGTGCGCGGCCTCGAGGGGCCAGACCCGGCGGCGCAGCCACTCGAGGAGCGGCAGGTCCTCCGCCGCGCCCCGGAAGAGCGTCTGCACGAGATGGGCGTGCGCCTGCACGAGACCGGGCAGCACGTAGCAGCCGGTCGCGTCGATGACCTCGCTGTCGGGGCGCGGCTCCACCCTGCCGACATCCTCGATACGCGAGCCGACGAGGAGCACGTCCCCGCGCTCCGCGCGCGTGCCGTCCCGCATCGCCATGACGGTGCCGCCACGGATGAGGATCGGCATTAGCGGAGACCCTCGGTCCGGCGGCGTCGCACCCTAGCGATCCTCGCGGCGGACGAACCGCCCGTAGCCGGCGCCCTGCGGGAACGCTCCATCGGCGTACACGATGCGCCCGCGCAGCACGGTGGTCACGACGGCCCCCGTGAACGACCGTCCGACCCAGGCGCTCTGACCGCTGCGCGTCTCGAGCGCCTCGGCCCCGAGCGTCCACTCGCGGTCGGGCGCCACGATGGCAAGGTCGGCGTCGAAGCCGGGTGCGATCCGACCTTTGCGTGCCAACCCGAGCAGGCGGGCCGGCGCGTCCGCGAGCAGGCCTGCGACCCGCGCGAGACCGAGACCGTGACGGCGCGCTCCGGTGAGCATCGCGGGCAGCAGCGTCTGCACCCCGGCGATGCCGCCCCACGCGCTCCAGAGGTCCCCGGCCTTGCGCTCGCGGGACGCCGGCGAGTGGTCGGAGGCGACGAGGGTGATCCGGCCGTCCCCGAGCGCGGACCAGAGCCGCTCGCGGTTCCGCGAGTCACGGATCGGCGGCGCGCACTTCAGCAACGGGCCCTCGCGCTCGACGTCGTCGTCCGTGAACGTGAGGTAGTGCGGACAGGTCTCCGCGGTCATGCCGGGACCGAGCTCGTCGAGCGCCTCGGCGGCGCTCACGTGGACGACATGCACGCGGGCCTCCGCGCTCGTGAGCGTCGCGGCCGTGCGCGCGAGCGCCGCGACCGCGCGCGTCTCTGCCCTGGCCGGCCTCGACGCGGCCCAGGTCTTCGCGCGCTCGCGGAGCTCCTGGGGGTCTTCCGCGTGCACGGCGACGAGCCCGTTCGCGCCGCGGATGCGCTCCACGTCCACCGGCGGGAACTCGGGGACGCCGCTGTCGCAGAGGAACGCCTTCACCCCGACGACACCGCGCGCCCGCAGGCCGTCGAGCTCGGCGCCGTCGGTGAGGCCGCCCCAGAGCGCGAAGTCGACGTAGGCCGCGTACTCGCCTGTCTCGCGCTTGGTGTCGAAGGCGGCGACGGTCGTCGTGGGCGGGATCGAGTTCAGCGGCATGTCGCACACGGTCGTCACCCCGCCGGCCGCGGCGCCGCGGGTGCCGGTCTCCCAGCCTTCCCACTCGGCGCGGCCAGGGTCGTTGAAGTGCACGTGCGCGTCGACGACACCGGGCAGCACGGTCAGCCCGCGCACGTCGAGCGTCCGGTCGGCCGCGCCCTCCCCGGGCGGCACGACGGCCTCGATCCGGCCGTCGCTCAGGAGCAGGTCGGCGACGCGCTCGCCGTCCGGGAGCACGAGCGTGCCGCCGCGCACGGCAAGGTCGGTCACTCCGCCGTGATGCGGAACTCCTGCGCGCCTTCCCAGAGCACGAGCCGGCCGAGCTCCGCGAGGCGCTCCGCGCCCTCGGTGATCGTCGCGAAGTGGTTCCCCGCGAGCTGGCCGACCTTGCTCGCGAAGCGTGTCGAGCCGTACGGCACGAGGATCTCCATCTCGGAGATGCCGCCGGGATAGACGAGGACCTGTCCCGGCGCGGGGTAGCTCGTGTGGTTCTCGAAGTCGATGCCGATGCGGCGATCGCCCATCGGCACCCACGCGGCCTCGCCGCTCCAGCGGACGTGGATGATCCTGCTCTCGAACGGGAGGAGCGTCGCGATCGCGGCGCACGTCCTCGGCGCCGCATCCTCCTCGAGCCGGGCGCGGAACGTGAACGGACCGGCGTCGATGCGGATGGTGTGGAGCGGTCGCGACACCGGGCTGAGGATAATGCGGGCGATGGCGCAGGCGACGCTCTCGACCCACGTGCTCGACACCGCGTTCGGCAAGCCGCGCGCCGGGATCCGCGTCGCGCTGTTCCAGGCCGAGCATCTCGTCGCGCACGGTGAGACCGATCGCGACGGGCGCATCGCGGAGCTCGCGAAGGACCTCGAGCCCGGCTCCTACCGCCTCGTGTTCTCCGTCGGTGGCGCCTTCCTCGAGGAGCTCTCGCTCATCATCAGGCTCGATCACGGTCACTATCACGTGCCGCTCCTCGTCTCGCCCTTCGGCGCGACGACCTACCGTGGCAGCTGACGCGGGGTGCTCGAGGAGCGGCGGATCGCGGAGGCGTTCGAGCGCGCGCCGGCGCTCGTCGATGCGCTCCTGCGCGCCGGCCCGTACGCGACCGTCGACGGGGTGATGACGCAGGCACGCGCGGTGGTCGACGGGATGAGCGCGGCGGACCGCATCGCGCTGCTGGACGCGCATCCCCGCCTCGGAGCGGCACAGGGCACGCTTTCCGCGGCGTCCGCGCGCGAGCAGGGCGCGGCCGCGGATGCGGGCACGACGCGCGAGCTCGCGCGCCTGAACGACGAGTACGAGCGCCGCTTCGGCTTCCGCTGCGTCATCTTCGTGGCCGGGCGGCCGAAGGATGCCCTCGTCCCGCTCATGCGCGAGCGTCTCGGCCGCGACCGTGCGGCGGAGCTGCGCACCGGCGTCGAGGAGTTCCTCGCCATCGCGCGCGACCGCCTGGAGCGCTGATGCATTACGACATCAGGTACGGCAAGGCGGAGGTCACCGTCTACCGGACGTACGCGACGCCGCTGCGCGGCGTGACCCGCATCCCCGAGTCGCGCTTCGAGGGGCGCGACAACCACATCTTCGCGGCACGGGTGGACGTGGAGATCCTCGGCACGGGGTTCCTCGCGGCGTACACCGAGGGCGACAACCGCAACGTCGTCGCGACCGACACGATGAAGAACTTCGTCTACGCGAGCGCTCTCGAGTTCGGCGGATCCACGCACGAGTCGTTCGCGGCGTTCCTCGCGCGCCGCTTCCTCGGCACCTGGCCGCATCTCGAGTCGCTCCGCGTCCGCTGCGAGGAGCTCCCGTTCGCACGGCACAGCGAGGTGCTGCACGGACGTTCGCGCGACGACTTCGCGGTCGCGGAGGTCGAGGCGACGCGCGCGGACGGGGCGCCGGCGATCACCGCGGCCCGGAGCGGGCGCCACGCGATGCAGCTCATCAAGCTCACCGGCAGCTCGTTCACCCAGTTCGTGCGCGACGACTACACGACGCTGCCCGAGACGGTCGACCGGCCGCTGTACATCCACTTCGACGCTGACTGGCGCTACGCCGACCTCGCGGACGCGACCGGCGAGCGGATGGACCGCTATCTGGCGCCGGAGCAGATGCGCGATCTCCTCGCCGGCGTCTTCGACGACTTCAACTCGCGCTCGATCCAGCATCTCGTCCACGAGATGGGCCGGCGCGCGCTCGAGCGCTTCCCGCAGCTCGCGGAGATCTCCTTCGACGCGCAGAACCGCCTCTGGGACACCGCGATCACCTCGGAGCGGGACCCGAAGGTGAAGGTCTATACGGACCCGCGCGGGACCTACGGCCGGATCGGCCTCGTCATGCGGCGGGAGTAGTGGGCCCGGCACGGTCCATGCTCCCGGACCGGTATGTCGCCGAACGAATTCCGCTTCGAGGGACACCGGCCGGAGGCGGTCCTCCTCCTGCACGGCCTCACCGGCACGCCCGCTGAGCTGCGTGTCCTCGGCGAGGCGCTGGCCTCGGACGGGTACAGCGTGCACGCGCCGCTCCTGCCCGGCCGCGGCACGCGGCCGCAGGACATGCACTCCCTCTGCTGGGAGGACTGGATGGGCGCGGCGCTCCGCGCGTACGACTCGCTCGCCGAGCGCCACGCGTCGGTGGTCGTCGGCGGCGTGTCCGCGGGTGGCACGATGGCGCTCGATATCGCGCTCCGCCGACGGCCCGCGGCGCTCCTGCTGTACGCGACCGCGCTCGCGATCCGCGACCGGATCGCCTACGTGACGCCGTACATCTGGCGCGTCGTGCGGAGCTGGCCCGCGCCGAAGAGCGACTGCGTCGAGCCGGAGACCCGCACGCCGTGCTATGACCCGGCGCCGCTGCGCGCCGTGAGCGAGCTCATCGGCGGGATCCGGCGGGTGCGCAACAGGATCGAGGAGATCAGCGCTCCGGCGCTCGTCGCGCACGCGCTGACCGACCGCTTCGTGCCGGTCGCGTGCTCGTACGAGCTGAGCCGGCGGCTGCGCGGCCCGGTGCGCACGCTGTTCCTCGACGGGACCGGGCACGGCATCACCGCGGACGCGAAGCGGCATGAGGTCGCGAGCGAGAGCCGGGCGTTCCTCGCGGAGCGCTTCGGGGCGGCGCGGCTCCGCGGACCGGACGCGAGCGCCGCGGACTAGCGCGGCCGAGCGCGACTAGGTCAGCCCACCGAGCCCGACGAGGGCGCGGGCGTGCTCGAGCTCCCCGAGGTGACGCGAGCCGTGCTGGAAGAACCAGGCTTCGATCGCGTTCCGCCGGCGGATCGGACCCTCCGGGACGTACGCGTCGAGGAAGCCCCCCTTCAGTGACGGCGGCCGCTGCCCGTCGAACATGACGCGGTCGAGGAGCTCGCCGGTCGCCGACGCGAGGAGCCGCTCCGTCCGCGCGAACACCGCGCTCTGGTAGGCCCGCCACGCGTCCATGTCCCTGATGCGCACCCGCTCGGCGTCGGCGAGCGCGCTGCCGCGCGCCGGGATGATCCCCTCATGACCGAACCGCGGCGCGTGCTCGTCCCAGAGCAGACCCTTCGCGTCGAGGACGTCGATGGCATTCGCGTCCTCTCCGCGCACGTAGTGAACGAGCGTGAACGCGATCGGGAGGACGCCCTCGCGCTCGACGTGGTTCGCCTGCTCCGCGCTGAGGTCCGCGACACCGCGCTGCCAGAGCGTGTGGAGCGCCCGCACGCGCGCGAGAACGTCGTTCATGGCGGAAGTATGCCGAGCCACCACTGGGTGGCCTCCGGCCACGCGACGGCACGTCCTCCCGCGTGCCGCCCGAACGCGGTGACGATCCGGTCGCCGGTCGCCCCGTCGACGAGCGTCACGCCCGGACCCCCGGACATGCATCCGATCGCGAGGTAGCGCACGGTGTTGCCGAAGAGGCCGCAGTCGAGGTCGATCGTCTGCGACACCCCGCCCGCGTCGATGAGCGCGCCGCGCGAGATGGGCCTCACGATGCCCGGTCCGATCGCCCAGAAGATGCGCCCCGCGACGAAGACCGCGGGCCCACCGTCGCCGCTCGGCCGCGTCGCGATCGGCGTCCGCTGGCCCTCCCGCCAGACGACGAGCTCGGCGACCTGGTCGGGTGTGATGAGCGTCGAGATGAGCACGCGGCCCGTGTCGTCGAGGTCGATCCACACCGCGGAGGAGCCGGTGCTCAGGACCGCGGGCGCCGCGGCGCCGCGCACGAAGCCGACGCTCACGAGGAACGGCCGCTCGCTGTCGTCGACACGGACCCACAGGATGTCGCTGCCGTTCGTGATCGGCGCGCGGGCGCGCCAGGTGTCGCCGCCGCCGAGGAACGGCCCCGCGAAGTCGTCCACGGTCGTCGCGAGACCCGTGCGCAGGTCGACCTTCACGATCCGCGCGTCGGTGCGCTGGCCGTCGGTCCGCGTCTCGCGGAACACGAGCAGGTCGCCGCGCATCCCGTGCGGGTCGAGCTCGAGGTACCAGCCCTGCTGCGGGCTGTGGACCTTCCGTGTCTGACCGGTGCCGACCTCGACGACGCTCAGCGCGCCATCGGCTCCCACGTACGCGACGCGCTCGCGGTCCGGCGCGACGTACGGCGGATCGCCGGGGATCGCGACCGGCACGACTCGCTCGAAGGGCCGCAGCTGGCGGACCGCGGCCGACGGCGCGGGGCTCGCGCCCGCGGTCGCGCTCGCCGGCGGCGCGGTCGCGGGAGACGCGGTCGGGGTCGCGATGTTGCCGACGCACGACACCAGAACGGCGGACAACGGCAGCGCGAGCGCCGCGCGGATGCGCATGGCAGACAGTGTCCACCCGCGGGGCTAGTCCGGCTCGCCCTCCGCCGCGGCGTCCGAGGGCTCGGCCGGCAGGGCGGCACCGATGAGGTCGCGGATCGAGGCGAGGCCCTGTTGGCGGACGTACTGCGCGAGCCCCTCGAGCACCTTCACCGGCGCAAGCGGGTCCGCGAAGGTCGCGGTCCCGACCTGCACGGCCGAGGCACCAGCCATGAGGAACTCGAGCGCGTCCTCCGCGCTCGTCACGCCGCCGGCGCCGATGATCGGGATGCGGACCGCGCGCGCGACCCGGTACGTGATGTGGACCGCGATCGGCCGGATCGCGGGCCCGGACAGCCCGCCGGACCCCATCCCGAGGATCGGCCGGCGCTTGCGCGTGTCGATGCGCATGCCGAGGATCGTGTTGATCGCGGTGAGCCCGTCCGCGCCGGCCTCCTCGCACGCGAGCGCGACCGCCACGACGTCCGGCGCGCCCGGCGTCAGCTTCACGATGACGGGCAGCGCGGTCTCCGCCTTCACGGCGCGCACGACGTCGGCCGCGAGCATGGGGTCGCAGCCGATGAGCATCCCGCCCGTCACGTTCGGGCACGAGACGTTCAGCTCGTACGCCGCGACGCCGGGCGTGCCCTCCATCTCGCGGACGACCGCGACGTAGTCGTCCACGCTGTACCCCGCGACGTTCACGATGACCGGGCAGCCGAGCTTCTCCCACTTCGGCCCGTACGTGCGCGCGACCGTCGCCGCGCCCGGGTTCTCGAGCCCGATCGAGTTCAGGATGCCCGACGGCGTCTCCGCGATCCGGTATTGCGGGTTCCCAAGACGCGCATCGCGTGTCGTGCCCTTGTTGACGATGGCCCCGAGCCGCGCGACGTCGAAGAGCTCCGCGTACTCGACGCCCTGCCCGAACGTGCCGCTGGCCGTGAGCACCGGATTGCGAAGCCGAAGACCGCGCGCCGCATCGACGGCCAAGTCGACGCCGAACTCCGGCAGCGATGAAGGCTCGGCCGGCAGCGACGAAGGGTCGGCAGGCTGCGCGCCCGACGACCCGCTCGTCAGAGCGGCGGAAAGCTTCGCGCCGAGCTCGGAGGGCGTGCGGTCGTCGTCGGGCTCTCCGGTCGCGGCTTCCGTGATCGTCGCGCCGTCGAGATCGGCGAGCTCGACGGTCTCCTCGTCCTCGTCGCCGCGCGAGATCTCCTCGAGCGACTCTTCGACGGAGCGGCTCACGTTGATCGGCCGCTCGACCGGCTTGCGCGTCCGGCGCCACGGCATCACTGGACCCCGACGGTCGCCGGCTCGCCCTCGCTGAAGCGGACCGAGCCGAGATCGAGCACGGGCCCCTCGCGGCAGACCCGCGCGTTGCCCTCGGTCGTGACGATCACGCACGCGCGGCACACGCCCATCGCGCAGCCCATGTGCTGCTCGACGGCGATGGTCGCGTCGAGGAGGACCTGCCGGCCCGCGAACACGGCGCTCGCGCGCTCCGCCTCATCGCGCATGCGGCCGAGCGCGGCGAGCATCGGCCAGGGTCCGCACGCGCAGAGCTGGTCGGCCCACTCGAGGAGCGTCGGGAGCGCGTCCGTGACGCGGCCCTGCAGGCCGAAGGAGCCGTCGTCGGTCGTCGTGACGTACTCGACCGCGGGCGGCAGCAGGTGCGACGGCCAGAGGTGATGGATCGACCGTCCCCCCATGACGAGCGTCACGTTACGGCGCCCGGACTCCTGCTCCGCGAGCACGCGCATCGGTGCGATGCCCGTCCCGCCCGCGACGAGGAGGAGGTTCCGCGTCGAGCGCCGGATGAGGAACGAGGTGCCGAGCGGCCCGAGCAGATCGAGCGCATCGCCCGCGCGGCGCGTCGCGATCCACTCGCCGCCGCTCCCGAGCGGCTTCACGATGAGCTCGATCTCCCCGGCCTGCCGGTCGATCCGGTTGAAGGAGTAGGGCCGGCGCAGGAGCGGGTCGAAGCGGTCGCCCGGCCGCACGTGCACGAACTGTCCGGCGTGGGCGCGCTCCGCGATCCCCGGCGCGGCGATCTGCAGCACCGTCCCGAGCTGCGCGACCTCGAACGTCGCGAGGACGCGGCCCTGCTCGAGGATCACGCCGGCACCGTGACCCGCGGGCGCGCCAACGCGAAGATCCAGAGCGGCACGGTGACGAGCATGAGCGCGGCGGCGACGGCGAGCGCGAAGGCGGTGCCGATGGCGGCGAGCGCGCCGCCCGCGAGGGCCCCGAGCGCGGCACCGCCGTCCTGCCAGGTGTGGAAGACCGCGAGGACGCGCGGGCGGTCGGCCGAGGACGCCCCGCGCGCGACCGCGAGCTCCGCCGCGAGCGAGGCGGTGAGGCCGGCGACGTTGAAGAGCGCGGCGGCGGCGACGAAGGTCGTCGCCGGCACGGGGAGCGCGAGGATCGCGACGCCGGCGACCCCGAGCAGCGCGCCGACGACGTAGGTCCGCGCGAGCGAGCGGTCCGCGAGTCGGCCCGCGACCGGCTGCCACAGGACCTGCGCGAACCGTTGGGTCAGCACGAAGAGGCCCGCGATGTACGTCGCCTGGAGCGCGAGCCCGAGGACCGGCGCGCCGTCCGGATACAGCTCGCTGATGCGGATGCCGCCCGCGACGACGACGATGCCGGCGCCGACGACGAGGTTCGCCGCGCCGCAGGCGAACAGCGCGAGCATCCGCGGGTGCCAGACCGAGGCGGGCGCCGGATCGTCCTCGTGCACCCGCATGGCGCGCCGCCAGGGCGCCGCGAGGAGCGCGGGGCCGAGCCCCGCGGCGAGCGTGAGCAGCGCGGCGCCCGCGATCGCGAGCGGCCAGCCGATGGCCTCGACCGCGACGGGCGCGTAGAGGGCCCCGGCGAGGTACCCGAGCCCCCAGATCGCGCGCGTCTCGCCGAGGAGCCGGCCCGCGCGCGAGCCCGCCTCGTCGATCGCCGCGAGGACCGCGCCGAGCCGGAGCAGCGAGAAGCAGAAGCCCCAGAGCAGGCGCGCGGCGACGATGCCGACGATCCAGGTCGGATCGACGTAGAGCGCGGTGGAGATCGCGCCGAGGACGATCGCGGCGAGGATGAGCCGGCCCGCGGGGAACTGCTCGTACAGGCGCGCCGCGAGCGGGTTCGTGACGAGCCGGACCCACCGGTTCGCGGAGAGGATGACGCCGACGAGGAGCGGCTCGACGCCAAGCCGCGCCGCGCTCACCGGGAGGACCGTGTAGAGGAACGTGTCGCCGATGAGGCTCGCCGAGACGGTGAGGGAGACGGGGAACGCCGGGCGCATCACTCCGCCGCGGCGACGGCCTCGGCGGCCCGGTACTCGGAGAGCGGCGCGACGCTGTAGGACACGGCGCTCGCGCGCAGCGCGGTGACGACCGCGAGCGCGGTGTCGAGCGAGGTGAGGCAGGGCACGCGGGCCTCGACGGCGGCGCGCCGGATGAGGAAGCCGTCGCGGTCGACGTCCTTGCCGAGCGTCGGTGTGTTCACGACGGCGGCGCATGTGCCGGAGCGGATGAGCCGGATGATCGCGTCGTCGCCGTCCGCGAGCTTCGGGATCTCGCGGACGGGCACGCCGAGGCTGCGGCAGAGCGCGGCCGTCCCGCGCGTCGCGACGATGTCGTAGCCGAGCCAGTGCAGCCCCTCGATGATCCGCGAGACCTCGTCCTTGTCCTTGTCCGCGACGGTGACGAGCACGGAGCCCGACGGCGCGGGCGCGAGCCCCGCAGCGACGAGCGACTTCCAGAGCGCGGGCGCGAACGAGTGGTCGATGCCCATCACCTCGCCGGTGCTCTTCATCTCGGGGCCGAGGTACGTGTCGACGTCGAGGAGCTTCGCCATCGAGAAGACCGGCGCCTTCAGCGCGACGAGGCCCCGCGTGGGCCACAGGCCGGGGGCGAACCCCTCGGCCCGCAGCGTCGAGCCGAGCGAGATCGCGGTCGCGAGGCGCACGAGCGGGACGCCGGTCACCTTCGTGAGGAACGGGACGGTGCGGCTCGCGCGCGGGTTCACCTCGAGGCAGAAGACCCGCGACGCGGACCCGCCGACACGGTCGCCCTGCTCGACGATGAACTGGATGTTCAGCAGGCCGCGCACGGGGAGCGCCTGCGCGATGCGCTGGGTGAGGTGCACGATCTCGTCGCGCTCCTCCGGGAGGAGGTTCGCCGCGGGATAGACCGCGAACGAGTCGCCCGAGTGGACGCCGGCGCGCTCGATGTGCTCCATGACGCCTGCGACGAGCGTGTCGGTGCCGTCGCTCACCGCATCGACCTCGACCTCGCGGCCGCGGAGGTACTTGTCGACGAGCACCCGGCCCGTCCCGGCGTCGAGCGCGTGGCCGAAGTAGCGCTCGAGGTCCTCGGGCCCGTACGCGATCTCCATCCCGCGACCGCCAAGGACGTACGACGGGCGCACGAGGACGGGGTAGCCGATCTCCTGCGCGATCGTGAGCGCCTCGCCGAGCGAGTCGGCGGTGCCGCCGGGCGGCTGCGGGATGCCGAGGGCGGTGGCGAACTCGTGGAAGCGGCGGCGGTCCTCCGCGAGCCCGATCGCGTCGGCGCTCGTGCCGGCGACGATGCCGCCGAGCGCCTCGATCCGGTCCGCGAGGTTCAGCGCGGTCTGGCCGCCGAACTGCGTGAGGACGCGCAGCCCGCCGCCCTCGTTCTCGATGATGGAGGCGACGGACTCCTCGTCGAGCGGCTCGAAGTACAGGCGCGCCGACGAGTCGAAGTCGGTCGAGACCGTCTCCGGGTTGCTGTTCACCATGATCGACGCGACGCCCTGGTCGCGGAGCGCGAGCGTCGACTGCACGCAGCAGCAGTCGAATTCGATCCCCTGCCCGATGCGGATCGGGCCGCTGCCGAGGACGATCGCCTTCGGTCCGTCCAGGGGCAATGCCTCGTTCTCCTGCTCGTACGTCGAGTAGAAGTAGGGCGTCACCGCCTCGAACTCCGCGGCGCAGGTGTCCACCATCTTGTAGACCGGCCGGATGCCCCACTGCGCGCGAAGGCCGCGCACGTCCGCGGTGAGGATGCCCATGAGCGTCGCGATGTCGCTGTCGGCGTAGCCGAGCCGCTTCGCGCGGCGGAGGAGCGCCGGCGTCGGCGTCTTCCCCTGGAGCTCCTCGGCCGCGAACCGCACGACGAAGGCGAGCTTGCGCAGGAACCAGCGGTCCATGTGCGTGCGCGCGTGGATGGCGTCGACCGTGGCCCCGCGGCGGAGCGCGGCGAACACCCGCCAGAGCCGGTCGTCGGTGGCGACCGGCGCGAGGTAACGCTCGACGAACGCCTCGGGGTCGCGGACCTGGTCCCAGGCCGGCGACTCCCAGAGCAGCCCCTGACCCTTCACCTCGAGCGAGCGCAGCGCCTTCAGGAACGCGGCCTCGAAGGTCCGGTCGATCGCCATCACCTCGCCAGTCGCCTTCATCTGCGTCCCGAGCCGGCGGTCCGCGCCGTGGAACTTGTCGAACGGCCAGCGCGGGATCTTCACGACGACGTAATCGAGCGCGGGCTCGAACGCCGCGGTCGTCCGCTTCGTCACCGCGTTCGGGATCTCGTGCAGCCGCTTGCCGATGGCGATCTTCGCCGCGACCCGCGCGATCGGGTATCCGGTGGCCTTCGACGCGAGCGCGGACGAGCGCGACACGCGCGGGTTCACCTCGATGACGTAGTAGGGGACCTTCGCGTCGGGATCCGCGGACGGCGCTCGGTCGGGATGGAGGGCGAACTGCACGTTGCAGCCGCCTTCGATCCCGAGCGCGCGGATGATCCGCAGCGCGGCGGAGCGAAGCTGCTGGTACTCCTTGTCGGTGAGCGTCTGCGATGGCGCGACGACGATGGAGTCGCCCGTGTGGACGCCCATCGGGTCGATGTTCTCCATGTTGCAGATCGTGATGCAGGTATCGCCGGCGTCGCGCATGACCTCGTACTCGAGCTCCTTCCAGCCGACCAGCGACCGCTCGATGAGCACCTGGCCGATCGGCGACGCGGCGATGCCGCGCGCGCTCACCGTGCGAAGCTCCTCGTCGTCCTTCGCGAAGCCGCCACCGGTGCCGCCGAGCGTGTACGCGGGGCGCACGACGAGCGGGTAGCCCGTGCGCCGCGCGAAGGCGAGCGCCTCCTCGACCGAGTGTGCCGTCGTCGACTCCGGGACGGGCTCGCCGATCTCGATGAGCAGCTGCTTGAAGGCCTCGCGGTCCTCGGCCTGCTGGATCGCGCGGAGCGGCGTGCCGAGCATCCGCACGCCATAGCGCTCGAGGATCCCGGCTTCCGCGAGCGCGACCGCGAGGTTCAGCCCGGTCTGCCCGCCGAGTGTCGCGAGGAGGCCGTCGGGACGCTCGCGCTCGATGACGCGCTCGAGGACCTCGACGGTGAGCGGCTCGATGTACGTCACATCGGCGACGCCCGGGTCGGTCATGATCGTCGCGGGGTTCGAGTTCACGAGGACCGTCTCGATCCCCTCCTCGCGGAGCGCGCGGCACGCCTGCGTGCCCGCGTAATCGAACTCCGCGGCCTGCCCGATGAGGATCGGCCCGCTGCCGATGATGAGGACCTTCATCGGCGCGCGACCGCGTCGCGCACGTCGCGCAGGAAGTCGTCGAAGGCTGGCTCGTTGTCGCGCGGGCCCGGTGCGCCCTCAGGGTGGTACTGGTAGGTGCGGATCGGCAGCGTGCGGTGCCGCAGGCCCTCGACCGAGCCGTCGTTCAGGTTGCGGGCGCTCACGACGAAGCCGCTCGACTCGGGGATGCTCGCCTCGTCGACCTGGAATTCGTGGTTCTGGCTCGTCACCGCGACGCGCCCGCTGCGCGTGTCCTGCACCGGATGGTTGCTCCCGTGATGTCCGAAGGGCAGGCGCGAGGTCGAGGCGCCGATCGCGCGGCCGATGAGCTGGTGGCCGAGACAGATGCCGAGGATCGGGAGCGGCCTGGTCGCCCCACGCTGGAGCGAGGCGTCGAGCATCGTCTTCACGCTCTGCGCGATCTGCGGGATCGCGGCGGGGTCACCCGGTCCGTTGCTCACGACGATCCCGTCCGGCGCCCACGACAGCACGTCGCGCGCGCCCGCCGTCGCGGGGAAGACGCGCACCTGCGCGCCGCGCTCGGTGAGGCAGCGGATCTGGTTCTCCTTCACCCCGGTGTCGAGGAGCGCGATCTTCGGACCCGAGCCGTACTGCCGGACGGGGCCGGTCGACTCGGCGACGAGCGGGCGGGACTGCAGCGGCGTCGCGGTGCGCGCCTTCGCGACCGCCTCCGCCGCGGCCTCGGGGTCGTGCGCGAGGTGCGGCGGGACCTGCACGAGCGCGCCGCGGATCGTCCCGCGCGAGCGGAGCCGGCGCACGAGCGCCCGCGTGTCGACCCCGGAGATCCCGGGGATGCCGTGCGTCCTCAAATATGTGTCCAGCTCGCCCGTGCCCTCGCGGCAGGTCGCGTTCAGCTCGCGCACGACGAGCGCCTCGATCCACGGCACCCGCGACTCGGCGGCGCGGTCGAAGACGCCGTAGTTCCCGATGAGCGGGTAGGTCATGACGACGACCTGTCCGTTGTAAGACGCGTCGGAGCACACCTCCTGGTAGCCCGTCATCGCGGTGTTGAAGACGACCTCGCCCGACGCGGTCGTCGAGTCGCCGAAGGCCTCTCCCCACCACGCCGAGCCGTCCTCGAGACCGAGCACCGCCGCCCTGCTCATCGGTGCATAACTATACGTCTCAGATGAATAAAGATGCAATTGCCACTCCACGAGCATGTGGTCCCACCTGCCGCCGCGATCGCGGCGCGCGGGCCTACGCGGGCTGCGGGATCTGATCAGCGTCAAAGCTCACCTTACCGTCGATGACCGCGAGGACGACGCGGCCACGCAGGCGGCGTCCGAGGAGCGGGGTGTTCTTCCCCTTCGAGACGAGCGACCGCGCATCGGCGGTCCATTCGGCTTCGCGGTCGATCGCGATCCAGTCGTCGTCACCCGCGAGCCCGAGGATCCGGCGCGGTCCGTCGGAGAGCGCGCGGAGCACGACTTCGAGCGGAGCGAGCCCCGCGGCGACCCCGGCGAGCACGAGCGGGAGCGCGGTCTCGAGCCCGGCGATGCCGAACGCCGCGTCCTGGTACTCGACGTCCTTGCGGTCCGACGAGTGCGGCGCGTGGTCGGTCGCGATCGCGTCGAGCGTGCCGTCGCGAAGACCGGCCCAGCACGCCTCCACGTCGGCCCGCGTGCGCAGCGGCGGGTTCACTTTCGTGCTCGTGTCGTACGGGGCAACGCGCGGACCCGCGTCCTCCCAGGCGAACGCGCGCGAGCCGGCGACCCAGTCATCCGTGAGCGCGAGGTGATGCGGGGTGACATCGGCCGTGACGGCGAGCCCGCCCGCCTTCGCCTGGCGCACGAGCTCGACCGCGCCGCGCGTCGACAGGTGCGTGAGGTGCAGGCGCGCCCCGGTGAGCTGTGCGAGCGCGAGGTCCCGCGCGACCGCGACCTCCTCGGCGGCGCTCGGGACCCCGGCGAGCCCGAGCCCCGCGGACACAGCGCCCTCGTGCATGACGCCCTTGCCGGAGAGCGCCACGTCCTGCGCGTGCTCGATGACGACCCGGTCGGCCGAGCGCGCGTACTCGAGCGCGCTCCGGAACAGCCGGCCGTCGCTCACCGGCGAGCCGTCGTCCGAGAACGCCACGGCGCCGGCGCGCGCGAGCTCGACGAGGTCCGCGAGCTCGGCGCCGCGGCGGCCGCGCGTGATGCACGCGATCGGGAGGACCCGCGCTCCACCGGCGGCGGCGCTCTTCGCGATGAGCTCCGCGACGAGCCCGGGGGAATCGATGGCCGGCTCGGTGTTCGGCATCGCGCAGATCGTCGTGAAGCCGCCGCGCAGTGCGGCGCGCGCGCCGGTCTCGATCGTCTCCGAGTCCTCGAAGCCCGGCTCGCGCAGGTGCGCGTGCAGGTCGACGAACCCCGGGACGACAAGGAGACCGCGGCGCTCGAGCTCCTTGCGGTCAGGTGCGCGCGTCACGGCTGCCCCGCGAGCAGATAGAGGAGCGCCATCCGCACGGCGACGCCGTTCGTCACCTGGGTCTCGATGAGCGAGCGCGCGCCGTGCGCGACCGCGGCCTCGATCTCGATGCCCTCGTTCATCGGGCCGGGGTGCATGACGGGCGCGCCCGGCCGCATCCGGGCCACGCGCGCCTCGGTGACGCCCCAGACCCGCGAGTACTCCCGCAGCGAGGGCAGGAGCCCGGCCGCCGCGCGCTCGCGCTGCAGGCGGAGCGCGATGACCGCGTCCGCGCCGTCGATCGCCTGATCGAGGTCCGGCTCGTACGAGACGCCGGCGGGCAGCGCCCCGCAGCGCCACGCCGACGGGATGAGCGTCGGCGGCCCCGAGAGCGTCACGTGCGCGCCGAGCGGGACGAGCGTGTGGATGTCGGACCGCGCCACGCGGCTATGCAGGACGTCGCCGACGATGACGATCCGCTTGCCGTCGAGATCGCCGACCGCGCCCCGCAGCGTGTACGCGTCGAGGAGACCCTGCGTCGGGTGCGCGTGCCAGCCGTCGCCGGCGTTGATGACGGCGGCGCTCGTGCGGTCGGCGACGAAGTAGGGCGCGCCCGAGGCGCTGTGCCGCATGACGATGACGTCGCCGCCGAGCGCTTCCAGCGTGCGCACGGTGTCGAGGAGCGTCTCCCCCTTCTCGACCGACGAGCCCGCCGCGCTGATGTTCACGACGTCCGCCGAGAGCGCCTTCGCGGCGAGCTCGAAGGACACGCGCGTCCGGGTCGACGCCTCCGCGAAGAACAGGATGACCGTGCGGCCGCGCAGCGGCGGCGCGCGGCGGACCGGGCGCGAGAGGATCTCGCGCATCGCCTCGGTGTTCTCGAGCACGAGCTCGATCTCGTCGCGGGACCAGTCCTCCGTCGAGAGGACGTGGCGGCGGGCGAACGTGGCGACCGTCATGCCGGCACCCGCTGCGCGAGATCGACCTCGTCGCGCCCGTCCGACTCGGCGAGTCGCACCCGCACGTCGTCGCCGGGCGCGGTGGCGATGTTCTTGCCCACGAAGTCGGCCCTGATGGGGAGCTCGCGGTGACCCCGGTCGACGAGGACCGCAAGGCGGATCGCGCGTGGCCTGCCGTAGTCGACGAGCGCGTCCATCGCGGCACGGATCGTCCGGCCGGTGAAGAGGACGTCGTCGACGAGGACGACGACGCGGTCGTCGACGGAGAACGGGATGTCGGTGCGATGCACGGTCGGGGAGTAGCCGATGCGGGTGAGGTCGTCTCGGTAGAGCGTGATGTCGAGGGAGCCGAGCGGCACCTCGCGGCCGGCGATGGAGCGGAGCGCATCGCGCAGGCGCAGGGCGAGGATGTCGCCGCGCGCGCGGATGCCGACGATGGCGATCTGGGAGCTGTCGGGCTCGCGCTCGAGGATCTCGTGCGCGATCCGCGTGATGGCCCTGCGGATCTCGTCCGCCGCGAGCAGGATGGACACTCGCCACTTCCTTCCCGGCCTCTCAGGACCGGACTTAAAGGTCGTCGCTCTAGCCTCCGGAAGTATATGAGGGCATCGCTCGCGGTCGCGGGCCTCGCGTGCTTCGCGCTCATCCTCGGGCTCGCGGCCGCGTTGCCGCCGGATGCGCCCACGGTCGTCGCCCCGCCTCCGCCGGCGCCGCGCCCGACGTTCACCGCGCCGCCGCTCGTCGCCAGCGGTCTGCCGGAGGCGGGCGTGCGCCGCGGCTCGCGTGCACCGGCGCAGGTCGCACCCCTGCGCGTGCCGATCGCAGGCTTCGCCGTCCCGGCGGAGGCCGAGCTCCTGCCGGAGGCCGCGCGCGACTACCGCGCCGGCATCCACGAGGGCATCGACTTCCCCGCCGACGCGGGGACGCCCGTCATCGCCTCGGGCGACGGCGCCGTCGTGCGCGCGGAC
Source organism: Candidatus Limnocylindria bacterium (assembly GCA_036276035.1). GTDB lineage: Bacteria > Chloroflexota > Limnocylindria > P2-11E > P2-11E > JACDAF01. The sequence continues at coordinate 6,496 of DASUCM010000093.1, read as the reverse complement.
CGCGACTTCGTGGACTGGAGCGCGGAGGAGCGCGCGGCGGCACTCGCCGACGCGATCGCGCTCGGCCGCACGCCGGAGCGCACCCTCGATCTCATCCGCGGGCGGCAGGTCTGGATCGACCACGGTCGCGGCATCGTCACGCGCTACGCGCATCTCGAGAGCGTCACCGTCGTCGCCGGCCAGCACGTGCGGGCGGGCGAGGTCATCGGCGCGGTCGGCTCGAGCGGCTACCCCGAGGGCGGACCGCACCTCCACTTCGAGATCCGCACCGGGGACTCCTACCTCGGCGACGGCCTCACGCCGGCCGAGCTCGCGCGCGCGCTCCGCGAGACCTTCCGCTGAGCGTGCGTCCGGGTCAGCCCCCGGCGCTCGCGAGCAGCAGCAGCGGCAGGCCGTTCACCGTCGCGTGCGCGGCGATCGGCGCCCAGAGCGACCTCGTCCGCTCGTAGGCGAGCGCGAGGCCGAAACCGAGGACGAACACGCCGGGCCAGGCCTGCGGCTCGTGCACGAGCGTGAAGAGCCCGGTCGTCGCGAGCGCGGCGGGCAGGAACGGCACGCGCTGGCGGACGCCGCCGAAGAACACGCCGCGGAAGAGCAGCTCCTCAGCGATCGGGGTGAGGACCGCGACGGCGACGAAGTCGAGCACGAGCGCGTCGAGCCCGCGGTGCGCGAGGAGCGCCCGCGCGATCGCCTGCTGCTCCTTCCCCACCGCGGCCGCCTGCACGAGCCCGATCGCGATGCTCGCGAGGAAGAGCCCGAAGCCGAAGATGAGCCCGTAGCGGAAGTAGGCCGCCCGGGGCCGGCCGAGGCCGAGATCGGCGGGCGTCGCGCGCAGGAGCCAGCGCGCGAGGAGGAGCGTGCCGAGGATGAGCGGCACGTCGACGAGGAGGGACCGCACGAAGAGCTCCTGCGCCGAGATCTCGCCGACCGGCGTCGAGAACCCGAGCGCGCGGGCGAGACGCGCCGCGGTGAAGCCGAACACGACGAACGGCAGGACGAGCGTGAGGAGCCAGGGGATCGGTCGCCAGCGCTGGACCGCGATGACCGCCGGCGGGTCCGGCGGCGGGATGCCGGGGGCTAGCGGAGGCCCAGGCGGCGCGCTCGCAGCGCGTAGTCCAGGACGGTCTGGCTCCACTCAGACGCCATGGGCGCAGGCGGCGCCCTGAACACGCCGACCTCGTCCACACCCTCGGGAAGCTCGTACGACCACGGAAGGTGCGCAGCGTCGCACATGTAGACGTAGGCCGTGGACGGCTTCGGCGTGTCCTGGCGGATCGCGCCGAGAAGGTCGAGACGGGACGTGACCACGCGCGCCGACTCCCAGAGCTCGCGCTTGGCGACCTCGATGATCGTCTCGCCCGAGCGTCGGCTCGACGCGGGGAAATGCCACCCGAGCGCGCCGGGCTTGCGGATCCACACCGTGAGGTCGCCGTAGAAGGGAAGGACCACCGCGAGTTGGGCGGAGGCGGGCGGGAACTCCCGGAAGCTCGAGTCCCGACGCGAGACGAAGGTAACGTCCGCCATCTGCCCCGGAGGCTAAGCAGGCAAGTGAGTGACCGTCAATAGCGCAACGGTGTTGAATGGGCCGTACAGTCCGGTCCCCCGCCCGGGGCAGCCAAGCACGCAGGCCGAGCGCGCTACGCGCGGAGAGCGTCCGCCACGCGGAACGGATCGCTCGCAATGACGCTCGCTGCGTACAGCTCCATCGCTCCGATGTCGCTCGTGCGGTTCGCCGGATCGCCGCGGTCGACGATCCGGGCGACCGGCGGGAAGCGCGACCAGTCGCTCCCATCGGGCGTCAGCGGCGGCAGGTAGACCGCCATGTTGTGCGCCACGACACCTTCGTTGCGTAGGCGCTCGACGCCCCGCGCGATCGCGCCCGCGAGCGCCGCCTCGTCCTCGCCCGGCCGCCCGACCACGAGCAGCTCGCGCTCCTTGATCGGCGCGAGGTAGGCCATCAGGCGTGCGCCGCCGACCTCGACGCCGAGCCCGAGCGCCTCGTGGACCGACCAGAGGTCCTCGAAGTAGTCGCGCCCGTACTCGCCCGCGTACTCGAGCGACTGGCGGCGGAGCGCCTCGACCTTGGGGTAGTGCATCCGCCGGGTGAGCGTCATCTGCATGTGACCGTGCACGATCGACCCCCCGGCGCGCCAGAGCGCGTTCCACATGAGGAAGTAGTAGCGCGCGGCCGGGTCCGCTTCGACGCCCTTGCGCGCCCACGCGCGGGCCGTCGAGAAGTGGTCGGCGAGGACGTCCGCGCTCACCGGGGCGAGCGGGTCGTGCTCCTTGAAGACGAGGACGCCGTGGAAGCCGTCGTACTTCGCGACGTTCGACACGCTCGTCCCGTGCTTCCCCGCGATCCGGCCGAACGGATCGGCGGGCGTGCCGGTCTCGACGTTGCAGAACGGATCGTTGGCCGCGTCCGCGATCGCCTTGCGGACGTCGTCGCCGCCCTTGACCTCCATCGGCCGCCGCGAGCGCAGCTCGTTGAAGAGCGCGCCCTCGAGGGTGACGAGGTTCGTCACGCGGACGATCCGCTGCGAGCGCACGGCTTCGAGCGACCCGAAGAGCTTCGTGATCCAGCCCTCCATCTCCTTCGGCGCCTCGAGCGTCCCCGTCGTCGTGGTCACGGAGAAGATGCGGCGGGCCGCGCCGGCGGCATCCGCCGGAAGGCGCTGCACGAGCTCCTCGAGCTCGACGATCGTGCTCAAGCGAGAAGCCGCCGTACCGTTACAGGACTGTTGCTAGATCGTGTAGCGCCCGGGTATGGCGTGGCAATCAATCCCATCTGACCATCCTCCAAATCGAGGTGAGCAATGACAATCAACCGCATCCTGTGCGTCCTCATTCTCGTCCTAACCGCTCAACTTGGTCTGAGCGCGGGAGCGCAGACCAACGCTGCTCGCTACACGTATGAGCTGATCGGCGGTGTCGCGAATCGCCAGTACTGGATCGACCCCGCGATGATCAACCCCTTCTACGGGACCCTCTCCAGGAACGCGGTTTCGTCGTGGAACTATGTTGGGGGCACGCTCATCTCGTTCGCGGAGACGACTGACCGTACTCAGTCCGAGGAAGATTTCTACGCGATGGCGTACGGACGAGACAAGGACTGGGTTGGCGTAACGGTCATGCGCCGCGCGGACGGGACCGGCGTTGTCGCTTGCGTAGGCTGCATCCCCTTTGAGAATTGGGTCTATGCGGAGATCAGCCTGAACGACTCTTGGCTGGCCGATCCTGCGCTCTATCCAGATTCCCGAGAAGTGCAGTCCGTCGCGGCGCACGAGTTCGGGCACGGAATTGGACTGGATCACACGAATGTCTTTTGCGCACTCATGTGGCCGGATACCTCGAACTTCCTAGCCTGCGGGTCCGTCTTATACGCGCCGAGGGACGACGACATCCAGCACGCACGAACGCTACCTGGAGCTCAGTAATGCAGGAGCGGATAGCCACCGTCTCGCTTGGTGCCGTACTCGCTCTGCTGCTCGCGCTAACTGCGACGTCGCACCGTTTGCCGAGCGGAGAAGATCCGTCAGATTCCGGAACCTCCATTTCCGGAATACTGCGCCACAATTACCGGACACTCGCCGAGCTGACTCGGGACGCAGACGTCATCGCACGCGGGCGCGTTACGCGTACGCAAGCCAGCGTGATAGGTGGCCTCCCCTTCATGACAATTACCTTGGAGATCTTGGATCCGGTCCGCGGACTCGCTCAGAGAGGGCAGCGGATTGCGCTGACCAACACGGGAGGCGTGCTGCCCCGCAGCGTGGTCAAGGACGGCAGCACCGGACGACCGCATGGTCGGGTGATCGAGGCATCGTTCGAAGGTGTGCCAGTGATGCGACATGGCGAAGAGTTCCTCGTGTTCCTGCGTCGCGACTCCAACGACATCCCATACACGGTGCTGGGCGAGTACCAGGGCAGGTTCCTCGTCGATTCTTCAGGGACTATCCGATACACGGGCGATCCAGCGGCGCTCGCTAGACCGGAGTTCGATGTGCTCCGTCAGGTCAACGGCCGATCCGTGACGGAAGTCATCGCCGATGTCCGATCATTTGCGCGGTAAGGGCCTTGCACTCGCAATCCTCATCAGCCTGTCGGCATGTGGAGAGCGGATCACCCCTAGCCCGGCGATCGATTCGCCAGGGACAGCCAAGGATTGCGGTGTCGAGCAATACGGCCGCGGAGAGGGATACGATGCGACCGCGCGCGAGTGCCTTTGGCAGGCCTACACAAGTGGCAACACGGCGACGTTCGCGACGGTCCGCCTGACGACGGAAGGCGCGCGGCAGGAGTTCCGGGTGCGCGTGGAGAGCCGGAGAGTCCAGGTGGACGCTGCCAGTGCGGATCGCGGCAGCGCCGGTGGCAATACGAGTTACGCGTGCGCGTCGCTCGAGCGGACCGCTGGCGCTCGAGTGGTGCTCGTTGGACGCAACTGCACCGGTGGTGGTAGTGAGATCGGCTTCTAGCTAGCGTCGCGAGTCGGTTCTCGCGTTCACCGCCGTCCGGTACAGGGCCTCGTAGCGCTTCGCCGAGGCGCCCCACGAGTGATCCTCTCGCATCCCGCGACGGCGCAGCTCGTCCCAGGCCGGCCCATCCTTCCGGTACGCGGCGAGCGCGCGATCGAGCGCGCCCTGGAACGCGTCCGGCGAGTAGCGATCGAAGGAGAACCCGTTCCCGTCGCGCTTCGCGTCGAGGTCATGGACCGTGTCGCGCAGGCCACCGACCGCATGCACGACCGGGATCGTCCCGTAGCGCAGCGAGATGAGCTGCCCGAGCCCGCACGGCTCGAACCGCGACGGCATGAGGAAGAGGTCGCAGCCCGCGTAGATCCGCTGCGCGAGCGCGGCGTCGAAGCCGAGCGTGAGCGACAGCCCGCCGGGGTTCGCCTTCGCGAAGTCGCGCCACTTCGCCTCGTACGACGCGTCCCCGGTCCCGAGGACGACGAGCTGCGCGCCGGAGGCGAGGAGCTTGGGCGCGACCGCGGTGAGGAGGTCGATGCCCTTCTGCTCGACGAGACGGCCGATGACGCCGAGCAGCGGTGCGGCCGGGCCGACGCGAAGCCCGAGCTCCCGCTGGAGCGCCGCCTTGCACTCCGCCTTCCCGGAGAGATCGTGAGCCGAGTACGTCCGCGCGATGTGGCGGTCCGTCGCGGGGTCGAAGAACGCGGTGTCGATGCCGTTCACGATCCCGTGCAGATCCGCCTTCCGCTCGGCGAGGAGGTCCTGCAGACCCTCGCCGAACTCCGGCGTGAGGATCTCCTGCGCGTATCGCTCGCTGACGGTGCTCACGACGTCCGCCGCGGCGATGCCGCGCGCCATCGGGTTCAGCTCACCGCGCTTCTCGAAGGGCTTCCGGGTGTAGCGCACGCCGATGACGTCGAGCGCCTTCGCCGAGGTCTTCCCCTGGTACGCGAGGTTGTGGATCGTGAACACGGTCGCGGTCCGGCGTCCGACGAGCGGCACGAGGAGCCCCGCGTGCCAGTCGTGCGCGTGGACGACGTCGGGCGGCGCGCCGGCCGCGATGTCCGTCGCGACGGCGCGGCACCAGAAGGCGTAGCGCTTGTCGTCATCCGGGTACCCGTAGGGCTTCTCGCGCGCGATGCGCTGGTCGTTGCGGACGAAGACGATGCGCACCCCGTCGCGACGGAGCTCCGGGTAGCCGACGCGGGCGCTCGCTTGCCCGTACGGGACCGAGCGGACGTGGCCCTCGTCACCGATGCCGTGCTTCGCGCGGTCGATGCCGCGGTGCAGCGGCAGGTACACGGTCACGTCATGTCCTGCCGCGGCGAGGGCCTGCGGCAGCGAGCCGGCGACGTCCGCCAGGCCGCCGACCTTCATGAACGGGGCCACCTCGGCGGCGGCGAACGCGATCCTCACCCGGTCGGATGGTACGTGCGGAACGCGCACCGCGCGCTCACGCGGGCGCCCGCGCTCGGCGGCGGAGACCCGTGACGGACCGCCACTCCGCCCCGTTACGCCGGTGACGACCGCCCCGCCGGTGGGTCGGGTGCGGTCGCGTGACCCAAGAGGGGGAGAGGCAGCAGATGAGGCTCGGAAGACGACAGGTCGCGCTGGCGCTCGGGACACCGGTGCTCAGCGTCGCGTTGCTCGGCGGCGTGGCGGCGGCGGCGTTCCAGCCGGCCGACGGCCAGGCAGCCGCGCACCCGGAGCGCACCGAGAAGGCGAAGCCGCCGGTGCCGAAGCTCGAGGAGATCCTCGACCAGCTCGTGCACGCCGGCAAGATCACGGCGACGCAGCGCGAGGCGATCCTCGCCGCGGTGAAGCAGTTCACCGACAGGGCCGAGGAGAAGCGGCCGGCGAAGCCCACCCCGAAGGTCGGGCCGAAAGAGCGCGCACCGAAGGTCGAGGGCGAGGACAAGAAGAAGGAAGAGGCGAAGAAGGAGCGCGACGCGAAGGACGAGCGCAAGGCGGAGCAGAAGGTGCGCATCGACGTGCACCGGCTGCTCGGTGACTCGCTCCGCTCCGCG
>DASUCM010000092.1:0-14094 GCA_036276035.1 Candidatus Limnocylindria bacterium | reverse complement strand
CGTCGCGGACCGCGAGCGGCACGCAGATCTCGGACCGCGTGCCCGGGATGACGCCGATGAACCGCGGGTCGCGCGTCACGTCCCGCACGTTCAGCACCTTGCGCAGCTCGGCGCAGGCCCCGGTGAGCCCCCGGCCGATGGCCGTGGTGAAGCCCTGGGCCTCGGGCGTGTCCGTGCCGGGACCTTCGGCGGCGGCGGTGCGCAGGACGTCGCCCTCGCGCAGGAGGAGGAAGCGCGTGCCGTAGCCGTAGTGGTCGCCGAGCAGGCGCATCGCGGCGCGCACGACGGATCCCTCGTCCTCCGCGACGAGCAGCTCTCCGGCCGCGCGCATGAGGAGCGGGACACCGCGCTGCATGCGCCTGGATGGTACGGCGGGTCCCGGCCCTTCCCTGCGGTCAGCCTGTCGCGAGACGGCCCGGATCGTGGAAGACCTGGAGCTGGCCGCGCCGCACGTAGCCGATGAGCGCGATCCCGGACTCCTGCGCGAGCGAAACCGCGAGCTCGGTCGGGCTCGTGCGCGACGCGGCGATCCCTACGCCGAGGCGGGAGCACTTCACGAGCATCTCGCTCGAGATGCGGCCGCTCGTGAGGATCGCCTTGCCTGCCGTCGGCCGGTCCTGCAGCAGCGCCTCGCCGGCGACACGGTCGACCGTGTTGTGCCGGCCGATGTCCTCGACGAGGATCTCGAGGCCGCCCTCGCCGAAGAGGCCCGCGGCGTGCGTGCCACCGTGCTCGCGGTAGCCGGTCGCGCTCTCGAGCAGCGTCTCCATCCACTCCATGAGCCGCTCCGGCCGCACGGACATCCCGCCCTCGACCGGCACGACGTCGAGCGAGAACGTGACGCCGCGGCCGCAGCCGGAGGTGAGGATGCGCTTGCGGTCGTGCGGGACCGCGCGCGCGGTCGGCGCGAGGCGCACCTTCACGACGGTCTCCTCGTCGCAGACCTCCATGAGCGCGACGTCGTCCGCGGTGCGGATGATGTCCTCGAGCCGCAGGAACCCGAGCGCGAGCGCGATGACGCGCGTCGGGGAGCACGCGATCGTCGCGAGCTCCGTGCCGTCGACGATGAGGGTGATCGCGCGCTCCGGCGGCGGTGTGCGGTCGGTCGGCGTGTACGCGCCGTCGCGGTACAGGCGCGGCGGCTGCGGGCGCGCGACGCGGCGGACCTCCGTCTGCCCGCCCGGCAGCGTGCTCATCGCGCCTTCGCGAGGCCGGCCTGGATGACGGCCGCGTCCATGCCGCGGATCTCGAGGTGGCGGACGATCCCGTCCGGGCCGATGAAGAACGTCGTCGGCAGGCCCACGACGCCGTAGCGGGTCGCCATCTTCTTCCCGGCGTCGAGGATCGCCTCGACCTTCGCGATGCGGTATGAGGCGATGAAGGAGTCGATCTTGTCCGCGCTCTCGTCGAGGTCGAGCGCGAGCACCGCCAGCGCCGGATCGGCCTGGGCGGCGCGGTCGAGCGCCGGCATCTCCTCGCGGCACGGCTCGCACCAGGTCGCCCAGAAGTTCAGGACCACGGTCCGGCCGCGGAGCTGCGAGAGGCGCTGGGTCTTCCCCGCCGGGGTCGTCCACTCGAAGTCGGGCGCCTGGCCCCCGATCCGCGGCGAGTCGGCCGGGCCGTCGATCGCACGGAGGACGACGCCGGCGCGGGCCGGCACCTCGCCGGCGCCCGCGCTCCACGGCAGGGCGGGCCACGCGAGGGCGACGGCGGACGCGAGCGCGATCGCGGCGAGCGCGAGGTTCGTGGCGAGGCGGGTGCGCGCGTCGGCCTGCTGCATCACTGTGCGCCTCAGCCAAGCAGCGGCAGGAAGTTGAAGAGCTGCGCGACGCGCGTGAACTGTCCCGAGAGCATGAGGAGTCCCATCGCGATGACGAGCGTACCGCCGATCGCGTTCACCGCCTGCTGGTGGCGCGCGAGCCAGCGCACGAGCCGCTGCGCGAAGCCGACGCCGCCGGCGATGAGGAGGAACGGGACGCCGAGCCCGAGCGCGTACGCGAGGAGAAGCACCGCGCCGCTCGCGAGGTCGGCGCCGAACAGGAGCGTGAGGATGACGCCGAGGTACGGCCCGACGCACGGGGTGAAGGCGAGCCCGAACCCCGAGCCGATGAGGAACGAGCGCGGGAGCCCGGTCCGGCGGCCCTCGAGGCGCACGTCGAAGCGCCGCTGGAGGAGCGGCAGGGTGATGAGGCCGAGCATGTGGGCACCCATCAGCACGAGGAGGCCGCCGGCGACGCGCTCGACCCAGTACTTCAGCTCGCCCGCGAGGCCGCCCGCGAGCGCCAGGCCGACCCAGAGCAGCGTGAAGACGGCGCTGAACCCGAGCACGAACGCGAGCGCGTGCGCGACGGTGCGCCGGCGGCGCGTGCCGTCGAGGGCGGCCTCGCCCGCGATGTTCACGAGGAACGCGGGCACGAGCGGGAGGACGCAGGGCGAGAGGAAGGAGAGGATCCCGGCCCCGAAGGCGATCGCGACGTTCACGCAGGGAGCGTAGGCGGTCGTGTGACCGGCGTCGGTCGCCTAGGCGTGGCGGACGACGGCCTCCACGAGCGCATCGAGGTCGATCGGCTTGGGCAGGAACTCGTTCACCCTGCTCTGACGCGCGAGCTCCGGCCCGTTCGGGAGCCCGCTCATGCCGACGATCGGCACCTGCTGGTCCGGCGGGACACGCGTGCGCCACTGCTCGGCGAAGGTCGGGCCGTCGAGGTGCGGGAGCCCGAAGTCGAGCACGATGACGTCGGGCCGGCCGCTGGCGACGATGCGGAGCGCGTGATGGCCATCGTGGGCGGTGAGCACCTCGAAGCCCTCGTCGCTGAGGGCGAGCGCGATCATCTTGCGCACGTCCTCGTCGTCCTCGACCACGAGCACGCGCTTCTCGCTCCGCTTCTCGTCAGGCGTCATACCTGGGGCCGGTGTGCAACCGGCTTGCCAAGCGAACGCTCCTGCGGGGCTAGGCCTCCGCGCGCGCGGTGTCGGCGCGGATGGCCGAGATGAGCGTGTCGATCTCGAACGGCTTCTGGAGGAAGGTCGTGAGGTGGAGCTCCCGCGCGACGTCGGGCCCCTCGCGCAGGGCGCTCATCCCGATCACCGGGACCTGCTCGTGCGGCCGGCGGGTGCGCCACTCGAGCACGACGTCGGGGCCGCTCATGAGCGGAAGGTCGAAGTCGAGGACGATCGCGTCCGGGGACCCCGCGGCAACGGTCCGCAGGGCGTGCAGGCCGTCCTGCGCCGTGATGACCTCGAAGCCCTCGTCGGTGAGCGCCTCGCGGAGCATGAGCCGGGTCTCGTCATCGTCCTCGACCACGAGCACGCGCAGCGGCTTGGTCGCGCGCGACGCGTGCTCCATTCGAACCCCTTTGCCGCGGACGCCCGGAACCCTGCTCTGCCAGCAAGGAACGTGCCGGACGGCCGCGGGCTTGGCTGTCCGCCTGCTCAGCCGATGGCGTGCGCGAGGTCGGCGATGAGGTCGTCCACGGTCTCGATGCCGACGGAGAGCCGCACCAGCCCCGCGGGCGGCGCCAGCTTCGTGCCGCGCACGGAGCCATGCGTCATCGCGAGCGGGACCTCGATGAGCGACTCGACCCCGCCGAGCGACTCGGCGAGCGCGAAGAGCTTCGTGCGGGCCGCCATCCTTGTCGCAGCGGCCTCGCCGCCCTTCAGCTCGAACGAGAGCATCCCGCCGAACGCGCGCATCTGCCGGCGGGCGAGCTCGTGCTGCGGGTGTGAGGCGAGGCCGGGGTAGTTCACCGCGGTCACCTTCGGGTGCTCGACGAGCCACTCCGCGATGGCCTGGCCGTTGGCCGAGTGGCGGTCCATCCGGACGCTGAGGGTCTTCGTGCCGCGCAGGACGAGCCACGCGTCGAGCGGCCCCGGCACGCCGCCCGCGGCGTTCTGGATGAAGGCGAGCCGCTCGCGGAGGTCGTCCGACCTCCCGGCGAGCGCGCCACCGACGACGTCGGAGTGCCCGCCGAGGTACTTCGTCGTGGAGTGCAGCACGAGGTCGGCGCCGTGGTGCAGCGGCTGCTGCAGGTACGGGCTCGCGAAGGTGTTGTCGACGATGGACCACGCGCCCGCGTCGCGCGCGATCGCGGCGACGGCCTCGATGTCGACGATCTTGAGGAGCGGGTTCGTCGGCGTCTCGATCCACACGAGCTTCGTGCGCTTGCGCACGGCGCGCCGGACGTTCCGCGGGTCGCGCATGTCCACCGCGGAGAGCGCGATGCCGAGCCGGTCGAACACGCGCGCGAAGAGCCGGTACGTCCCGCCGTAGACGTCGTCGCCCATGACGACGTGGTCGCCGCTCGAGAGGAGGTGCGCGACCGCGTCGGTCGCTGCCATGCCCGACGAGAACGCGAGCCCCCAGGCGCCGGCCTCGAGCGCGGCAAGGCAGGTCTCCAGCGCGTGCCGCGTCGGGTTGCCGGTGCGCGAGTACTCGTAGCCCTTGTGCTTGCCGACGGCCTCCTGCGCGTACGTGGAGGTCTGGAAGATCGGGACGACGACCGCGCCCGTCAGTCCCTCGGGCTCCTGCCCCGCGTGGATCGCGAGCGTCTCGAAGCCCTGCCTGCGGGTGTCTTTGTTCATGGCCGGAGTATCGCCGCGATCAGCCGGCGACGCGCAGCTCGCGGTCGATCGCAAGCCCGATCACGTTCGCGACGGTGCTGAGCGCGGCGAGCGTGCTCTCGGGCAGGTGGTGCTTCGCGAAGAGGGCCATCACCCCGACCAGCTCATCTTCGACCAGGAGCGGGTATCCCGCGAAGGCGATCATGCCCTCGCGCTTCGCCCACTCCTGGTCAGCGACGCGCTCGTCGCCGATCACCGAGTTGGTCAGGTGCGGCTGCCGTTCCGAGGCGATGAGCCCGATCTTCAACGCACCTACCGGGACGCTCGAGTGCGGTCCGTCGAGGTGCGTGTACATGCCGGCGCTCGCCCGCAGCACGAGGAGCTGCGCGGCCCGGTCGAGCACCCAGATCCGCGCGAAGGCCGCATCGAGCCGGCGCGAGATCGCCTCGCAGCAACGCTGCAGGCGACGGTCGAGCGGGCCGCGGGCGATGAGCGCGTCGCTCACGTCGGCAGAGAGCTCGGCGTGCCGCACGCGCGCCGCCAGCTCCTGCTGCCGTTCCGCGCTCTCTTCGGCTAGCGCGCGCATCGCGGCGCTCAGCTCGGCGTGGGCAGCAGCGAGCTCGCGGGCATCCTGCGCGCGCTGCTCGGTGGCGGCATGTGCGGCCTGCTCCCGCGCGAGGGCGACCCGCAGCTCCTCGGCGCGCCGGCGCTCCGTGACGTCCCGCACGATCGCCAACACCGGACGCGCGAGCCCGGGGATCGGGTCCAGAGCGCTCAGTGAGAGCTCGATGATCAGCCGGGAGCCGTCCTTCCGCAGGGCGGGCAGCTCCGCGGCCCGGTCCCGGTCGACGATCGTCCCCACGCCGGTCGCCGCGTATCGCGCGAGGCCCGCACGGTGCGCGTCCTTCAGCTCCGGCGGCACCAGGGTGTCGAGGGTCAGGCCCACGGCGTCCTCCGCCGAATAGCCGAACATCCGCGTCGCCGCCGGGTTCCACAGCACGATGCGGCCGGTTTCCGCGTCGCCAACGACGACCGCCTCGCGAACGCGCCAGAACAGCGTGCCGATGCCGAGATCGGCGGGCACGAGCTGCCGCGGACGGGCCTCCGGTGCGGTCACCCTCTGCAGCTAGCGCGCGCGGCGACGCTGGTGCGCGACGAACTCGAGGAGGTCGGCCTTCGTGATGACGGAGACCGGCCGGTCCGCGCGCGCGGCGACGAGGGCAGCCGCGCCGCCGGAGAGCTCGCTGTAGAGGCGCTCGATGTCGTCGTCGGCCTGCACGACGGGGAAGGGCGGCTCCATGAGCCGCTCGACGCGCTCGTCGACGAGGCCCGGCTCGCGGAACACCCGGTCGAGCATCGTCTTCTCCTGCACGCTCCCGACGATGTCCGCGACCGTCTTCGCGCTGCCGTTGGAGACGACGGGGATCTGCGAGATGCCGTAGCGCTGCATGGTGTCGATCGCGCTCCGCACGCTCTCCCCCATCCCGACGACGATGAGCTCGGGCGTGCCCGGCTCGCGGTCCTTCATCACGTCGGAGACGCGCGCGAGCATCGGGAACCGGTCGAGGAAGCCGTTCTGGCGCATCCACTCGTCGTTGAAGACCTTCGAGAGGTACGACCGGCCCGAATCCGGGAGGAGCACGACGACGAGCGCGTCCTCCTCGAGCTCCTTCGCCACCTCGAGCGCGGCGAAGAGCGCGGTGCCCGCCGAGCCGCCGGCGAGGATCGCCTCCTCGCGCACGAGGCGGCGCGCCGTGAGGAACGAGTCGCGGTCGCTCACGCGCACCCAGCGGTCGACGACGGACCGGTCGAACGTCCCGGGGTAGAAGTCCTCGCCGATGCCTTCCGTCTTGTACGGGTGGATCGCGCCCGTGTAGATGGAGCCCTCGGGATCGGCGCCGACGATCTGCACCTTCGCGTTGCGCTCCTTCAGGTAGCGGCCCGCCCCGGTCACCGTGCCGCCCGTGCCGATGCCCGTCACGAAGTGCGTGATCTTCCCCTCGGTCTGCTCCCAGATCTCGGGCCCGGTGGTGCGGTAGTGGGCCTCGGGGTTCTGCGGGTTGTAGTACTGGTTCGGCTGGAAGCCGCCGGGAAGCTCGCGCGCGAGGCGCTCCGCCACCTTGTAGTAGGACTCCGGATGCTCCGGCGGCACCGCGGTGGGACAGACGACGACCTCGGCGCCGAAGGCGCGCAGGAGGTCCCGCTTCTCCTGGCTCTGCTTGTCGGCCATCGTGCAGACGAGGCGGTAGCCCTTGATCGCCGCGGCCATCGCGAGGCCGACACCGGTGTTGCCGCTCGTCGGCTCGACGATGGTCCCGCCCGGCTTCAGCAACCCGCGGCGCTCGGCATCCTCGATCATGAGCAGGCCGATGCGGTCCTTCACGGAGCCGCCCGGGTTCAGCATCTCGAGCTTCGCGACGACGGCGGGCCGCACGTCGCGGGAAAGCCGAGAGAGCCTCACGAGGGGCGTCCGCCCGATGACCGACAGGATGTCGGGCGCGATCTCCATCGCGTCCGATGCTAGTGGCAGCGCGGGTCCTGGTCGGGACCCGGTCTCGCTACCCCGCTCTCGGTCCGACGATGAGGTAGGCACCGACGCCGAGCAGCGCGAGCGGGACGAAGAACGGCTGCACGGCGGTCGGGATGATCGTGCCGGCGCCGAAGAGCTCGGCCACGGCGACGAGGCCCATGACCGCGGCGGGGATGAGCGGCCACTGTCGCTGCGGCCGGATGAGGTACGCCGCCGCGAAGCCGACCGCGAGCGCGGCGAGGAACACGACCGAGGCGACGTCGTTCGGCAGCGAGAACCACTCGGGGATGAGGAGGCCGAGGCCGAGACCGAGGAGCGTCGCCGCCGGGATCAGGTACACGTACGGCGTGAGGCTCTGCCAGTAGGCGACCGCGAAGGCGATCCCGAGCGCGAGGAACAGGTACGACGACGCGTTCGCCACGCCGAGCGGTGGGAGGAAGAAGGCGAAGCCGACGGCCATGACGACCAGGCCACCGAGCACGCCGCGGCGGCGGCGGTTCTGGAGGACGGGCGCGCCGTTCGTCCGGGTGTCGGCGTTGGCGGTCACGAGCGCGGACTATAGCGGGCGGTCAAGCGAGCGGCAGTGCGTCCGCTCACTCCTCGTCGGGCGCGACCCGCAGCCGGCCGGACTCGACGACGAGCGGCCGGTGACCCTCGAAGGCCTCCTGCAGCTGCCGCTCGACGCGCGGGATCGGCTCGCCGCGCGCGAGGCGGATCGGGTCGAGCCCCTGGAGCGACTCGGCGTACTTGAGGCCGCTGCCGGTGTTGAACACGACGACGTCCTCGTGCTCGTCGATGAAGCCCATCTGGCGGAGCTGGTAGGCCCCCTCGAACGCCGCGGCGCCCTCGGGGCAGAGGCACAGCCCCTCGGTCGTCCCCGCGAGCCGCATCATGTCGCGCGTCCGCTCGTCGCTCACGTCGATCGCGGTGCCCTTCGACTCGCGCAGGATCCGCAGCACCAGGAAATCGCCGAGCGCCTTCGGGACGCGGAGGCCCGCTGCGAACGTCACCGGGTCGGGCCACGGCTCGGACACGTCCGCGTCCGCGTGGAACGCCTTCACGATCGGCGCGCAGCCCGCGGCCTGCACGGCGATGAAGCGGGGGCGCTTCTGGCCGATCCAGCCGAGCGCGCGGAGCTCCTCGAACGCCTTCCACATGCCGATGAGCCCGACGCCACCGCCCGTCGGGTACACGATGACGTCGGGCATCTCCCAGCGCTGCTGCTCGGCGAGCTCGAAGCCCATCGTCTTCTTGCCCTCGATGCGGTACGGCTCCTTCAGCGTGGACGCGTCGTACCAGCCGTACTCGGCGCACGCGGCCTTCACGAGCGCGCCCGCGTCCGCGATCGATCCGTCCACGAGGTACACGCGCGCGCCGTAGGAGGCCGTCTCGCGCTGGATGACGTCCGGCGTCGTCGCGGGCATGGCGACCACGACGCCGATGCCCGCGCGCGCGCCGTACGCGGCCCAGGCCGCGCCGGCGTTGCCCGCGGTCGGCAGCGCGATGGTCGTCACGCCGAGCTCGCCCGCGCGCGTGACGCCGACGGCCGCGCCGCGCGCCTTGAACGAGCCGGTCGGCAGCAGGCCCTCGTCCTTCACCGACAGCCGGTGCAGGCCCAGCTTGTCACCCAGGACCGGCACCTCGTAGAGCGGCGTGTTCGGCTCGCCGAGCGAGACGATGTTCTCCTGGTCCTGCACCGGCAGGAGCTCGCGGTAGCGCCAGAGCGAGGCCTGGCGGCCGTACAGCACGCTCTTCGGCGTGCTCGTGCGCATCCGCTCGAGGTCGTAGCGCACGAGGTACGGCCCGCCGCAGGCGGTGCAGAGGTTCGCGACCTTCATCGCGTCCGCGGTCGCCCCGCAGCGCGCGCACTCGAGGTGCGTGACGTATGACGGCGGCGCCGACCCGATCGACGCCGGGTCGATCAGGTCGACCCCTCGCCGCTCACTGGGTCCTCTCTATCTGCGCGCCGAGGCCGCGCAGGCGCTCGTCGATCGCCTCGTAGCCGCGATCGATCTGCTCGACGTTGTCGATCGTGCTCGTGCCCTCTGCCGCGAGCGCGGCGCCGAGCAGCGCCAGCCCTGCGCGGATGTCCGGGCTGCGCAGGTGCGTCGCGTACAGCTGCGATGGCCCGAGGACGATGACGCGGTGCGGGTCGCAGAGGACGACGCGCGCCCCCATCGCCTCGAGCGAGTTCACCCAGAACATGCGCTGGTCGAACATCCATTCGTGGATGAGGACGGTGCCTTCGCACTGCGTCGCGACCGCCGTCGCGATGCTCGTGAGGTCGCTCGGGAACGCGGGCCAGAGTCCCGACTTCACCGTCGGGATCTTCCCGCCGATGTCGTCCTGGATCTGATAGCGGTCCTTCTCCGCGATGTGCAGCTGGTCGCCCTCGACGACCGTGTCGACGCCGAGCCGGCGGAAGACCGCCTGCGTCATCTGCAGGTGGGTCGGCGCGCAGCGGCGCACGGTGACGTCGCCGTGCGTCATCGCCGCGAGCCCGATGAACGAGCCGACCTCCATGTGGTCGCTCCAGATCGTGTGGTCGATCCCGCGGAGCCTCTCGACGCCCTTCACCTCGATGGTGTTCGTGCCGATGCCGTGGACGCGCGCACCCATCTCGACCAGGACCATCGCGAGCTCCTGGACATGCGGTTCGCTCGCCGCGTTCCGGATGAGCGTGCGGCCCGGCGTGCGGACCGACAGGAGGAGCGCGTTCTCCGTCGCGGTGACCGATGCCTCGTCGAGGAGCACCTCGTTCCCGGCGAGCTTCTCGGCGCGGAGGCCGTAGCCGCCCTGGTCGGTCACGAGCTGCGCGCCGAGCGCGCGCATGGCGAGCCAGTGCGTGTCGGTCCGGCGCCGGCCGATGACGTCGCCGCCGGGCGGGCCGAGCGTGACCTTGTTGAAGCGGGCGAGCATCGGGCCGGCGAACAGGAGCGAGGTGCGGATCTCGCGCGAGAGCTTCGCGTCGATGTCCGTCCGCCGCACGTTCGCGGTCCTGATGCGGACCGCGTGCTCGTCGAGCTCCTCGATCTCGGCCCCGAGTCCGGCGAGGATCTCGAGCATCCCCCGCACGTCGCGGATCCGCGGCAGGTTCCGGAGGATGAACGGCTCCTCGGTGAGCAGCGACGCGGCGATGAGCGGCAGCGCCGAGTTCTTGTTGCCGGAGGCGGTGATCTCGCCGCGCAGCGGCGTGCCGCCCTGGACGATGAAGCGCGCCATGTCGGGCGAGTCTAGTGTCGGCGCTCGGGATGGCGGGCTTCGATGTGGCGGTCATCGGCCTCGGCGCGATGGGCAGCGCCGCCGCGTACCACCTCGCCTCGCGCGGGGCGCGCGTGCTCGGGCTCGAGCGCTTCGAGCGCGGCCACACCAGGGCCTCGTTCGGCGGACGCTCCCGGATCATCCGCCTCGCGTACTTCGAGCATCCCGATTACGTGCCGCTGCTCCGGAGCGCGTGGGCCGGATGGCGCGCGCTCGAGGCGGCGTCCGGAGAGACCCTCCTCACGCAGACCGGCGGTCTCTACGCGGGCCCGCCCGGCGGCGAGCTCGTCGGCGGAGCGCTCCGCAGCGCGCGGGAGCACGGTCTCGCGCACGAGGTGCTCGACGCGGCGGAGACGATGCGCCGCTACCCCGCGTTGCGCCTCGATCCTGGCTGGACCGCGCTCCTCGAGGAGCAGGCCGGCTGGCTCGCGCCGGAGCGGTGCATCGAGACGCATCTGCGGCTCGCGGAGCGCGCGGGCGCGACGCTGCGCTTCGGCGCACCGGCCGGCGTGCGAAGGGACGGCGACGGTCTCGCCATCGGGCACGCCGGTCAGCTCGACCACGGCGATCGCGTGGTGCTGACCGCGGGAGCGTGGCTGCCCGTGGCGCTCCCCTTCCTCGCGCCGGTCCTCGAGGTGCACCGCGTGCCGCTCTTCTGGTTCGACCCGGTGGGGCCTGTCGGCCCGCTGCCTGTCTGGATCATGGGAACGCCGGACGGCGATTACTACGGCTTCCCGCCGGACGAGCACGGCCTCAAGGTCGCGCGCCACGGGACCGGCGACCCCGCCGATCCCGACGCGCTCGACCGCGCGCCGCGCCCGGCCGACGAGGAGCGCGTGCGCGCCTTCGCGCGGCGTCACCTCCCGGCGGCGGACGGCCCACTGCGCGACACGCACGTCTGCATGTACACGCGCACGCCGGATGGCCACTTCGTCATCGACCGCGCGGACGAGCGCACGGTGTACGCGTCGGCGTGCTCGGGCCACGGCTTCAAGTTCGCGAGCGTCGTCGGCGAGATCCTCGCGGACCTCGCGCTCGACGGCCGGACGTCCCACCCGATCGGTTTCCTCTCCGCCGCGCGCCTTCTCGCCTGATACGGTCGGACCGTGAGGACGTACGACGGCATGCTCGGGTCGAGCGCGTGAGCGACGAGCGGCAGCTCGCGCTCGGGCTCGCGATCGGCCGCCCTGCGCGCGCAGCCGATGCGATCGTCACGCGCGACGACGGCACGGTCCTCGATCCCGCCACCGACGCGGAGTGGGCCGACTGGGTGTCGGCGGGCGCGACGCGGAACTGGTGCCGGCGCAACGAGCTCATCGACTGGCTCGACCTTTACGGCACCTCGCGTGGCTTCGTGCCGGACGTCATGCGCGCGGGGTACGACGAGCGGCTCGACTTCGGCCGCTGGCTCTCGGAGCAGGGGCAGCGCTTCGAGGCGACCGTGCTCGCGCATCTCGCGACGCAGGTCGGCCTCACGACGATCCCCGGCGACCGGACCGACGCGCGCTCGCCGCGCGCGGCGCTCGAGACCTGGCGCGCGATGCAGCGCGGGGACAGCGCGATCGCGCAGGGCGTGCTGCGCGACCCGCAGAGCCGCATGTACGGGAAGGTCGACCTCATCGTCCGCTCCGATGTGCTCTCGCGGATGTGCGTGGACGCGTTCGCCGGCGACGACGACCCGCACGCGCCCGCTCCCGCGCTCGACGGCGCGCCGTTCCACTACCGGATCGTCGACGTGAAGTTCACGACGCTCGGGCTCCTGAAGGACGGCGGGCTCTCGACCTCGACGGACCTCGCGACCTGCGCGCAGGTGTGGGCCTACAACGCGGCGCTCGGGCGGCTGCAGGGCTTCGTGCCGCCGTACGCGTACGTCGTCGGACGCGCCTGGAGGCAGGGTCAGGAGCGCGGCGACGTCTGCTGGGA
This sequence comes from Candidatus Limnocylindria bacterium, assembly GCA_036276035.1. Lineage (GTDB taxonomy): Bacteria > Chloroflexota > Limnocylindria > P2-11E > P2-11E > JACDAF01. The sequence goes on along the minus strand of DASUCM010000092.1, from coordinate 1,820 downwards.
GCGTCTCGGCCGCGTCGCACGCGACGGGTTCCTCAAGGGCCGCGACATGACGCTCGGCGACGCCGTCGCGCAGGCAGCGCAGTGGGTGCGCCGCGTGCGGCGGGAGGGTGCCGGCTGGGAGGTGCTCCCGCGCCCGAGCGTGCCGGAGCTCTGGCCGAACATGCGCGAGGGTGACGACGGGCAGTGGCACCGCGCGAAGGTCGAGATCGCCCGCGAGCTCGGCGAGATCACGCTCCTCCGCACCGTGAACGTGGGACATCGCCGGACCGCGCACGACGCCGGGGTCACACGCTGGGACGATCCGCGCGTGAGCGCGTCGCTGCTCGGCTTCGGCCCGACCCGGGAGGCCGAGGTCCTCGACGCGATCCTGCAGGTGCATCGCGACGGCCCGCCGATCCGGCCGGCGCGCATCGGCGCGGACGACGGGCGCTGGCGCGAGCGCGCGCCGCTCGAGCTGTACGTCGACTTCGAGACCGTGAACGACCTCGACGACGACTTCGGCACGTTCCCCCGCCGCGGCGGCACGCCGCTCATCTTCCAGATCGGGTGCGGCCGCTTCGACGCGGGCCGGTGGACCTTCGCGCAGTTCACGGCGCGCGACCTCACCGTCGAGGCCGAGGGCGAGATGATCGACGAGTGGATCGCGCACGTGGAGCGGCTCGCCCGCGAGGCGGGGCTCCGCTCCGCCAGCGAGGCGCGGCTCTTCCACTGGTCCGCGGCCGAGACGGTGATGCTCGATGCCGCGTACAACTCAGCGCGCGAGCGTCACCCCGAGCGCTCGTGGCCCGACCTCGGGTGGTACGACATTCTCCGCAACGTCGTGCAGGCCGAGCCCGTCGTCATCCGCGGCTCGATGGGCTTCGGGCTCAAGGCCGTCGCGCGCGCGTTCCACCAGCACGGCCTCATCTCCACGGAGTGGGGCGACGGTCTCGCGGACGGGACCGGCGCGATGGCCGGCGCGTGGCTCGCCGCGCGCGAGGCACGCGCGTCGGGCGTGCGGCTCACGGACGTGCCGCTCATGCGCGAGATCGACCGCTACAACGAGATCGACTGCCGCGTCATGGCGGAGGTCCTCGACCACCTGCGCAGGGAGCACTAGTCCGCGCCGGCTGCGCCCCTAGACCTTCTCCAGCGCGCTATCGAGCTCGGCGATGATGTCCTGTGGGTCCTCGATGCCGACCGAGATCCGCACGAAGCCGTCGGTCATCCCGAGCCGCGCGCGCTCCTCTGGATCGAGGCGGCGATGCGACGAGACCGGCGGGTACAGCACCTCCGTGAAGAGGTCGCCGAGCGTCGTCGCCGACGCCGCGAGGTCGAGCGCGTCGAGGAACCGGAACGCCGCGTCGCGCTCGTCACGCGCGAGGGTCACCCCGACGATGCCGCCGTACAGCCCGCCGAACTGCCGCGTCGCGAGCGCGTGCTGCGGGTGGTCCGGCAGGCCCGGATAGCGCACCTGCGCGACCTTCGGGTGGGCCCGGAGGTGCTTCGCGACCGCGAGCGCGGTCTCGCACTGTCGCCGCACTCGCAGCTCGAGCGTCCGCAGGCCGCGGATGCAGAGCCAGGCCTCGTGCGGCGGCAGGTATGCGCCGTCGAGCATCACGCGCTCGGCGAGGGCGGCGCCAAGCTCGACGGACGACGCGACAGAGCCGCCCATCACGTCGCCATGCCCGTTCAGGTACTTCGTGAGCGAGTGCACGACGACGTCGGCGCCGAGCGTCGCCGGGCGCACGAGCACCGGCGTCGCGAACGTCGCGTCGACGGCGACCATCGCGCCGGCCGCGTGCGCGACCCGCACGATCTCGGCGATGTCGACGACGCGC
>DASUCM010000091.1:0-2113 GCA_036276035.1 Candidatus Limnocylindria bacterium | reverse complement strand
GCGACCGGCGCGAAGCGGCTCGACGGCGCCGCGCCCACACGCTGGGTCGGCGACTCGGGCGTGACGAGCTCGGGGTGCTTCGTCTCCAGCTCGGTGAGCTCACGCAGGAGCGCGTCGTAGGCCTCGTCGGAGATCGTCGGCGCGTCGAGCACGTGGTACTCGTAGTTCGCCTTCTCGATGCGCGCTCGCAGCTCGGCGATCCGCTTCTGGACGGACGGTGGGGCCATGCCGTGATTCTCGCGCGGCGGCGCCGGAGGCGCCGTCTCGCGCACTACGGACCAGGTGGCGCGACAGAGATGCCTCTGAGGCGGTTGCGCGTGATGGCGTCCTGAACGAGTCCCGACGCCTTCGCGCGCTCGACCCAGTCCGAGGCGAAGCGGAGAAGGTCGGTCTGCCCGGATGCGACGGCGATCGACCAGCGGAGCTTCATGACAGGCTCGGTGAGCAGGCGTCCGTCAGGCAGCGATCCGACGAACAGCCCGAGCTCGTTCCGGGAACCGGCGACGACCTCCGCCTCCCGCGCCTGCAGCAGATCGATCGCCGCAGGCGTGCTCCGCGTTGGCACGATGGTCGCGTGCTTCAGCGAGGCCGCGAGCAGTTTCTGGAACTCGGTGCCGCCGAACATGGCGATCCGGTACCCCGAGCGATCGGCATCCTCCGGGCGCTCGACCGGCGAGTCCCTGGGCACGAGGTAGGTCCACTCGTTCTGGATGTAGGCGTTGCTGTACTCCACGGCGGGCTGAGTTGGATCCACCACTGCGAACGCGACGTCCCACTCATGCCTCCCGCCCGCGGCGAAGATGTCTTCGTAGCCGTAGTGCTGCGACCAGTCGACCGACACGCCGAGCTCCCGAGCCATCGCCTCCGCGAGCTCCCAGTGGACGCCGGCCGGGCTGCTCCCGCCCCATCGCACGAGCGCGATCTGATGCATGTTGAACCCGACCCGGATCCGCCCCGAGCGCATGATCTCGTCCAGGGTGCGGAGCGTCGGCGCCGTGGTCGGAACGGTCGTCGGGGCCGGAGCGGCCGTATCGCCCGGACCGACGCGGCGGGTCTCGCCACAGGACGTGCCGATGATGGCCATGACCGCGATGGCGACGATGGCTCGCACGGTCGGACGATAGGCTGCCGGTCAATCGGACCAGCCCTCCGGCGTACCCTCTGCTCATGGACGACCACAGCGTCGAGAGCACGCTCGCCGCGTGCGAGCACACGCTCGCCGCGGGGGCCCCGGTGGACCTCGGCGCGAGCGGCTTCTGGCGCGCGGTCGCCGCGACCAAGCGCCGGCCCGATCTCGTCGCGCGCTTCGCCGACCGGATCGCGCGCATCGACCGCGCCGCGTTCGAGCGCGCGGTGCCCCTGCGCGTGCCCGCCACGCTCGGCGCCGCGGTGCTCGTGGCGGGTGCGGCGGCGGGCCTCGGCCTCCTCGCCGTGGCACCCGCGCTCGACCATCCGCTGCGCGATCTCGCGGTCCTCGCCGGAGCCGCCGCGCTGGACGGGGTGACGCACGGGCTCGCGCATCTCGCCATCGGCGCGGCCGTGGGCATCCGCTTCACGCACGCGTTCGTGCAGCTGCCGAAGAAGCCGCAGCCGGGCTTCAAGATCGACTACGCGACGTATCTGCGAACCCCCGCCCGCGCCCGGGCCTGGATGCACGCCTCGGGCGCGATCGCGACCAAGCTCACGCCGTTCGCCGTCCTGCTGTACGGGCTCGCGATCGGCGTGGAGGGCTGGGTGGTCGGCGCGCTGCTCGCGCTCGGCGCCCTCCAGATCGCCACCGACCTGCTCTTCTCGGTGAAGACGTCGGACTGGAAGAAGTTCAAGCGCGAGATGAAGCTCGCGCGGGTGGCGCGTTAGGCCGTGAACGTCGCGCCCACCGTTGCGGTATCGGGCGCGATGGACACCACAGCCCAGCGGAGGCTCGTCTCCGTCGCACGACACGTGGTCTGGGACACCGCACTTCCGCTGGCCATCACCGTGGGGATCGTCGGCTTCCTTGCCGATCCAGATCACATCGAGACCTCCGAGCTGCGGGCGAACTCGCTGCTCATGCGCGCGCGTCCGATCTTCCGAACGGTCGCGCCCGGCGACGAGCTCCGTGTCGCGCTCGGCG
>DASUCM010000090.1:0-2146 GCA_036276035.1 Candidatus Limnocylindria bacterium | reverse complement strand
CTGCAGCTCATCTCGAGCGAGATCGCGCCGCACGAGGCGCAGCTCCTGCTCGTCGACATCGTGCGCGACGCGGGCAAGCCCGAGGTCGCGAGGGCGAAGTGCGCGCTGCTCGCCCAGGTGCTCCGGCTGCAGGGGAACGAGAAGCGCGCGGGCGAGGTCGAGCGGCTGGCTGAGGGCGTCTAGCGATGGATCAGCTGGGCGCGGCGCTCGCGCAGCTGACGAGCGGACAGGGTCTCGGCTGGAACAACCTCCTCGACGTCCTCATCGTCGCGATCTTCGTGTACTACGTGCTCGTCCTCATCCGCGGGACGCGCGCGGTGCAGCTGCTCCTCGGGGTCGTCGTCATCGTCGCGATCTACGGCCTCGCGGTGCTGCTGAAGCTCACGCTCACCGCGATCGTCCTGCAGGGCCTCTCGGTCGTCGCCCTCTTCGCGATCGTCGTCATCTTCCAGCCGGAGCTCCGGCGCGCGCTCGGGCAGCTCGGACGCCTCGGCCCGCTGAACCGGCTCCTCACGCCGCAGTCGACGGAGGAGTCGCTCGACAAGCTCGTGGACGAGCTCGTGCGCGCCGCGCTCATGATCAGCGCGAACCGGCACGGCGCGCTCATCGTCGTCGAGCGCGGGACGGGGCTGCAGGACTACAGCGAGACCGGCGTGCCGGTGAACGGGCGCCTCACGGCGGAGCTCCTCGCGTCGATCTTCATGGTCCGCTCGCCGCTCCACGACGGCGCGGTCATCATCCGCGGCACGACGATCGTCGCGGCCGCGTGCCTGCTCCCGCTCGAGGAGCTGCCCGAGCGCGCGGCGCACCGCTACGGCATGCGCCACCGCGCGGCGCTGTCGATCTCGTCGCAGACCGACGCCGTGGTCGTCGTCGTCTCGGAGGAGACCCAGGCGATCTCCATCGCGAGCAACGGCCGCATCATCGGCGGCCTCGACGAGGAGCGCCTGCGCCGCGTCCTCAGCTCCCTCGTCCGCTCGCGCGTCCAGCCGCTCCCGTTCCGCAGCTCCAACAAGGCGTCCTGATGTCCCGGGCTCGGGACGGCGGGCGGCGGTAGCCATGCGCGCCCCCGGGCCGCTGCGCGTCCTCGGACCCCGGCGCTTCGACCTGCGCTTCCTCGCTCAGGACCTGCCGCTGAAGGCGGTCGCGCTCGGCGTCGCCGCGGTCCTCTGGGTCACCGTCGCGCAGGCCGCGGGGCGCGAGGTGACGGTCGAGTTCGACGGGCGGATCCCGGTCGAGCGTCCCGAGGTCCCGGAGGGCCACGTGCTCCGCGGCGCGCTCGGCGACGTCGCGGTGAAGCTGCGCGGCACCCCCGCCGCGCTCGCGGCGATCTCCCGCGAGTCGCTGCGGGCGACGATCGACATCTCGGTCCTTGCGGCGACGAGAGGCGAGCCGCAGGAGGCGCCGGTGCGCGTCACCGTCGCGAGCGACGCGGTGAAGGTCGTCGACGCGACGCCGGCGAGCGTCCCGGTGCGCGTCGAGAAGCTCACGACGCGGACGCTCCCGGTCCAGGCGCGCTACGCGAACGAGGCGCCGCGCGGCTTCACGCCGGGCGACGCGACGGTGACGCCGCCGGAGGTGACGGTCTCCGGTCCCGAGTCGGCGGTCGCGGCCGTCGCCGCCGTGTACGCGACGGTGCGCTTCGGCGACGTCGGCCTCGACCTCGTGCAGGCGGCGCAGGCGACGCCGGTCGACAAGGACGGCGCGCCGGTCGACGGCGTGACGGCCGAGCCCGCCGCGGTGCAGGTGGGCGTGCCGCTCCTGCCGACGTCGACGACGCGGACGCTGCCGGTGTTCTGGGACCTGCGCGGCTCGGTCGCGGCCGGGTACTGGATCTCGCGCGTGACGACCGAGCCGGCGGCGGTGACCGTGCGCGGCGAGCCGGCGACGCTCTCCGGCCTCGAGCGCGTGAGCGCCGCGCCCGTCGACGTCTCGGGGCTCACGGCATCGCGCACCGTGCGGGTGGCGCTGGTGCTCCCCGCAGGCGTGCAGCTGCTCCAGCCGCTGGACGCGTCGGTGACCGTCACCGTGACGCCGCTCACCGGCACGCGGCCGTTCCCCCTCGTCGCGGTCCAGGCCGTCGGCCTCGCGGCGAACCAGGTCGCGGAGATCGATCCGCGCACGATCGAGGTCATCGTCGGCGGCC
>DASUCM010000089.1:0-24707 GCA_036276035.1 Candidatus Limnocylindria bacterium | reverse complement strand
TCGAGCTGGGCGAGCGCGCGCTCGCGCTGGCAGCCGACGATCCCGACCGCGCGGCCGCACACCGCGCGATCGCCGCGGCCTACCGCTCGGTGCTGCGAATGGATGAAGCCTGGGACCACCTGCAGCGCGCCGCGGCGCTCTACGGATCCGCGGGGAACGTGCCCGCGGAGATCTACGTCGAGCTCGGCGAGACGCTCGGGTGGTACGGAGCCTTCAAGAAGCGGCCCACCGAAGAGGAGGCGCGGGCGCTCTTCGAGCGCGGCATCGCGGCGGCGCGAGGCGACCCGACAACGCTCGCGCGGGTCCTGCTGGCGAGAGCGCGGTACGCGATCGCGATGAGCCAGACGCCTCGCGCGCAGTATCTCGATGAGGCCGTCGAGGCGGCGGAGGCGGCACGCGATCCGTCGCTCGTGCGGCGAGTGCTCCTGGTGAAGGCCAACTTCGTGATGGGCCAGGGACGGCTCGATGAAGCGGGGCCGCTGCTGGACGAGGTGCGCCGGTCGCCAGGGCACGTCGACGGCCTCGAGCGGCTCGCGCTGCTGATGATCAGCTCGACGTACCACTACACGGTCGGCGACATGCGGGCACACGCCGCCGACGTCGAGGAGCTGCTCACGGTCGCGGAGCCGATGGGACCGCACAACCGCACGCACGCGTGGCAGAACGCGACCGAGCTGTACCTCGCGCGCGGGTCGTGGACACAGATCGTGGATCTCGCGCAGCGCACGGCGAAGCTCATCGTCGAGGAGCGCAGCTCCGCCTTCTGCCTGATGGCGTCCCTCGTGCTCCAGGCCGGCGCGGCCGCGCATGCGCTCGCCGGGAGACGCGACGATGCGCTGGCCCTGCTGCGGCTCATCGACGAGACCACCGACCGCGACAAGGCGCACCGGAAGGCGATGCCGCGAGCCCTCCTCGGGCTCGATCCGGGCATCGGTCCCGAGGACCGCTGGGAGTGGTACGAGGAGCTCGACACGGCCGTCGCCGCGGTGGCGCTGCGCCGCCCCGACGATGCGCTCGCCGCCGTCGAGAGGATGGCCGCCGGCGCTCGGACCTCGCCGCCGTACCTCGCGTTCATCGACTCCGTCCGCGAGGTCGTCGCTGAGCTGCGCGGCGGGCCGCCGGCGACCTATGACGCGCTGCGGAAGGTCGGGTACGTCGGCTGGATCGACCTGCTCAGGCACCGCGCCGAGCCCGAGGACCCCCGGACCACCTGAGCAGCTGCGCGAAGTTCGCGATGGACGTTCGCGATGTTCGCGATGAAGGCTATGGCCGTGCACCCTCCGTCGACACCTCCGCTCCGGACACGCATCGGCCGGTAGCTCGGGCCAGGTGACCCTGCGGCACCCGGCATCGACCGCTTACCGCTGCTTCCTTCCGGATCTGACGGGGTTCGCGGGACGCCGCTGCACAGGACCCGGCCGTCAACGCCCCGCGCGGACGCAGGAGCCGAAGCGACGGCGCCTCGGGAGGGGATTCAGCCTCGCTAAAGCGGATTGCGAGTACAGGGCACCGCTAGTTCCCCGCCTAGCACGACCTCGAAAAGCGTAGCAGTGCGCGATCCGACAGCGCGAGCGGGCGCGCGGTGACGCTACCGGGCGCTCGCACGGAGAGGACGCTCCCGGCGGATCACACGACCTCACGAGCGGCGAGCGCGTCGGCGAGCCAGGTGGCGCCGGCCGTGCGCAGGGTCGCCATCGCCGCCGCGAGCGCCGCGGCCGGGAGCTGCGCGTCCGGCCGTGTGGCCCCGAGTCCCCAGACCGCGAGCGCGGTCGACAGGGGGAACCCGCGCTGTGAGAGCGCGGCCGCACCGGCATCGAAGAAAGCCTCGATCGGATCGCCGTCGAGCCAGGCGCCGAACGCGAGGATGAGCTCCCGCTCTCCGGCGTGTCCGTCGACGTCGACGAGCGCCTTGGCCATGGCCGCAAGCCGCTCGCGCTCGCCGGCCAGCAGGAGCACGGTCGCGGGCGCGGTGAAGCCGCGGGCGAGGAGCGTGAGCGACCGCGCCGGATCGGCGGTCAGGTCAGCAGCCGCGAGCATCGACACGACCGCCGCACGGAACGCCTCGCGGTCCCCTGACCACGCATGCACGAGAGCCGCATACGCGAGCCACGGCACCGTCCACTGCGGCTCGTCCTGCCGGACCGCCCTGGCGACGCTCGCTCCGAGGCGCGAGACCGCCGCCGGAGAGGTCCCGTCGCGGGCGCACGCGATGAAGGCCTCCGTGAGCCGGACGAGAGCGACGTACATGTCGGCGTCCGCGTCGCCCGCGACGCCGAACTCGCCGCTGGCGGGCCAGTCACCCGCCACGAACCGGTGATACGCATTGAGCGACGCGATCTGGCGCGCTCCATGGCCGTAGCGCTGCCCGAACTCGGCCGCGCGTTCGAAGCGTACGAAGCGCCGGCGGGCGGGCTCGCTCTGGAACGAGAAGACGAGGCCGTTGGTGTGCGCGCGGCCGAGCGCCTGCGCGGCGGTGGCGCCGCGCGCGATGGCAGCCGCCTCGTCGACCAGCGCGAGCGCCGCGACCGGCGAGCGCGTCGCCTCGCAGCTCGCGATCGTGATGAGCGCGTTCGCCGCGACCTCGCGCGCGCCGCTCGCTCGCGCGACGGCGAGGGCCCGCTCCGCCCACTCGCGGGCCGATGCGACATCGCCGCCCGCCGCGAGCGCGCTCGCGTACCACTCGAAGGTGTCCGCCTTCGCCGGACTGTCATCCGCTCCCTCGACGAGCTCCACGGCCGTCCGCGCGAGCTCGAGGTTGCCGGCCGCGTCGCCCATGAGCCAGCGCGCCTGCCCGGCGATGCGCATGAGCGCCACGCGGGTCGCGACGTCGGACGCATCGCGGAGCGCCTCGAGGCCGCGCTCTGCCGCCGAGCGGGCCTTCAGGTGGTCGGTGGCCATGTAGGCGCGCGCAAGGCCGAGGTACTGGGCCGGCGTCGCGGTGTCCGATGCGGTGATCGCCGCTTCGAAGTGCGCGACCGCCTCCGAGGCCGCGTTGAGCGAGAGGGCCGCGTTCCCCGCGCGCTCGTACGCCTCCGCGGCCCGCCGCCGGTCGCCGCCCGCGCTCCAGTGCTGGGCGACGAGAGCCGGCGGCGTCCGCTCCGCCGCCGCGAGCGTCTCGGCCACGCGGAGGTGAAGCCGCTGCCGCTCGGGCAGGAGGAGATCGTCATAGATCGCCTCGCGGCCGAGCGCGTGACGGAACGCGAAGGTGGGGGCCCCGCTCTCGCGCTGCTCGACGAGGAGCTGCTCGTCCACCGCCTCCCGGAGGTCGGCGATGAGCGCGGCCTCCTCGATCGCGCGGACGGTGCGGAGCGTCCCGTAGTCGAAGCGCCCGCCGATGACCGACGCCGCGGCCAGCGTCGTGCGTGCGCTGGGGCTGAGGCGCTCGAGCCGGGCGAGCATGAGGTCGCGGAGGGTGTCCGGCAGGCGCAGCTGCGCCCGGCCGGTCCGCTCCCAGCCCGCGCCCCCGTGATGGACGATGGCGCCCGATGTGACGAGCGATCGCAGCAGCTCCTCGGTGAAGAACGGATTCCCTTCGCTGCGCGCGAAGATGGCCTCGACGAGCTCGGGCTCGAGCGGCAGGTCCCCGAGCGTCGCCTCGACCAGGTGCCGCGTCTGGTGCGCGTCGAGCAGACCGAGGGTGGTCAGGTCCCCGAGCCCCGCGCGGACCAGCTCGCTCACGAGCGGAGCGAGCGGGTGCCGCCGGTGGACCTCGTCGGAGCGGTAGGTCGCGAGCACGATCACGCGCTGTTGCGCGACGGAGCGCGCGAGCTGCTGCAGGAGAGCGATGGAGGCCTCGTCGACCCAGTGCATGTCCTCGAGCACGACGAGCACGGGTGCCTGCGCCGCAGCGGCCGCGAGGAGCTGACCGAAGGCGCGGGCGATGCGATGGCGCTCGAGGGGCGAGTCGGCGGCCGCACCCGCCTGGCCGAGCTCGGGGAACAGCGGGCCGAGGTCGGGCGCGATGCTCGTGACGATCTCCCGCAGGGCCTGGCCCGGGAACCCGGCGCGCAACGCCGACAGGAAGGGCCCATACGGCAGGCCGCGCTCCCACTGCACAGCGGCGCCGGGGAGCAGGCCGAACCCGAGCTCCACCGCTGCGCGTGCCGCGTCGCGCACGAAGGCGCTCTTGCCGACCCCCGGCTCGCCGTTCACGAACAGCACACGCCCGCTGCCGGCGGCCGCTCTCGTCAGAAGGTCGCGGAACGTGGTGAGCTCCTCGCCGCGCCCGATGAGCACAGGACAGACGATCTGGCCGGTCGCGACGGGCTGCTGCAGGCTCCCCCTCGGCACCGCGGCGCCGGTCGGCTCCGGCGCAGGCGACGATGCGCCGGTCACCGCGCTCCAGACGTGGATCGGCTCGCTGACGCCCTTCAGGGTCACGACCCCGCGGTCGCGAAGCACGTGCGCGTGCGCGGTCCGGACCAGACCGCGGAACGTGTCGCTGACGAGCAGCTCGCCCGCGGCCGCCTTCGTCGACAGGCGGCTCGCCACGATCACCGCCCCACCCACGTACTGGTCGTCGTACTCGACGGCGTCTCCGGCATGCAGCCCCGCGCCGATGCGGAGGGCGCGATCGGGATGACGCTCGTTGTGGGCCTCGACCTGCTGGAGGACGGCCACGGCGCACTCGAGGGCGGGCACCGCGGCCTCGAACACGATGTAGAAGGAGTCGCCCTCGGTCTTGATCTCGGCGCCGCGGGTCTTCGCGACCTCGCGCCGGACGATCGTGCGGTAGTCACGGAGCAGGCGGGACGCGGCAACGTCGCCGTTCGTTTCGACGAAGCGCGTGTAGTCGCGCAGATCCGTGAAGAGGAAGATGCGGGTGACGCGCGGGTGCGACCTCGCGCGCGCCGTTGTGCTGCGCGACACCGCGCGATTCTAGGGAGCGATGGCATAGCATTGGGTCGAAATGCCGCTCTACATGGACGTCCACTACCGGGTCGACGGCCTCACACCCGCCGGTGTCATCGACGCACACCGCCGGGACCTCGCGGTGCAGCACAAGTACGGCGTACGGTGGGTGAACTACTGGTTCGAGGAGGAGACCGGGAAGGTCTTCTGCCTGTCCGACGCGCCCAGCGCGGAGGCCCACGAGGCGTGCCACCGCGAGGCGCACGGGCTCCTCGCTGATGAGATCCACGAGGTCAACGAGTACGGCGACTCGCCGGCCAGCGATGCAGAGCCGCTGTGCCTGGACATGCATTTCCGGGTCGAGGGCCTCACGCCGGAACAGATCGCCGACGCGATCCACTTCCATCGCGAAGCTGGCGCGAAGCACGGAGTGCGCTGGTTGAAGGCCTGGTACGACCCCGGCGCGGGGCGGCTCTTCTGCCTCTCGGCCTCACCGAGCACGGAGGCCCACACGGCGGTCCACAGCGAGGCGGGGGTACTGGTCGACGAGATCAGTCAGGTGAAGCAGGGCAGCTGACCCGCGGGTCAGGCGAGGGAGGGCTTTGCCCGCCGAGCCGCAAGGGCCGACGCGAGCGCAGGGGTAGGGGCTCCTGGCGCCGGTAGGCGCGCCGAAGGCGGCGCAGCGAGCGGGGATCGGCGGAGAGGGCGGGATTCGAACCCGCGAGGCTTTCACCTACCCGCTTTCCAGGCGAGCGCACTAGGCCACTATGCGACCTCTCCGATAAAGCTGAGCGGGCTTCTCGCTTCGCAACGAAGCCCGCGCAGCGGTTCAAGACTGGTTGAGCTCACTCGTCGGGCAAAGCCCTCCTCGCTCGCCCTTCTTGGTCTGGCGGAGAGGGAGGGATTCGAACCCTCGCTGCTTTCGCAGACCGCTTTTCGAGAGCGGCACCATCAACCACTCGGACACCTCTCCGCTCGCAATTATCGGCGACCGGCCGCGGAATGGCATCCCCCGCGACAGAACGCGCGGCCGCGCTGCCATACGCTTTCACCCGTGCCGCGCTTCCACTACGCGTGGATCATCGTCGGGATCACGCTCGTCACGCTCATGGCCGCGCAGGCCGTGCGCGCCGCTCCGGGCGTGATCATCGTCCCCCTCGAGCGGGAGTTCGGGTGGGACCGCGCAGCGATCTCGCTGTCCGTCGGCGTGTCGTTGCTCGCGTTCGGGCTCGGCGGCCCGCTGGGCGGCTACTTCGTCGACCGCTTCGGACCGCGCCGCGTCCTCGTCGCCGGGATCCTCCTCATCGCAGGCGGGCTGACGGCGCTCCTCTATATGACGGAGCTCTGGCAGCTCTACCTCGCGTGGGGCCTCGTGCTCGGGATCGGCACCGGCGCGACCGGCCAGGTGATCAGCGCGGCGATCGCGCAGCGCTGGTTCCGCACGCACCGCGGCCTCATCGTCGGCCTCTTCGGGGGAGCGACGTCCGCGGGTCAGCTCATCTTCGTGCCGTGGATGGCGGCAGCGACCGAGGCGAGCGGCTGGCGCGCCGCGATCGTCCTGCTCCTCGGCGCGGCGCTCCTCGTCATCGTCCCGCTCGCCGTCCTCATGCGGGACCGCCCGAGCGACGTCGGCCGTCGCGCGGTCGGCGAGGGCGAGACCCTCACCGCGCAGGAGAAGGCCGACGACGCGCGCCGCACGCCGCTGCGCGCGGCGCTGCGCCGCCACGAGTTCTGGCTCCTCGCCGGCAGCTTCTTCGTGTGCGGGTACACCTCGAACGGGCTCATCGGGACGCACCTCATCCCCCACGCCGTAGAACATGGCTTCACCGCGGTCGCCGCAGCGGGCGCGTTCTCGCTGCTGGGCGCGCTGAACATCGTCGGCACGCTCGCGTCGGGCTGGCTCACGGACCGCTACGACAACCGCAAGCTGCTCGCGGCCTACTACGGCTTCCGCGCGCTCTCGCTCCTCGCGCTGCCGTTCGTCTACGACATGCAGGGGCTCATCCTCTTCGCGATCGTGTACGGCCTCGACTGGATCGCGACGGTGCCCCCGACGGTGAACCTCACGGCGACCATCTTCGGTCGGGCATCCGTCGGCACGCTGTACGGATGGATCTGGTTCGCGCACATGGTCGGCGCCGCGCTCGCGGCGTACGCGGGCGGGTTCTTCAGGGTCCTGCTCGGCGACTACCACCTCATGTTCGTGAGCGCGGCGATCATGGGGTTCATCGCAGTGACGCTCGTCTCACGCATCCCGCAGAGCGGACGGCCGATGCCGCCGACGGCGTTCGAGGCCGCACACGCCTGAACGCCCGCCGCCGATGCTGTGCGCCGCTGGCCGAGACCTCGCAACGGATCGGCGCTACGCGTACCCCTCAGGAACGGGACCGACGACGCGCATCGAATACCTGTGCGCGATCGCGGACAGGGTGTCCGGATCGACCGTACCAGCATGGATCGCGGCAGCGAGCTCGTCGAAGTACCCGATCATCGCCGCAGGCGCATACAAGTTGAGCTTGCGACTGGGTGCCGCGCCGACGCGGAAGCCATGGACCAGACCAGCGGGGATGTACACGAACGAACCTGCCGGGCACCGGACCTCCCGGTCCTCGAGGAAGATGATGTACTCGCCCTCGAGCACGTAGAACGCCTCCGCGGCGTCGACGTGGATGTGAAGCGGCGGACCGAAGCCGGCGGGCTCTGCCGCCTCGAGCAGCGTGAACGCCGCCCCCGTCATTTCAGGGGTCGCTTTCACCGACATCGAGAAACCGCCTAGCTCGATGGCGCGGCCCTCGCCGGGTCCCAGAATGACCGCGCCGTCGCGAACCTCAGCCACACGTGTCCTCCTTTCAGGTCCTCAGCGAAGCCGCCTGAGCAAGCAGCGCATCGATGCGCGCGCGGTGACGCTCCGCGAGCGGGTCGCTCCAGAAGTCGCGCACCTGCTCGAGCAGCGCACGGGCCTCGTCGCCACGGCCCTGGCGAATGAGGAAGCCGGCGTGCTCTTCGCGCATGTGGGCCACGAGGTAGTGGAATCCAGTGGGCTCCAGCAGCGCGACCGCTTCCCCGAAGTACGCATCCGCCGCCCGCAGATCGCCCTCGGCCTCGCTCACCTCAGCGAGCGCGACGGCGTTGATGGCCCTCGACTCCGGATCCGACTCGAGCTGGACGGCGCGCGACGCCTCCGCGTGGGCGCGCGCAAGCGGGATCTCGCCGAGCCGCACGAGCGCGCGCGCGAGGCGGGCCTTCACTTCCGGGATCTGCCCTCGCTGCCCGCGCCGTTCGAACAGCTCTGCCGCTTCGGCGAGCGCGTCGCGGGCGCCGGCGTGATCACCGCCGCCCAGGAGCGCCTCCCCGAGGCACCAGAGCGCGCCGGCGACGAAGTTCGGCTGGCCCACGTCCCGCATCAGCGCGACCGAAAGAGCCGCTTCGGGCACCGCGGCCGCGTGGTCACCCAGTCCCCTCAAGAGGAACCAGGCACGGATCTGGTGCGTGATGCCGCGAAAGAACTTCGAGGCGGGCTTCGTGGTGGCGAGGCCCTCATCGACGTAGCGCTTGTACGCGGTCACGTCGCCGCGGTGAGCGGCACAGTGGCCCAGCCAGACGAGGATGCGACCGATCCGGCGGTCAGCGCCGCTCTGACGCGAGAACGCCAGCGTGTCGACGAGCCTCCGCTCCATCTCTTCCAGGTCGCCCGGGTACGCATCGAACGCGTTGACCCACATCACGTCCGAGACGAGCTGCGCGTCGCCGATACGCCGCGCGACCGCCAGCGCCTCGTCGATCTCGCCCTTCGACCCGCCGAGATCCCGATCCCGGCGCGCGTTGGCCCGGGCCAGCAGCAGCTCGGCGAGCACCGCGCTCGGTCCGAGGGAACGCGCGACGGCTATCGCATCGTCGAAGTGCTCCGGTGTCCGCTCCGTGACGGCGTGATGCGACCGGAGCAGCGCGCGGTAGCCGCCGATCGTGGCGAGCTCCTGCGGGCTCGCCGTGACGGTCTCCGCGATCGTCGCCGCCCGCTCGTACATGCCGAGCGCGGCGTGCGTGTCCACCCGGTCACGGGCCGCGGCGGCCGCCTTGAGCAGGAGATCGAGGGCGCGTCGGCCGAGCTCCGGGGCGCCTTCCGCCCCCAGCTCGCGCGCGAGCAGGAAGGCCTGCTCCGCGTGGAACGCGATGATGTCGGCGATCTCGTGCCGCCGGTCACCGAGCGAGTCGCCGAGCCAGCGACCGTAGCGGTCGTGCAGGCGCGAGCGCTCGGACTTCGGCAGCGTCGAGTAGGCGACATCACGGATGAGCACGTGCTTGAAACGGAAGACGCGACCGGCGCCGAGCGCGCGCTCATCAGCCTCGATGAGCAGGTCGCGACGGATCGCGTCGCGCAGCAGCTCCGGATCTGGTCGCTCGCCGTCCGCGAGCGCGGCCAGCGCGTCGGTCGAGAACAGCCTGCCCGCGAGGGAGGCACGCTGAAGCAGTTTCTTGACGTCCGCCCCGACCCGATCGAGCCGCGCGGTGATCAGACCCTGCAGGGTGGGCGGCACCTCCAGGCTGGCGATGTCCGCGGACGCCACCCAGCGGTCGCCGCGGTGCTCGACGCGTCCGGTCTCCATGAGCATCCGCAGGAACTCCTCGACGTACAGGGGATTGCCCTCAGCCCGCGTGACCACCTCCGCGCGCAGGGACTCCGGCAGGTCGTCGATCGCGAGCAGCGCGGCGATGAGCCGGCGCGTCTCCTCAGCCGTCAGAGGCGCGAGCGTGATCGCGCTCACGTTGGCGGCCGCGCTGCCCCAGGTGGGGCGCATCTCGCGGAAGTCAGGGCGCGCCAGGCAGAGCAGGAGCAAGGGGGCCCGCGACCATTCCGCGAGGCCCTCGATGAGCGCAAGGAGTCCGGGCTCGGCCCAGTGCACGTCCTCGAACACGAGCACGAGCGGCTCGCCGTGCGCGCGACGTTCGAGATAGCGCCGCAGACCGAGGCCGAGCTCCTCGCGGAGCTCCTCGGGGCCGAGCTCTGGCAGCGCGTCTTCGGCGCGCTCGAGCCCCGCGATGACGGAGACCCGGCGAGCGACCGCGTCCGCGTCCGCCACATCACCGGCAAAAGCCTCGAGGGCGGCCGCGCGCACTTTCGCAATGGCCTGCTCCCGCGGGTCATCGAGCTCGATACCTGCATCAGCCCGGACGATGAGCTGGACCGGGTAGTAGGTGATCCCCTCCCCGTACGGCAGGCAGCGTCCGACCCGCACGCGCTCGCGCCCGATGACCTCGAGCAGCTCGCTCGTGAGCCGGCTCTTGCCGGAGCCCGCCGGCCCATAGACCGTGACGAGGTGCGGCTGCTCGCGACCGACGAGCGACGCATGCGCGTTGACGAGGGTCCGCAGCTCGCGGTCGCGCCCGATGAGCGGCGCACGAAGCCCGGGCAGGCCCCGATGCTGCTCCGGCACGAGCGTCGTGAGCGCCTCGGCGGGCCACGCGATGAGGCGACCGATCCCCTTGGCCTCGATCTCGCGCTGCGCGCCGTACGTGACCCCGCCCGCGGTGAGCCGGCGTGTCAGGTCGCCGACGACGATCTCGTCAGGCGCGGCGGCCTGCTGCAACCGGGCCGCCGCGTTGACCGCCGGCCCGGTCACCAGGAACTGCGCGTCCTGACCTGATCCGGCGACTGCCTCGCCGGTGTTGATCCCGATCCGCACGCGCAGCGCCGGGCCGCTGCCCGACGCGATCCCGCCGATGCGCGCGCGCAGCACGAACGCGGCGCGTACGGCACGCTCGGGATCGTCATCGTGCGCCGCGGGGACGCCAAAGACCGCCATCACCGCGTCGCCGATGAACTTCTCGACGGTGCCACCGTGCGCTTCGAGCGCGTCCCTCGCCACAGCGAAGGCGCGACCCAGGGCGCCCCGCACGACCTCGGGATCGTGGCTCTGGCCGAGCTCGGTCGATCCGACGATGTCCGCGAAGAGGATGGTGACGAGCTTGCGCTCCTCAGACATGGGTGGGAGTCTCCGGCACGCTGGCCGCGACCGCCAGCGCGAGCCTGAGCGTTAGCGGGTCACCGTCTGCCACTCGCGCAGGGTGACGCCGGCGGCAAGGAGCGCGCTCGCCGCGGTCCGCCCGATCCATCGGTAATGCCACGGCTCGTAGTCGTAGCAGGTGACGCCGCTCCTCCCCGGGGGGTAGCTCATCACGAAGCCGAACGCTGCGGCGTGTTCGCGCAGCCACGCGCCGCTCGAGGTCGTCGCCCAATCGCGGTACTCCCACGGCGCGGCGCGCCCGTCGCCGAAGTCGATCGCCGTACCGAGCTGATGCTCGGAGTGCCCGGGCCGCGCGCTCGTGCGCAACGCCTGCTCGTACCCGCCGACCCTGACCCAGTGGTCGAACGTCGCGACCTGGTGCGCGTACGAGCGGTACGCGGAAAGTACGACGAGGGGGACGCCCGCGGCCTGCGCACTCGCGCGTAGCGCGCGCAGGTCCGGCAGCATCACCTGCCGCACCGCCGCGTTCGGATCGTCCACGAGGAGCGCGCCGTAGGCTGCCTCTCCGGGCAGCGCCCGGAGATCCGCGGCCGTCAGCTGCGGAAGCGCGAACGGCGTCACCTGCACGGCGGCGCCGGTCGACACGGTGACGAGGTCCGGCGGCACGTACGCCGCGTCGACCGCGTAGGTCCAGTCGAGGTACGTCCGGGCGTGGGCGTCGTACGCGCGCACCGGCGTCAACACGTCGGCGACCGCGCAGTAGGCCGCGACCGGCGGAGGCGACGGTGTCGCCGGCGCGCGCGTGGGCGCGAGCGTCGGGGTCGCCGGCGGAGGAGTGGGCGACGGCGTCGGCGTCGGCGCAGCCGTGGCCGGCTGGGTCGGCGATGCCGTCGCGGGCGGTGCGGTCGGAGCCGGTGAGAGCGTCGCGGGCGAGGACGTGCTCGGTGGTGCGGTGGGAGAGACCGACACCGGTCCGGCACAGGACAGCGCGATGACCGCCGCGAACGAGATCGTCGCGGCCCGCCTCATGCCAGCGAGCCTACCGCCCTACCATCGAGGGAACAGGCGGAGGTGCGAGATGGCGATCGCGGAGCGTGCACGGGTGACCTCAGGAAAGGCGAAGGGGATCGACGCCGTCGCGGACCGGGGCGGGATCATCCGCGCCGCGGCGATGGACCAGCGAGGCTCCTTGAAGAAGGAGATCGGCAAGCAGGGCGGCCAGCCGACGGACGCTTCCCTCACCGAGTTCAAGACCTCCGTGACGAAGGTGCTCACGAAGCACGCGAGCGCGATCCTCATGGACCCCGAGTACGGCCTGCCCGCGATCGCCCAGCGCGCGCGGGGTAGCGGCGTGCTCCTCGCGTATGAGAAGACGGGCTACGACGCCGAGGACAAGGACCGCATGCCCGACCTGCTCGAGCACTGGACCGTCCGTCGCCTCGTCGAGGCCGGCGCCGACGCGATCAAGATCCTCCTGTACTACGACCCCTTCGACAGCGAGAGCGTCAACGATCGAAAGCACGCCTGGGTCGAGCGGATCGGCGCGGAGTGCCGCGAGGCGGACGTGCCGTTCTTCCTCGAGCCGCTCGCCTATGACAAGGACATGGACGAGAAGGGTCTCGAGTTCGCGAAGCTCAAGCCGAAGTACGTGAACGCGTACATGGAGAAGCTCTCCGAGCCCCGGTTCGGCGTGGACGTGCTGAAGGTGGAGGTCCCGGTGAACATGGCCTTCGTGAAGGGCTCGCGCGCGAACACCAGCGGCGAGGTCGCGTACGAGAAGCGCGACGCGCTCGAGGCCTTCCGCGAGCAGTCCGCGGCGTCGAAGCTCCCCTTCATCTACCTCTCCGCCGGCGTGAGCGACGAGGTCTTCCGGGAGAGCCTCGAGTACGCGGCCGAGGCCGGCGCGAAGTTCTCCGGAGTGCTCTGCGGCCGCGCGACGTGGAAGGACGGGCTTCCCGTCTACGCGAAGGAAGGCCGTGCGGCGTTCGACGCGTGGCTCGAGGATCGCGGCGTGCGGAACATCACGATGCTGAACCAGGTGCTCGACAAGGCGGCCGTGCCGTGGTGGACCGTCTACGGGGGTCGCGCCGCCGTCTCGGGCTAGGACGGCCCCCGCGCGAGCACGCGGATCGCGCCGGCGACGCCGGCGATGATGAGGAACACCGGCCAGAGGCGCCCCCAGTCGAGGTCGACCAGCAGGAGGACCGCCACGGTCGTCGTCGCGATGGCGCCGACGAGCGGGCCGACGACCGGCGCGCCCCAGCCGCCCGCGCGGTAGATCGACCACGCGCTCCCCGCGAGGATGACGGCCGGGATCATCACGAAGAGCGCCCACCAGTTGTCGAAGCCGAGCAGCCCGTAGTTCTGCAGCAGGAAGATGCCGCCGAGGAGGATGAGGGTCACCCCGCCGATCCACTCGGCCGGCCATCCGCGCCGGCCGGCGATCCTCTCGTCCTCGCTCACGGGCCGCGATCGTAGCGGCGGCCGGCGAAGAATCCGCTCAGGAGCGCCTCCGCCTCCGCGCGCCGGACGCCGAGCCGCCAGCGCGGGTGATGATTGAGCCGCGGCTCGTCGAGGAGCTCCGCCACCGAGCGGACCGCGCCGGCCTTCTCGTCCGGCGCGCCGAACACGACGAGGGCGAGACGGGCGAGCACCGCGGCGCCGGCGCACATCGCGCAGGGCTCGAGCGTCACGTACATCGCGCAGTCGTCGAGCCGCCAACGTCCGAGCGCGCGTGCGGCCTCGCGCAGCGCGAGGATCTCGGCGTGCGCGGTCGGATCGTGGTCCACCTCGCGGCGGTTGCGTCCGCGCCCGATCACCTTCCCCGCGCGCACGACGACCGCGCCGATCGGTACGTCGTCGTGCGCGACCGCGGCGCGGGCCTCGGCCAGTGCCTCGTCCATCCAGCGGTCGTCGTCGGCGACGCTGAAGTCAGTCCTGTCCATCACACACCGAGATACCGCGATTCGACGTCCACCGAGGTGGCGAGCACGGCCGGAGTGCCCTCGAAGACGATGCGCCCCTTGTTCATGACGTAGACGCGCTTCCCGATCCGCGTCGCGAGCCCGAGATTCTGCTCGACGAGGAGCAGCGCGAGGCCGCCGGCGACGAGCTGCTCGAGCGCGTCCCCCACCTCCTCGACGAGCTTCGGGGCAAGGCCCTCGGACGGCTCGTCAAGGAGGAGCAGCGTCGGGTTCCGCAGGAGGGCGCGGGCGATCGCCAGCATCTGCTGCTCCCCGCCGGAGAGCTCGTCGCCGCGGTTGCCGAGCCGCCGCCCGAGCGACGGGAAGAGCCCGAGGACGCGGCCGAGATCCCAGCCGTCGCGGACGGGGCGGGCCGCGAGCACGAGGTTCTCCCGGACGGTGAGGTCGGCAAAGACGCGACGTCCCTGCGGGACGAGCGCGACGCCCGCGCGTGCCACGCGGTGGGCGGCCGCGCCGGTGAGGTCGGTGCCGCCGACGAGGACGCGCCCGCGGCGCGGGCGCAGGAACCCCGCGATCGCCGCGATCGTCGTCGTCTTCCCCGCTCCGTTGCGGCCGATGAGCGAGACCGCTTCACCATCGGCCACGGAGAGCGTGACGCCCTGCAGCACGTGCGCGCCTCCGTAGAAGGCGTGCAGGTCCGCGACCTCGAGCACGCTCATGACGTCACTGCCTTCCCGAGGTAGACCTCGTTCACGCGCACATCGCCACGGATCTCCTGGGCGGTGCCGTCCGCGATGACGCGGCCCTCGTGCAGGACGCTGACGCGGTCGGCGAGACGGAAGACGACGTCCATGTCGTGCTCGACGATGACGATCGTGAGCGTCCGCTCGAGCGACGCGATGAGCTCGGCGATGCGCGCCGTCTCGGCGGGCGACATGCCGGCGGTCGGCTCGTCGAGCAGCAGGACGCGCGGGCGCGACGCGAGGGCGACCGCGAACTCGAGCTGCCGGCGTTCGCCGTGGGACAGGGAGCGCGCGGCCGCGCGCTCGCTCCCGGTGAGGCCGACCCGCGCGAGGAGCTCGTCCGCGGCGGCGAGCTCGGACGCTGCCGGCGAGGTGAGGGGCCGGTACGGACCGCGCGCGGCGGCGAGCGCGAGGGCCACGTTGTCGCGGGCGGAGAGCGGCTCGAAGAGCTCGTTGCGCTGGTACATGCGCGCGAGCCCGCGCCTGGCGAGCTGCCACGTACGGTGGCCGGTCACGTCGGTGCCTGCGAGCCGCACCCGCCCCGCGGTCGGCGCGACCTCGCCCGTGAGCACATTGAACAAGGTCGTCTTGCCGGCGCCGTTCGGCCCGATGAGGGCCCGGCGCTCGCCCTCGGCGACGGCGAGGCTGACCCCGTCGAGCGCCTTGATCCCGCCGAAGTCGCGGCGGAGGTCGCGCACCTCGAGCGCGGGGGTCATCGCGCCACGGCCGCGTACGCGCGCCGCGCGAGCCCGACGATGCCCTGGCGCGCGAGGAGCACGAACGCGATGAAGAGCAGGCCGAGCACCGTCTGCGAGAACGGGATCGCGGACGAGAGGATCCGCTCGATGTACAGGACGACCGCGGCGCCGAGCACCGGACCGACGATCGTCCCGGCGCCCCCGATGAGCACCATCACGAAGGCAGTCACGGATGTCCCGATCCCGGCGTCGCTCGGCGACACGAAGCGCGTCGAGTAGGCGGCGAGCGCGCCCGCGACGCCCGCGAGGGCGCCTGCGAGGATGAACGCGGACAGCTTGAGCCGCGTCGTGTCGTAGCCGAGCGCGCGCATTCGCCGCTCGTTCTCCCGCACGCCGAGGAGCGCTCGGCCGTAGGTCGAGCCCGCGACCCGCCAGAGCAGCAGGGCGACGCAGAGGAACACGACGACGACGAGCATGTACATGCGGTCGGGCGCGCTGAGGTCGAGGTCGGCGATCGCCGGGCGGCGGACGCCGGGGAATCCGTTCGAGCCGCCGGTGACGTCGGTCCACTGGAACACCACGGCGAAGACCATCTGCGCGAAGGCGAGCGTGAGCATGAGGAAGAAGATCCCTGCCGACCGCACCACGAGAGCGCCGATGACCAACGCCAGCACCGCCGCGGCGAGCACCGCCGCGCCGAGCGTCACGAGCAGCTGCTCCGTGCCGAGGCGCTGTCCCGCGATGCCGGCGGCGTATGCGCCGGCGCCAAAGAACGCGGCGTGGCCAAGGGACGGCATCCCGGCGCGGCCGATGAGCAGGTCGAGCGAGAGCGCGAACGTCGCATACACGAGCATGTCGCGGAGCACCGTCGTGGCGAAGCGCGACGACTCCCAGCCGGACGACCAGTACGGGAAGGCGAGCAGGGCCAGCGCCGCCGCGCCGATGGCAGCCCACTTCGCGATGGCCCTCGGCCGCACGGCGTCCCGCGTCACCGTCCGATCCGGATGCGCCCGAGGAGGCCGGTCGGCCGGAAGAGCAGGACGAGCGCCATGATCGCGAAGATGAGCGCGAGCGCGAACTCCTGGAAGAGGACCTTGCCGAAGGTGTCCGCCGGCCCGACGAGCGCGCTGCCGGCGACGGCGCCGCCGAGCGTCCCGAGCCCGCCGACGACCACGACGATGAGCGAGTAGATGAGACCGTCGACGTCCATGCCGGGCTGCAGTCCGAAGACCGGCGCGGCGACGACGCCCGCGAGCCCCGCGAGCGCGGATCCGACGGCGAAGGTGACCGCGAAGAGGCGGTCCGTGTCCACGCCGAGCGCACCGAGCATCTGCGCGTCGCCGACGCCCGCGCGGATGAGCATGCCGAGGCGCGTGCGCCGGTAGACGACCGCGATGAGCGCGGCGAGCGCGATGCCGAAGCCGATCACGAACAGCCGGTAGCTCGGGTAGGCATTCCCGAAGAGCGTCACCGAGCCGTCGAACGGCGGCGGGAACGCGAGCGACCGGACCTCACGGCCCCAGGTGAGGCCGATGAGGTCGACGACGACGAGGGAGACGCCGATCGTGAGGAGGACCTGCTCGAGGTGATGGCCGCGCAGCCGCCGGAGCAGCAGCGGCTCGAGCACGAGGCCGAGCAGCCCGAGCAGCAGCGGCGCGACGAGGAGCGCGAGCCAGAACGAGCCTGTCTGCTGCACGACGGTGAGCGCGATGTACGCGCCGAGCATGTAGAAGGCCCCGTGCGCGAGATTGACGACGTCCATCATCCCGAAGACGAGCGAGAGACCTGCGGCGAGGATGAAAAGCAAGGCGCCGAACGAGAGACCGTTCAGCGCCTGCTGGAAGAGCAGCTCCGGGCTCACTCGCTAACGATGCGTCACTTCCCGGGGTCCGTCACCTTCGCGACCTTGTCGATGATGACGTTCACGGTCTGGCCGCCGGTCGTGCGGACCTCGCGGATGTAGATGTCCTGGATCGGGTTGTGCGTGGCCTTGTCGAAGGCGAAGTCACCGCGCGGGCTCTTGAACGCCACGCTCTCGAGCGCCGCGATGAAGCGGTCCTTGTCGCTCGTGTCGCCGCCGGTCTTCTTGAGCGCCTCGTCGACGGCCTTCATGCCGTCCCACGCCTGCACGGCGAAGACGTCGGGCAGGAGGTTGTTGTACTCCTTCTTGTAGGCCTCGACGAACGCCTTGTTCTCGGCGTTGTCGAGCTCGACGCCCCAGAACAGGGACGTGACCGCGCCGTTCGCGAGCTCCTTCACTTCCTTCAGCACGTCCTGCTCGGTGAGGAAGCCCGCCCCGTACATCTTGTAGCCGGCCGCGTTCATGCCGAGCTGGTTCCACGCGCGGATGTAGCCGATCGCGTCCGCGCCCGAGAAGAACGAGTAGACGTTCTTGGTCGGCTGCGCCTTGATCTGGGTCACGAACGGCAGGAAGTCCGCGTTGCCGAGCGGCGGCGCGACCGGAGTGCCCGTCGTGACGCCGCCGTTCTTCGCGAGGCCCGCCTTGAAGTCCGCGGCCGACTCGGTGCCGAAGCCGTAGTTCGAGTAGCAGAGGAAGAACTCCTTCGTCCCCTTCGCGGAGAGGTACTCGCCGATGGGGTAGCTGATCTGGTAGCTCGAGAAGGAGGAGCGGAAGGTGTACTTGCTGAAGCAGGCGGGCGTGCAGTTCGGGACCTGCCGGCTGAAGAAGTTGCCGCCCGCGTTCGTGATGATCGTGATCATCTTCGCGGAGTCGACGATGTTGCGGATGCCGTACGCCTGCGGCGTCGGCACGACGCCCATCATCAGGTCGACCTGGTCCTGGTCGATGAACTTCTGCGTCTTCTGGAGCGCGGTCGGCGTGTCGTTCGCGTCGTCCTCGTAGATGAAGGTGACCGGGCGGTTCGCGAGCCTGCCGCCCGCGGTCTTCACGTAGAGATCGCTGGCGCGCCGCATCGAGGCACCGAGCTCTGCGTACACCTTCGTGAACGGGAGCAGCTGGCCGATCTTGAGGGCCCGCCCCGCGGTCGCGGCGGCGGTGGCCGGCGCCCCCGTCTGCGCGTTCGGCGCCGTGCCGGTGCCCGGCGCGCACGCGGCCAGGGCCGCGGCCGAGCTCGCGACGAGGAATTGGCGGCGGCTGAGGCGGTAGGTGTAGCCCCGCTTCGGGAGCTGGTCGGTCATGGTCCCCTCCAGTAACGCGAGTGCGCCGGAGCCTAGGTCCGGCGTTCGGGTCCGGCAACGTCCTTACGTGCCGCATCGCGGGAGGGTTCACGGTGACGCGAAGCGGCGGACGACCCACCAGGGCCGTCCGCCGCGTGTCGTGTCGAGCTGGTGCTACCTCTTCAGGATCATCCCGGTGAGCTCGCCGCGGAGCGAGCTCGCGGCACCGCCGGCCACCATGACGGATCCGCCAAGAGCGTGGCGGGCGCGGACATCCACCGTGTGGGTGCCCGGGGCGAGCTCGAGGCTGAGGCTGATCGCCCAGGTGTCGACGTCGGTGGTCGCCTCCGCGACCGACATCCTGCGGAGGCCGCCCTGCGTGCGCACGCCGTCGACGAAGAGCGCCACTTCGACGTGCGCGCGGCCGGTACCCGACATCGCGACGCCACCGTCGGTCGCCACGTAGACCACCGCACCAGCGGGGACATCGGCCGTCAGGCTGAGGCCGGGCAGGGGCGTCCAGTCGCCGCCGAGCGAGACCGTGACGCCCGAGGTCGAGAAGACGGTGCGAGCATTCTGTCCGGTCGTGCCTGCCGCGCCCTCGGGGCCTGTCGCGCCGCTGGGGCCGGTCGGGCCCTCGGGGCCCGTCGCGCCGGACGGACCCGTGGGGCCTTCGGGACCCGTCGCGCCGGAGGGGCCGGTCGCGCCGGAGGGGCCGGTCGGGCCCGCGGGGCCAGCGACGCCCTGCTCGTTCCAGCTGAGAGGAGCCCAGTACTTCGGGCACTCTTCGTCCGCGCCGACGATGCGCAGCGCACCCGTGCTCTCCTGCACGCAGGCGTTGATGACGCCGGTCTCCGCGGTCGCCGCGTCGCTCGCGATCAGCGCGAGCGCCATCCCGGCGATCAGGACCGCGGTCCGTACTGTGCGCTTCGTCATATCTGTCTCCTCCCTCGCTACAAGCGTGGAGGTCGAACCTAGCGAGCACACGCGGGTCAGGGTCAATAGGCCGAACGCGGCCCCGCCGGCAGGAGTGACGGGCTTTACGTTCTCCTACGTCTCCCGTTCGAAGAGGGTGGCGAGACCCTGCCCCACCCCGATGCACATCGTCGCGACGCCGTAGCGGCCGCCGCGCCGCTCGAGCTC
Source organism: Candidatus Limnocylindria bacterium (assembly GCA_036276035.1). Taxonomy (GTDB): domain Bacteria; phylum Chloroflexota; class Limnocylindria; order P2-11E; family P2-11E; genus JACDAF01. The sequence continues at coordinate 5,247 of DASUCM010000089.1, read as the reverse complement.
GCGCAGGAGCGTCCCGGCGAGGCGCGCGCCCGACGCGGCGATGGGATGCCCGATCGCGATGGCGCCGCCGTTCGGGTTCGTGCGGTCCTCCGCGAGCGCGAGCTCCCGCACGCACGGGATCACCTGCGCCGCGAAGGCCTCGTTCAGCTCCACGACGTCGAAGCGGTCGGCCCCGAGGCCGGTGCGCTGCACGAGCTTGCGCACGGCCGGGATCGGCCCCAGGCCCATGACGTCGGGATGCACGCCCGCCGACGCGCTCGCGACCACACGCCCGAGCGGCGTCGCGCCGAGCGCCTGGACGCGCTCCCGCGCGACGATCACGAGCGCCGCGGCGCCGTCGTTGATGCCCGACGAGTTCCCGGCGGTGACGCTCCCGCCCTCGCGGAACGCCGGCCGGAGCTTCGCGAGCTTCTCGGCCGTGCTGTCCGAGCGGGGATGCTCGTCCTCGGCGACGTCGCCGAGCGCCACGATCTCCCCCGCGAAGAAGCCATCCGCCTTCGCGCGCGCGTAGCGCGCCTGGCTGCGCGCGGCGTAGGCATCCTGCTCCTCGCGCGTGATCTTCCGGTCCGCGCAGACGTTCTCGGCGGTCTCGCCGAGCGAGATCGGGTGATAGCCGAGCTCGGCCATGCGCGGGTTCACGAGGCGCCAGCCGAGGTAGGTGTCGACGACGGTGCGCTCGCCGCGCGGGAAGGCCTCGGACGGCTTCAGCATCACCCACGGCGCGCGACTCATGCTCTCGACGCCACCCGCGACGACGACGTCGGCCTCCCCGGAGCGGATCCGGCGCGCCGCGTCGTTCACCGCCTCGAGGCCACTGCCGCAAAGCCGGTTCACCGTGACGCCCGGCGTCTCTTTCGGGAGGCCGGCGAGGAGCGCGGCCATGCGCCCGACGTTGCGGTTGTCCTCACCGGCCTGGTTCGAGGCGCCGAACACGACCTCGTCGACGTCCTCGTCCTTCACGCCCGCTCGGCCGAGCGCGGCGCGGATCACGTGCGCCGCGAGGTCGTCGGGGCGCACGTGCGCGAGCGCGCCGCCGTACCGGCCGAACGGCGTGCGCGCATACGCGATGACGATCGCGTCGCGCGGCTCCCTGCTCACGCTCAGCGGCCTTCGAACTTCGCGGGGCGCTTCGCGAGGAAGGCGCGCACGCCCTCGGCGTAGTCGCTCGAGCGTCCGGCGCGATCCTGCAGCGTGGCCTCGAGCTCGAGGAACGAGCGGAAGTCCCGCTCCCACGACGCGTTCAGCCCTTCCTTCGTGAGCGCGTAGGCCTCCGTCGCGCCGGCGGCGAGCTCGCGCGCGAGCCCGCGCCAGCCTTCCGCGAAGGACCCGTCCGGCCACACACGCGTGACGAGCCCGATCGCGAGCGCCTCGTCCGCGTCGACGGTGCGGCCGGTGAGCGCGAGGTCGAGCGCCCGGCCCCAGCCGATCAGGCGAGGAAGGAAGAACGCGGAGCCGGCATCCGGGACGAGCCCGACCTTGCTCCACGCGGCGCGGAAGGTGGCGGACGCCGCCGCGACCCGCAGGTCGCAGGCGACCGCGAGCCCGAACCCCGCTCCCGCGACCACGCCGTTGATCGCCGCGATCACCGGTTTGCGCATCGCGCGGATGGCCTCGATGGACGGGTGGTACCGGCGGCGGAGCTCGTCCCCGAGCCGCAGGTCGTCGCCCCGCTCGATCGCCGCGGCGCGGTCGCGCAGATCCTGGCCGGCGGAGAAGGCGCGGCCGGCACCGGTGAGCACCACGCAGCGGACCGCGACGTCGTCCGCCGCGTCGCGGAGCGCGACGCCAAGGGCCTCGGTGAGCGCCTCGTCGAACGCGTTCAGCACATCGGGACGGTCGAGCGTGAGGACGACGACGCCTTCCTCGCGTTCGACGCGCAACGGGCCGGACCTCGCGACCGTCGTCACTTGCCTTTGAAGACCGGCTTGCGCTTGTTCACGAAGGCGTCGACGCCTTCCTTCTTGTCCTCCGTCGCGAACAGGAGATAGAAGGCCTTGCGTTCGAATTCGAGCCCCGCCTCCAGCGTGGAGGAGAACGCGAGGTCGATCGCCTCGGTCGCGAGCCGGACCGCGACCGGCGGCTTCTCCGCGATCGTGCGGGCGAGGGCCTTCGCGTCGTCGAGCCACGACGCCTGCGGGTACACCTGGGCGACGAGGCCGATCGCCTTCGCCTCGTCGGCCTTGAAGCGGCGCCCGGTGAGGATGAGCTCCATCGCGACGTACTTGCCGGCCGCGCGCGCGAGGCGCTGTGTGCCGCCGGCTCCGGGGATGATGCCGAGGTTCACCTCGGGCTGGCCGAACTGCGCGGTCTCCGAGGCGACGATGATGTCGCACGTCATCGCGAGCTCGCAGCCGCCGCCAAGGGCGTAGCCCGACACCGCCGCGATGATCGGCGTGCGGATCTTGCGGATCCCCTCCCATTTCGTGGTGAGGTCCTGGGCCAGCATGGACACGGGCGTCGCCGTGACGAAGGTCTCCTTGATGTCCGCCCCGGCCGCGAACGCCTTCTCGTTCCCGGTGATGACGATGCAGCGGATCGCCGCGTCGTCGTCGAGCGCGCGCAGCGCCTCGAGGAGCTCCCCCATGAGCTCCTCGTTCAGCGCGTTCAGGACGTCCGGCCTGTTCAGCTGCACGGTCGCGATGGGCTCTTCGCGCGTGACGATGATGGTGTTCGGCATCGGCCCTCCGGTGGTGACTATCGCTCAGGGACGCGTCGCGCGCACGGCCCACGCGCGCGCGATGAGGTCGATCGAGCCATCGGCCGCGGTGGGCAGCGCCGCCCGGAGCGCCTCCCTCAGCGCGATCCGCCGCTCCTCGTCGAGGGACATGACGAATCCCGCTGCCGGCCCGGTCCCTCCGAGGAACGGCTGCCAGAAGTCCGCGAAGTCCCGGAACCGGGTCGGGATGTCGATAGCCCACGTCGTGATGTCCGCGAAGCCCGCGCTCGCGAAGGCGCGCTCGAGGCGCTCCGGACGCGCGATCGTGAACTTCTTCCCTTCATCGAGGGCCGCCGACGCCGGGTCGATCGCGTACGCGGCGTCCCAGAAGCGACGGAGGAACTGCATCTCGCCCGAGTAGTCCCAGACGTAGGCCGATGCGATCCCGCCACGGACGGTGACCCGGTGGACCTCGGCGAGCGCGGCCGCGAGGTCCGGGATGAAGTTCAGGACGAGCGCGCTGACGACCGTACCGAACGAAGCGTCGCGGAATGGCAGCCGCTGCGCGTCGCCGACCGCGAAGCGACCGGCGGTCGTCGCAGCTGCGTGCGAGACGAACGCGGGCGAGGGATCGACGCCGTAGACGTCCCGCACGCCACGCTCGAGGACCGCCCGCGAGAGCGCTCCCGTGCCGCAGCCGAGGTCCAGCCAGCGCGAGTCGCGCGGACCGTCGACGCGATCGAGGAACCGCTCGGCGACGCCCGCGCTCCAGCGGCCCATGAAGGCCTCGTACGCGGGGCCGCTCGCCCAGGTGGCCGTGCGTGCCATCGGGCGCAGTATCGCGGGGGCGCTAGAAGAGCTCGCCCGGCGGCGGCGGCTGGCACGTCGAGCAGTGATCGGTCTCATCGTCCCCCTTGCGCGTGCGCCGGATCTTCGACCCGCAGCGGGGGCACGCTGTGCCGTAACGGCCGCGCACCTTCATGTGGGAACGCACCTTCACACCGAGCTCCGGCGGCGTGCCGGCCTCGACCTCGTCGACGGCGCGCGCGAGCACGTGCTGCATCGCGTCGTACAGGGCGATCCCCTCGTCGCGCGAGAGCGAGCGGACGGTGCGCTTCGGGTGGAGCTTCGCCTCCCAGAGGATCTCGTCCGCATACGCGTTGCCTATGCCGCTCGCGACGCGCTGATCCTGGAGGAGATTGCGCACCTCTCCGCCGCGCCTGCGCGCGCGCTCGAGGAACTCGGCCTGCGAGATCCGCGGCGCGTCCGGCCCGAGCTCGGCGAAGCCCGGCACCGCGGCCTCGGGCGCCTCACCCTGGAGCACGTACACCTTCCCCATGCGCGTCTCGTCGCGGTAGCGCAGCTCCATCCCATCGTCGAGCGCGAGCCGGAGGCGTGTGTCCTTCGACGCGGGCGCCTCCCAGCGCTTCAGGAGGAAGAGGCCCGAGAGCATCGGGTTGACCACGACAGTGACGTTGTCGAGGTCGAAGAGCATGAACTTGCCGCGGTGCCGCACTCCTTTGAACGTGCGCCCGAAGAGCAGCTCGTCGACCGGACGCGTCGCGCGGATGACGACGGGGTCGCCCACCTTCACGCCGGTGATGCGCCGTCCCGCGAGCGCGCGCTCGAGGCGGCCGTGCGCGACATGGAGATCGGGCCACTCCGGCATCAGGGGATCCCGCGGGCCGCGCGGGCCATCAGCGGACGGCCACCAGCCACGCCGGCTCCGGCAGCCCGAGCCGGCGGGCCGCCCACGCGAGCGAGACCTTCAGCTGCTGCCGCTGCCAGGCGCGCAGCCGCGGGAGGCCGGGGGGCGGCGGCAGCCACGCGCCGTGCGCGAAGTACCCCGCGATCCCGGCGACCGAGGCGTCGAGATGCCCGTCGCGGAGGGGCATGACCTCCGCGTACCAGCCCATCGTCCGGTCGACGCCGGGTCCGCCCTCGGCTTCGGTCGCCTGCGCGAAGGCCGCCGCGTCCATCTCGTGCGGACCGACGCAGGCCCAGTTCCAGTCGAAGATGCGCAGGCGGTCGCCCTGCAGCCGCACGTTGTCGGAGCGCGTGTCGAAGTGGACGAGCGAGTGCGGCGGGCGGAGCGCGCGCAGGCGCTCTGCGCTCTCGCGCAGCAGGGGGAGCGCGACGTCGAGCCACTCCCGCGCCTCATCGGCGCGTCGCGGCGCGAGCGCGGCCACGCGCCGGAGATCGCCGCGGTCGGAGAGCGCGCGCCACATTCCGGCGAAGTCGTGGTGCTCCGTTCGCGAGAGCCAGCGCGGCAGCGGCCGGCCGTGCGTGCTGGCGTGGAACTCGGCGTACGAGCGGAACGAACGGCGCGCCTTCGCCGCCGACCACGGCGGCATCGTCTGCGGCCCGAGGTCCTCGAGCAGGATGACGTGCCAGTCGAGGGACCGCAGCGAGCCGAGGAACGCGGGCGCCCACGTTCCGAGCACGGGGCCGAGGCCGCGATAGACGCGCTCCTCCTGCGGCAGCGCGCGGTGCATGTGCTCGTTGTGCGACGCGTTGATGCCCTTGAAGAAGGCGCGGCGCCCGTCCGCGAGGACCATCCGGAACGTCGCGGAGGGCGCGTAGCCGCCGTA
>DASUCM010000088.1:0-3376 GCA_036276035.1 Candidatus Limnocylindria bacterium | reverse complement strand
GCTTACAACCGCTCGTAGCGGGCGACGTCGAGGACGAACACCGTCGCGCCGCCGAAGGTGACCTCCACGGGATACGGCATGTAGAACTCGCCGGGTTCCATGATCGGGGGCATCGGGTTGATGAACTCGCTCCGCGCGTGGCATGCCTCGCGGATCACCGCGAGCACGTCCTCGACCTGGTCCTCCTCGACGCCGACGACGACCGATGCATTGCTCTGCTTCAGGAACCCACCGGTCGAGTGGAGCCGCGTGACGCGGTACTCCTTCTCCGTGAGCGCGTCGACAAGCGCGCCGGCGTCCTCGGAGTGAACGATCGCGAACACGAGTTTCATGCGGCGGGATAGTACGCCCGGCTCATGGGCACGCCAGCCGCGCGTGCGCGACCCACACCGGTCTCATCTGCGGACCGCACGCAGGATGACCTCCACGTCACGCCTGATGTCGCGCGCGATCGCGTCCGGCTCGCGGTCGCCGTCGATCACGACGACGCGTTCCGGCTCGGCGGCCGCGAGCCGCAGGTAGCCGTCGCGGAGCCGCCGGTGGAACTCCTGCTCGCTCACCTCGAAGCGGTCCCACCGTCGCTCGTGTCCGGTCCGCCGGCGGAGCGCCGCCTCGAGCGGCAGGTCGAGCACGTACGTGCGATGGGGGCGGGTCCGACCGACGGCGAACGAGGTCACGGCCGCGACCCCCGCGGCGTCCGCGCCGTGGCCCGCGCCCTGGTAGGCGACCGTCGAGTCGAAGAAGCGGTCCGAGATGACGATCTTCCCGGCGGCGAGCGCGGGCCTGATGACGTCGCGCACGTGCTGCGCGCGCGCGGCGCTGAAGAGCAGCACGTCGGCCTCCGGGGCGAGCGGCACATCCTTCGTGTGCAGGACGATGTCGCGGATCCGCTCGCCGAGCGGCGTGCCGCCGGGCTCGCGCGTGAGGACGACGTCGTGTCCATCGCGCTCGAGGCTCTCGGCGAGACGCTTCGCCTGGACCGACTTGCCCGAGGCCTCGCCTCCTTCGAAGGAGATGAAGAGGCCGCGTGTCACCGTGTGATGTGGACCCGCCGGTAGGGCTCGTGACCGGTGCTGCTTGACGAGAGGTTCGCCCGCTCGATGAGCTCGTGCTGCAGACGTCTGACGTACGCGCTCTGCGGCTGCAGCTCGATCTCCTCCTCTTCCCCGCCGATGACCGCGGCGATCGCCTCCCGCGCCTCGTCGAGGGCGGCCTCCTCCGGACCGCGGCGCAGCTCGAACACGCTCGTGAGCGCGCTGGCGATCTGCGACGTCGAGTTGCTGCGCGCGACGTAGATGGGAATGCCCGCGGACTCCGCGTTGCGCAGCCGCGGCGTCTTCCGCCGGTAGTAGTTCTTCAGCGTGATGACGACATCCGACTCCTCAGGCTCGTGCACGACCGCGACGGGGAGACCAAGGCCACGCGCGGCATCCTCCACCTTCGTCCACGAGATACCGAACGGGTAGACCTTCACCATCTCGCGGCCGCGCGCGTCGCCGGTGGGAAGGCGCGGCGTGCTTCGTCGCTCGACCGCCTGCGCCGCCTGGCGTGTCGCAGGCGTCGCCTTCACCGTGACCTCGCCCGAGTCGTCGCGCGAGCGGAGCTCCGGCGAGACGGGCATGCCGAGCAGCACGGCGTCGACGGTCTGTGCGACGTCGTTGTACAGGGCGACCCGCTGATACGCCTGGATCTCCACGAGGACCTGGAAGGTCGGCGGAGCCTTGCGCTCGAGGACGGACTTCTGCGTCCCGCGGCGTCGCGCCTCCTCGTCGGAGAGCGTGACGGTCTGGATCCCACCGACGAGGTCCGCGAGCGTCGGGTTCAGCATGAGGTTCTCGAGCGAGTTGCCGTGTGCCGTCGCGACGAGCTGCACGCCGCGCTCCGCGATCGTGCGCGCTGCCGCCGCCTCCTGCTCGGTGCCGATCTCGTCGATGACGATGACCTCGGGCATGTGGTTCTCGACGGCCTCGATCATCACCGCGTGCTGCAGCGACGGCGTCGCGACCTGCATTCGCCGCGCGCGACCGATGCCGGGATGCGGGATGTCGCCGTCGCCGGCGATCTCGTTCGACGTGTCGACGACGACGACGCGCTTGCCGAGATCGTCGGCGAGCACGCGTGCGACCTCGCGCAGCAGCGTCGTCTTGCCGACGCCCGGGCGTCCGAGGAGGAGGATGCTCTTCCCGGCCTCGACGACGTCGCGGATGATCTCCATCGTCCCGTACACGGCGCGGCCGACGCGGAGGGTGAGCCCGACCACCTTGCCCGCGCGGTTGCGGATCGCGCTGATGCGATGGAGCGTGCGCTCGATCCCGGCCCGGTTGTCGCCGCCGAACTGCCCGATCCGTGAGATGACGTAGGCGAGGTCCTCGGCGGTCACCTCACGCTCGGCGAGCGACTCCTCGCGGCCCGTGAAGCGGGCCTCGGGGACCCGTCCGAGATCCATGACGATCTCGAGCAGACCCTCGAGCGACTCGAGCCCACGCACGCGATTGCAGATGTCCGGCGGCAGGGAGCGCAGCAGTGCTTCGAGATCGTCGGTCGCGAGCCGTTCGCGCGTCATCCACACCGTCCAGTCGTGGTCGATGACCACGACGAGCATACGCGGGCCGCGCGGTGCCGCGTGTCACCGCCGCCGGGTCGCCGGGCACGGCACCGCCGGCTTCGCGCTCCGCGCCGGCGCGGGCAGAAGATCCGATCGCTTCGCGACGTCCGGCTTCGCGCTGCACGAGAGACGCCTGCGGTGCTCGCCGGCCTTCGATGTGCGCTCCATCTCGCTCCCCCTCCGGCGCCTCCGGGCACCGAGGGGAGCAACGATGACGAGCGGCCGGATCCGGTGACATCGCCAGGACTGACCATCCCGCTCCTGATCGGATGGCGCATCGGAATGGCGGTTTCCGGCGATGCGAACGCGGCGCATCACGCCGAGCATCGCGGCGTGGGGAGCGTGCTGAGCGAGGAGCGGCGGCGGGTGCTCGATCTCCTCTCCGTCGGATTGGCGATGCATGACGTCGCCCAGCTGCTGCGCATCAGCGACGCCGCCCTGAGAGCGCACGTCGCGGGCCTGCTCGAGCACTACGGTGCCGAGGACCGCACGACCCTCGTGGCGATGGCATACCGGCGTGGCGACGCACCCGGTCTGCGCCGGCTCGCGCGGTCGGTCGCGCTCACGCGCGGCGCCGGGCGGTCCTAGCGCACGACCGCCGGCGCGAGCGCCGGCTCCTCGACGCGCACGGCGAGCTCCTTCACGAACAGCATCGCGGTCGCGACCTCGCCGAAGCCCTCCATCGAGAGTGCGCGCGCGACGTGGTCCTCGTACGAGCGGACCGGTACCGCGATCGGCCGGACCGGCGCGAGATCCAGAGCCGCGCTGCGC
>DASUCM010000087.1:0-8866 GCA_036276035.1 Candidatus Limnocylindria bacterium | reverse complement strand
GCCGGAGCAGCGGCCGCCGCGCCGCACGCCACGGCGCCCGATCACCTTCCCCCTTGTGGAGAGCGTCCTGACGTTCGCCGCGTGGTACGTCGCCGCGGTGATCGTCGACCGCGTCGTGACCGGGGCGACGACGCTGTTCACCCTCGCGGCCATCGCACCGTTCGCCGCGTTCATCCTCGCGACCATCACGATCGCGGGACGCCACATGGCGTTCCGCCTCACGGCGGAGGAATCAGAGGAGCGGCGCTAGACCGGCGGCGGGAGGAGCTTGATCAGGCCGCAGGCGATGCGCGCGCCGCTGTTCCCCGCGGGGTCGCTCTTCTCATCGTCCGGACCGGCGTGGACGACGACGGCGAGCCCGCCGGCTGCGGGATTCGTCGCGGCGCCGGGCGCGAGGTTCAGATGCGGCGTCGTGAAGGCGAGGAAGCCGGTGCCGTCCTTCTTCACCGCGATGTTCCCGAGGTCGCCCGCGTGGGGTCCGCCCGTGCTGAGCTTGCCGTGCACCTTGCCAAGCGGGTTGTAGTGACCGCCGGCGCTCGCGAAGTCCGGCGGCTCGCAGCGGGCGAAGGCATGGATGTGCACGCCGTGATCGCCCTCGGGGAGATTCGTCACCCGGAGCTCGACGCGCACACCGAGACGGTCCTCCGCGAGCGTGAGCGAGCCGACCGCCTTGCCATCCTTGTCGAGGAGCCCGGCCATCGCACGCTGGTTCGTCGGCGCCGCAAGGAACGAGCTCGGATCCTGCGTCGCGCTGCTCTTGGCGTTGTCCGGGCTGCCGCTGCACGCCGCGACGAGGAGCGCCGTGAGGAGGAGAGCGCCCGCTGCGCGGAGCATCGGCAGGAAGTATCGCGGTGCGGTCAAGGCCGCGCCCGACGTACTCTGCCGCCGTGGATCTCGGCGTCCAGATCGAGCCGCAGTTCGGCTTTTCGTATGACGACATCCTCGCCGTCGCGCGCGAGGCGGAGCGCACCGGGTTGCGCGCGCTCTGGCTCTCCGACCACCTCTTCCTGAACAAGGAGAGCACGCGGACGGACTGCCTCGAGGCCTGGTCCGCCCTGGCGGCGCTCGCCGTCGCGACGAAGCGGATCCGCCTCGGCACGATGGTGACCTCGCAGTCGTACCGGAACCCGGCGCTCCTCGCGAAGATCGCGGCGGGCGTCGACCGCATGTCCGGCGGGCGGCTCGAGTTCGGCATCGGCGCCGGGTGGAAGGAAGTGGAGTACCGGGCCTACGGCTACGAGTTCCCGCCGGCGGGGACTCGTGTCGACCAGCTCGTCGAGACGCTCGAGATCTGCACGCGCATGTGGACCGAGGACCGGGCGACCTTCACGGGAAAGCACTACCGCATCGAGAACGCGCTGTGCGCGCCGAAGCCTGTGCAGGAGCCGCTCCCGATCTGGATCGGCGGCCGCAAGCCCCGCATCCTGCGGATCGGCGCGAAGTGGGCCCACGCGTTCAACTGGCTGCCGGAAGGGGGCTTCCCGACGCCGGAGCAGGTGCGCCGGGGGATGCGCGACATCGACGAGGCGTGCGCGGCGGTGAAGCGCGATCCGAAGAGCCTGCGCCGGAGCGTGTTCCTGTACGCGCTCATCGGAGAGGACGAGAGGGCCGCGAACGAGATCGTCACCCAGGTCGCGGCGAAGGCGAAGCAGACACCGGAGGAGTGGCGGAAGGCGCGGCCCGGCGCGATGGTCGGCTCGCCGGAGCAGGTCGCTGCGCGCCTGCGCGAGCACATCGCCGCGGGCGCGGAGGACGCGAACATCGTGTTCCCCTACGGCCACGACCTCGCGATGACGCGCCTGCTCGGCGAGAAGGTCGCGCCCGCGCTGCACTGAGCGCGCGGGGACCGCCCTACGGCGTCGTGGCCGCGCGGCGCGTGGCCGTGGCTGCCGGCGGCCGTCGCAGGTGATGGTCGGTCTCCCGCTGGTAGGCCTCCGCCAGAGCGACGAGCAGCGGCTCCGAGAAGGGCGGCCCGACGAGCTGCAGTCCGACGGGGAGGCCGTCGCTCCCGAAGCCGCACGGGAAGAAGATCGCGGGCAGCCCTGCGAGATTGCCGGCCGGGATGAGCGCGACGTTGCCGACCGGGCGGGGCTGGCTGGCGGGCGCGCCACCCGACCCGCTCGCCGGCTGGTCGAGGCGCTGACCGACGGGCGTCGCGGTCGTGTTGCGGCCGAACGACAGCAGAACGTCGACGTCCTGGAAGAGCGCGCGCAGGCGCTCCTGCAGGACGGTGCGCAGGCGCAGCGCGCGCAGGTAGTCGCGCGCGCGGATATCCAGCGCGTCGCGGAGCCCGATCATCTGGCGCGTGTCGCGTAGCTCCTCCCAGTGCGGGCTCTCGATGAGATCCGCGAACGCCGCGGCGCCCTCGGCGGCATGGACCGTGAACACCATCGGCCCGTACGGAAGTCCCTCGGGCAGGGCGGCCTTCACCACCTTCGGCTTGAGGATCCGCCGGAACTCCGCGATCCCCTTCTCGAGCGCGGCCTTCGCCTCGGGCGTCGCGAGGACGAGCTCTTCGCCGGAGTACCCGACACGCACGGCCCGCACGCGCGCGGTGGCCGCGCGGCGGTCGAGCCGCTTGAAGCGCTTCCCCGAGAGCGTCGCATCGCCGCTGTCCGGTCCCGCGATCGCCTCGAGGACGATCGCGCAGTCCTCGGCGCTGCGCGCCATCGGCCCGATCTTGTCGAGCGTCCACGAGAGCGCCATCGCGCCGCGGCGCGACACGAGGCCGTAGGTCGGGCGCAGGCCCGTGACGCCGCAATACGCGGCGGGCGTCCCGATCGAGCCGCTCGTCTCGGAGCCGATGGCGAACGGCACGAGACCCGCGCCGACGGCGGCACCGGACCCGCTCGACGACCCGCCCGACCACCGCCCGGTGTCCCACGGGTTGAGGCCGGGACCCTGCAGCGACGCCTTGGGGTAGCGGTAGCCGCCGCCGCCGGCGAGCTCGACCATCGCGAGCTTCGCCGCGAGCACCGCGCCCGCGCGCCGCAGCCTGTCCACGACGGCGGCGTCCTCGTCGAAGGTCTGCTCGGCGTACTGCGGCGCGCCCCACGTCGTCGGCGCGCCGACCGCAGCGAGAAGGTCTTTCGCGCCGTACGGGATGCCGACGAGCGGCGTGCGCGCTGCCCCGCGCGCGAGCGCGCGGTCGGCGGCGCGCGCCTCGCGTAGCGCGCGCTCGCGCATGAGCGACGCGAGCGCGTTGTAGCGCGGGCCCTCGCGCTCGAGATCGGCGAGCACGCTCTCCGCGAGCTCGACGGCGGATGCCTTGCGCTTCCGGAGGAGCGCCGCGAGCTCGACGACGCTCGCGAAGCGGGTCGCGGGGTCCGGCGTGCTCTCGCTGCGCTCCGTCTTCGCGGCGCGGCGCGTCGCCGTCATGGCCGGTAGATCGTCGCGGGCTCGACCTCGATCGGGAGCGATGCGCCGCGCAGCTCGGCGGCCATCTTCTCGCGCTGCTCGCGCGCTTCGTCGGCGAGGCGCGCGGGATCGTCGATGTCACGCGTGTCGGTGGGCGGCGTCGGGGTCGCTGCTGCGTCCTCGCGGCTCACGGCGCGGAGAGTACCGGTCGGCACGGCACCGTGCGGTCGGATCGCAAGCGGTCGCCGCGCGCTCCGAAGACCGTCGCGCTCGTCACGGAGCCCCGGCGCGGGCCATCTCGCGTGCTAGGCTCGGAAGACGGCCATGCAGCGTCATCATCTCGTGCAGGAGCGGCCACTTTCGCCCCGCGACTACGACGTGCCCGTCGGGTGGTGGGGCTGGAACTGGGAGCCGCCCGTCCCGATGTCGGTGACCGAGCTGCTCGAGGCCGGCAACTTCGACGCGCGGACCGCGGCGCTCGCGTGGATGGTCCTCGAGTCGCACGGTTCACTGCTCATCGCCGCCGAGCAGCCGCACTCGGGCAAGACGACGACGCTCACGGCGTTCCTCGATTTCCTCCCGAACGACACGCGCCGCGTGTTCATCCGCGGCTGGTCCGAGACGTTCGACTACCTCGAGCAGACGAAGCCCGCCGGGACGATCCTCCTCGCGAACGAGCTCTCCTCGCACCTCCCCGTGTACCTCTGGGGCCCGAAGGCGGTGCGGGTCTTCCGCACGCTGCGCCAGGGCTACGCGCTCGGCTCGACGCTCCACGCGGACAGCGCCCACGAGGCGGTCGAGCAGCTCACGGGCGAGCTCGGCGTCGCGGAGGGCGACCTCGCGGCCGTCGACCTCCTTGCCGTGATGCGCGTGTATGCCACGTCCCGCGGCGGCCTTGCGCGGCGCCTCGTCTCGCTGCACCGGACGGATGGCCTGGTCCCCCTCGTCGAGTGGGACCGCGCGACGGATGAGCACCGCCACGATGACAGCGCGCAGTTCGACCTCCTCTGCGCGCGCGTGCGCCGCCCGCTCGACGACCTGCGCGCGGACCTCGCGGCGCGGACCACGTTCCTCGAGGACCTCACCGCGCGCGGCCTGCGCGCGATCCCCCAGGTGCGCGAGGCGATCGCCGGATACCGCGGCGAGCGCGTCCCCTCGCGGCTGCGCGGAGATCCGGTCCTGTGACGAGACCCACGACCATCGGGGCGCTCCGCGAGACGCCGTACCGCACGCGGACGGTGAAGGAGGAGCTGCGCTCGAACCTCATCTCGGCGCTCTCCGAGAAGCGGCCGCTCTTCACCGGGATCGTCGGCTACGAGACGTCGGTGACGCCGCAGATCGAGAACGCGATCCTCTCGGGCCAGGACATCATGTTCCTCGGGGAGCGCGGCCAGGCGAAGACGCGCATCGCGCGCCTGCTCACGAGCCTGCTCGACGCGGAGGTCCCCGCGATCGCCGGATGCGAGATCAACGATGACCCGTTCGCGCCGATCTGCGCGGCCTGCCGCTACCGCGTCGCGAACGACGGCGACGACGTCGAGCTCGTGTGGCTGACCCCGGACAAGCGGTACAGCGAGAAGCTGGCGACGCCGGACATCTCGATCGCCGACCTCATCGGCGAGGTCGACCCGATCAAGGTGGCCGAGGGGCGCTACCTCTCCGACGAGCTGACGATCCACTACGGGCTGCTGCCGCGCACGCACCGCGGCATCTTCGCCTTGAACGAGCTGCCGGACCTCGCGGAGCGCGTGCAGGTCGGGCTCCTGAACGTCATGGAGGAGCGCGACGTGCAGATCCGCGGCTACAAGGTGCGCCTGCCGCTCGACCTCTTCGTCGTCGCGTCGGCGAACCCCGAGGACTACACGAACCGCGGCCGCATCATCACGCCGCTGAAGGACCGCTTCGGCTCGCAGATCCGGACCCACTACCCGCGCGAGATCGCGACCGAGGTCGGGATCATGGAGCAGGAGCGCCAGTCCTACACGGACGCGGGCCTGACGACGGTCGTGCCCGCGTACATGAAGGAGATCCTCGCCGAGCTCTCGCAGCTCGCGCGGAAGTCGTCCGATATCTCGCAGCGCTCGGGCGTCTCGGTGCGCGTCACGATCTCGAACTACGAGAACCTCGTCTCGAGCGCCCTGAAGCGCGCGCTCCGCACCGGCGAGACGAGCGTCGTGCCGCGCATCAGCGACCTTCCCGCCGTCCTCGCGTCGACCGCTGGGAAGATCGAGCTCGAGACCGTCGGCGACCTCACCGAGGAGCGCGTCGTGGACCGGCTCGTCCAGCGCGCCGTCCTGAACGTCTTCAACCGCACCTTCTCGCTCGCGGAGTTCGACTCGCTCCTCGCCGCGTTCCAGCGCGGCGCGACGATGCACGTCTCCCCCGCCCTCGGCAGCCAGGAGTACGTGAAGCAGGCGCTCCAGATCCCGGGCATGAAGGGCGCGGTCGCGAAGGTCGGGGCGACCGGCAACCCGGCCGCCGTCGCCGCCGCCGTCGAGTTCGTGCTCGAGGGGCTGCACCTGAACCGGAAGCTGAACAAGGAGCGCGGCGAGTCCCGGTCGACGTTCCGGGCCTAGCGCATTGAGCGAAGCACCCGGCCTGACCGGTCCCTTCGACGACATGCGCTATTCGCGCTGGGACGGGACGCAGCGGCTCGACGCCCTCGAGGCCGACGAGCTCCTCGGCGCGATGTCCGACGAGCTCCTCGCGGGCGGCGACCTCGAGGACGCCATGGCGCGCATCGCGCGCTGGGGCCTGCCGGGCCGCATGGAGGGGATGCAGGACCTCCTCGACCGGCTGCGCGAGGCGAAGCGCCGCCGCCAGGAGCGCCACGGCCTGTCGGGCATCTTCAAAGAGCTCGCGGAGAAGCTCGAGGAGGTGAAGCGCCTCGAGCGCGAGGGTCTCGAGCGGCGCCGCGACAGCGAGGCGCCGACCCCGGAGCTGAAGGCGGCGATGGAGAAGCTCGCGCACGACCGTCTCGCGCAGCTCGACGCGCTGCCCGATGACGTGGGCCGCGCGATCCGCGCGCTGAAGGACTACGAGTTCGTCGAGCAGAAGGCCGCGGAGAAGTACCAGGAGCTGCTGAAGCAGCTGCAGGAGCAGGTGCTCGGCTCGTACTTCAAGAACATGCGCGACTCGCTCAAGGGCCTCACGCCCGAGCAGCTCGAGCGCACGCGGCAGATGATGCGCGACCTCAACCGCGCGCTCCGCGAGCGCATGGAGGGCGGCGACCCGGACTTCGAGGCCTTCCAGCGCCAGTACCCCGAGCTCGCCGGCAGCGCGAAGGACTGGGACGACCTGCTGAAGCAGCTCGCCGGCGGCATGGCCGCGATGCGATCGCTGTGGCAGAGCATGTCCAGCGAGATGCGCTCGCAGCTCGAGGAGCTGCTCGGCGCGGCGTTCGACGACCCGGGGCTGCGCGAGGCGATGGACGCGCTCGCCGACACCCTCGGGCAGCTCATGCCGATGGACGGCTACGACCACGAGATGTCGGGCGACGAGCCGCTCTCGCTCGCCGAGGCGCTCGGCCTCATGGACGAGATGAACCAGCTCTCCGACCTCGAGGACATCGTCGCGTCGGCGCGCGATCACGGGGACCTCACCGACGTCGACCCCGATCAGGTCCAGCGCCTCGCCGGCCCCGCCGCGCGCCAGTCGCTCGAGGAGCTCCAGCGCATGACGCAGCTCCTCGAGGAGGCCGGGCTCATCCGCAAGGACGGCGAGCGGTACGAGCTCACGCCGCGCGGGATCCGGAAGATCGGCCAGCGCTCGCTCGAGGAGATCTTCGCGACGCTCAAGCGCGACGCCTTCGGCAGCCACCGCGCGCGCTCGCGAGGCCGGGGCGGCGACCCGACGGACGAGGTGAAGACCTACGAGTTCGGCGACCAGTTCCTGCTCGACCTCCCGTCGACGGTGCGCAGCGCCGTCATGCGCGGCGGGCCGGGGACGCCGGTGCGGCTCGAGCCGAAGGACTTCTCCGTGTACCGCACCGAGATGACGACGCAGTCCGCGACGGCGATCCTCGTCGACGTCTCGCGCTCGATGCTCTTCCGGGGCTGCTTCCTCGCGGCGAAGAAGGTGACTCTCGCCCTCGACGCGCTCATCCGCTCGAGCTTCCCGAAGGACGACCTCTACATCGTCGGCTTCTCCGCCGCGGCGCAGGTGCTCGAGCCCGCCGCGCTGCCGCGCCTCACCTGGAACGAGTACGTCTTCGGCACGAACATGCAGCACGCCTTCTCGACGGCGCGCTCGCTGCTGGCCCGCTCACGCGGCAAGAACAAGCAGATCATCCTCATCACCGACGGCGAGCCGACGGCGCACTTCGAGCCAGGCGCATCGGAGCCGAGCTTCTCGTACCCGCCGACGGCGCGGACCTTCCAGGAGACGCTGCGCGAGGTCGTCCGCTGCACGCGCGAGCAGATCACGATCAACACGTTCATGCTCGCGCGCGGCCACTACCTCATCGACTTCGTGAACCAGATGTCGAAGGTGAACTCGGGGCGCGCGTTCTACGTCGAGCCAGAGCACCTCGGCGAGTACATCCTCGTGGACTACGTCTCGCACAAGCGCCGGCGCGTCGCGTAGGGCTCTCGGCGACCGCGGGGTCGCGCTACGGCTCGACCTCCCGCGCGCGCGGCGGATCCGCGTCGCGGGATCCGGTGCGTCGTGAAGCGAAGAGGGCGGCGGCGCCGGCGACGGCCGCGCCGACCACCGGCCAGTACAGGATCCCGAGGCTCGAGCCGATGAAGCCGAAGAGCGCGCCGAAGCGGTCGCCCGGCGGCGTCGTGAACCCGAAGAGGTTCCCCGTCTGCGCCGCCCAGCTCGTGAGCGCGCCGAGGAAGCCGCTGACCGCGCCCATGAACGCCGCAGCGAGCGCACCGCTCATCTCGCGTCCGAGCAGCCACCAGACGCCGACGGAGATCGCACCGCCGAGCCAGCCCCAGACCGGGATCTGCTCGAAGAACGTGATCGCGACGAGCGCGACGCACGCGATGAGCGCGATGACGGCGTCCCTCACGCCGCGAGCGTAGCGCCGCCCGCGGCGACGCCTGCGGCGCCCGCCGCCGCGCCACTAGACTCGCCGCGAATGGCCGACCTCGAGACCCGCGTGAAGGCCGAGCTCGCGAAGATGCGCCCCTACCTCGAGCGCTCCGGCGCCGAGGTGCAGCTCGTCGGGCTCGAGGACAGCATCGCCAGGATCGTCCTGACGCTCACGCGCCCGGGGACGAGCCGGATGATCGCCACGCTGCAGCTCGCGAGCGGCATCGAGCGCGCGCTACGCAGGGCGATCCCGGAGCTCCGCGGCGTCGAGGCGGTGAACCTCCCGCCGCACACGCTCATGGGTTGGGACCAGCCGTCCTTCGCGCCTGTGGACCTGCCGTCGCCGGCGACCGCATCCGCGACGACGGCGCCGGCGGCCGCCAAGGGGACGCCCGTCCCGCGGTAGGCGCGGCTACCGCGGCGCTGCGGTCCGCGCGATCCGCGGCGTGCTCGACAGATCGTCCTCGCC
>DASUCM010000086.1:0-4455 GCA_036276035.1 Candidatus Limnocylindria bacterium | reverse complement strand
TCACGATCCAGCCAGGGCGCGATCGCCCGTTCCTTGTCGCGGTGAGCGAGTACTCCCCACCGCGCGACTAGCGCATCACGCGGGGCTCACGCGACATCCAACGACCGGTACGGGGCAGGCCACAAGGACTAGCCGCGTACTAGCACCCCCCGCGCCTCCGTGTGCGCGACGACACGAGGTGCATGCGCGGCAGCACAGCGCGCGGTCCCTGCGACCGGGTTGCTACCGCTCGTCCGGTCCCCGAGCCAACGCTCGACCGGATACTCCGTTGAAGCAGGCGGACGACGGGATCAACACGTCGGATCGCCTCGTCGTGGGGGGGAAGCACCGCGTGACGGGTCCGCGCATGCGCATCTCGGTCGCAGCCGTCCTGATGTCCTTCGTGCTCGCGATGGTCGTCGGGATCACTGGGGTCATCGCGCCCGGCGGCGGCGCGGCGCTCGGCGCGTCCACGACCCTCACGATCATCGGCGGCGACGTGCAGGTCAGCCGCCAGGGTGCGCCGTTCGCCGCCGCGACTGACGGCGCGGTCCTCGCGCCCGGCGACATCATCCGGACCGCCGCAGACGCGCGCGCCGTCCTCACGTACTTCGAGGGGTCCACCGTCTCGATCGAGCCTTCGAGCGAGCTCGCGATCGACCAGGCCCACGCCGCTCCCGATGGCAGCACCGTCGTCGTCATGACACAGAACCTTGGCCGCACGTGGCACGTCGTCACGAAGCTCATCGCCGGCGGCTCGAAGTACGAGGTGCGCACACCCGCCGCCACCGCTTCCGTCCGTGGTACAGCGTTCGAGGTCGGAGTCATCCGGCAGGCCGACGGCCAGACCAGGACCGCGATCGTCACCACGGAGGGCGCCGTCGCGGCGGCGGTCCCGGCCACCGCCGCCGAGCCCGAGCCCGAGCCGGTCGTCGTGCCAGCCGGATTCCAGACGATCGCGCGGTCCTCGGAGCGCAAGCCTGAGACACCGACGCTCGCGCCGGAGCCGGCGCGGAAGGTCACGGTGACCGTCTCGAACGAGAATTCCGTCGTCGTCGACCCGCTCGGCCGCTCGAACGGGGTGAAGGACGGGAAGCTCGTCCTGCAGACGCCCGGCGCGCAGGTCGTGAGGACGGACGGCAGGCTGACCATCACGCTGCCGGACGTGCCGGACGGGAAGCTCTCGACCGTCGTGAGCCGGTCGACCGACGCGCCGTCGACGAACGCGAACAGCAGCAGCGCGATCCCGGCCGCCCCGCCCGTGCAGGTCGTGACGACGGTCGAGGAGCGCGGCAAGGCGCCTGCGGTCGTCACCGAGACGGTCCGGCCGGACGCTCAGCCGGCCACCGCCGGCGTCCACGTGAAGAAGAGCGGGCCCGATCCCGAGGCGACGCCGGACGTGCGACGCGTCACCGAGGACGAGAAGAAGGACCTGCCGGCGCCGAAGACGGTGGTCGAGCCGGAGAAGGCCGACGAGACGCAGGCGCCCGTCTTCCGACCGGGCCTCGGCGCGGACCCGAAGGTCATCCAGAGGATCGTCGAGGAGCGCAGGGCGATCGCCGAGGAGAGACCGGCCACGGCAACGGAGCCCGAGGCACAGAAGCAGGCGGATGCACCGGCGAAGGGCGAGGACCGGACCGCGGCGGGGCCGGGGTTCGTCCCGCAGATCAACTTCCACGGCGCGCCGAACGCCGCGAGCCAGCAGCGCGAGGACGCGAAGAAGGAAGAGCAGCGCAACGAGGACGACAAGAAGGCCGCGACCGAGACGAAGAAGGACGCGTCGGACATCAAGGCGACCGAGCAGCTGCAGAAAGCGGCGCAGGTCGCCGAGCAGGTCGCGACCGTCGCTCGGTCGAAGGCCGGTGATGAAGCCAGGAAGGCCGCGGAGGAGAAGGCGCGGGCGGAGCGCTCAGCGCGCGAGGCCGAGGCCGCGCGCCTCAAGGCGGAGCGCGAGCGTCGCGAGGCCGAGGAGCGCGCCACGAAGGCCGCGAGCGAAGCCGCGCGTCGCGCGGCGGCCGAGGAGGCCCGGGCGAGGGCCGTCGAGCAGGAGCGCGCCGAGCAGCAGAAGCGGGCGGCGGAGCGTGCCGCGCGCGAAGCCGAGGCCGAGGCCAGGGAGCAGGCGCGGCAGCTCGAAAAGGCCCGCCAGGCCGAGCAGGCCGCCCGGGAGCTCCGCGAGCGCCTCCAGAAGCAGCTTCTCGAGCTGCAGCGGAGACAACAGAGCGCGAGTGATGACGCGAGCAGCGGCAACGACGCCGACTAGGTGACGATCTGCGTACCCGTGGCGACTTAGACGACCCGCGAGCGGCCCCACTCCAGGTTGCTACCGTCCTGGTCCCGGGGGCCGTGACCCTCACGCGGATACTGGTCGCGCAAGGCGGGCTGGCCGCGCAACGCGCGGAGGCGGCGTGGGAGTGATGGATCGCGTGACAGGCTCGAGGAAGCGGATCGCCGTGGGCGGCATCGCGATGTCGTTCGTGCTGGCCGTCGTGATCGGCATCAGCGGCGTCATCGCCCCCGGCGGGGGTGCGGCGCTCGCGGCCTCGACGACCCTCACGATCATCGACGGCGAGGTCCGGGTCAGCCACGACGGCGGTCCGTTCGAGCTCGCCCACGACGGCGCGGTCCTCGGCCCCGGCGACGTGATCCGCACCGCGGCGGGCTCGCGCGCCGTGCTGACGTACTTCGAGGGCTCGACCGTCGCGATCGAGCCGTCGAGCGAGCTCGCGATCGACGAGGCCCATGGCTCACCGGACGGGAGCACGGTCGTCGTCATGACGCAGAACCTCGGCCGGACCTGGCACGTCGTCACGAAGCTCATCGGCGGCGGGTCCAGGTACGAGGTGCGCACCCCGGCCGCGACCGCGTCGGTGCGCGGCACCGCGTTCGAGGTCGGGGTCGAGCGCGCCGCGAGCGGCGAGGTCACCACGCGCCTGTCCACCACGGAAGGTCTCGTCGCGGCCGCAGCGCGTGCGACGCCCGCGGATCCGCAGCCCGAGCCCGTCGTCGTCGCGGCGGGGTTCCAGACGAGCGCGCGGTCGTCGGAGCGCAAGCCCGAGGCGCCGACCCTCGCTCCGGAGCCCGAGCGCAAGATCACGGTCGTGGTCGGGAACGCGAACTCGCTCGTGGTCGACCCGCTCGGCCGCGCGAACGGCTTGAAGGACGGCAGGCTCGTCCTCCAGACGCCCGGCGCGCAGCTGACGCGGCTCGCAGGCACGCTCCAGATCACGCTCCCGGGCCTGCCCGACGGCAAGCTCTCGACCGTCGTGCAGCGTGCGGCCGACCTCTCGAGCTCGATCGACGTACCCGTGATCACGACCGTGCACGAGAAGGGCAAGCCGCCGGTGCTCGTGCAGGACACGGTGAGGGCGGCCGAGTCGGTGGCCGGGGTCGAGGTGAAGAAGAGCGCCGGCGATGCCGCACCTGAGCTGCGCGCGGTCGGCGACGAGGAGAAGAAGGATCTCCGCCGGGGCAAGGTCGCCGCGCAGCCCACGCTGCCGCGGTCCGCCGTGTCCCGTCCGGGGCTCGGCGAGGCGCGCATCCTGTCGAACATCGCCGAGGAGCGCCGCGCCGGCGGAGTGCGCGCGGACGGTCCGTTCGCGCCTGGCTTCGTCCGGCCGCTGCCGTTCCCGGAGGCGCCGAACCCCGGTGCCCAGCAGCGTGAGGAGGCGCGCCGGCAGGACGAGGAGAGGAAGACCGGCTTCGAGGCTTCCGCCGCCGAGCAGCTGCAGAAGGCCGCCGAGCAGGCCGGCAGCGCGGCGCACGACGCGCAGGAGAACGCCCAGTCCGGCGAGCGCCGCGCGAACCAGGAGCGCGCGCGCGCGGAGGCAGCCGCGCAGGCAGCCGAGGCCGCGAGGCAGCGCGCGATCACGCAGGCCGCGCAGGCCGCGAGCGCGGCGCAGCGCCGCGCGGCCGAAGAGGCCGCGCAGAGGGCGGAGGACGAGAAGAAGGCGGCCGAGGCCACGCGGCTGAAGGCGGAGCAGGAAGCGAAGCGGAAGGCCGAAGAGGCAGCGAAAGCCGAGGCCGCGAAGAAGGCGGCGAAGGACCTCGAGGAAAAGGCGAGGCGGGAGGCCGAGGAGCTGCGGAAGAGGGAGCAGGAGCTCAAGGAGCGCGGCGGGGGGAACACGCCGAGGCCCGACAAGAACACGTAGGCGCAGCGACAGGCGAGCGAGCCTGATCGCGCGCGACCGCGAGCGTCGACGCATGTTCCGCCACGCAGTCTCAGTTGTTAGAATGCGGTCGCGAGCGTCGCGCGATGCTCGTTCCGCGGCGGCCGTGGTGTAAAGGCAGCACTAGAGAATGTGGATCTCTCGGCGAGGGGTCGGTACCCTCCGGTCGCCAGGTAGTTTACAGCCGTCCTCAGCGCTTCCTTAGCGCCTCCGCATAGAGCGGCCGCACCATCTGCGCCGCCGGATGGAACTCACCGACCTCGAGGTAGATGCGCCACGCCTCGACCGCTGCGGCCCACTGCTCCGACTG
>DASUCM010000085.1:0-3881 GCA_036276035.1 Candidatus Limnocylindria bacterium | reverse complement strand
CGACGAGCGCGAGGACGAGCACGGCCGCGACCGTGCTCGCATACAGGACGTACCGACCGGCCTTCATGCGCGAAGCTGCTGGTACCGCTCCGCGGCGATCTCGGTCATTGCTCGATGATGCGCCTGGCGCTGTCCCCCTTGTTTGGTCGAGCGCCCTACAGGGAGCGGAGGAAGTTCGCGAGCATCGCCGCGCCGTCGGCGGAGAGCACGGACTCCGGGTGGAACTGCACCGCCTCGAGCGGCAGCCGGCGGTGGCGAAGGCCCATCACGACGCCGTCCTCGCTGCGCGCGGTGACGACGAGATCGTCAGGCAGCGACGAGCCCTCGGCCATGAGCGAGTGGTAGCGCGTGGCGACGGTCGGATCCGGGACACCCGCGAAGAGGCCGCTTCCGTCGTGGGTGATCCGCGAGGTCTTCCCGTGGCGCGCCTCCGGGGCGAGCACGACCTTCCCGCCGAAGGCGACGACCGCGCACTGCAGGCCGAGGCATACGCCGAGCGTCGGGATCCCGCGCTCCGGCGCGGATCGCACGATCTCGAGAGATGCTCCCGCGTCCTCCGGGCGGCCGGGGCCAGGGGAGACGACGAGCGCGTCGGGACGCGCGGCGATCGCGGCGGCGAGACCGGGGTCGTCCGCGCGGAGCACCTGCACGTCCGCGCCGAGCGCGCCGAGCGCCTGGGCGATGTTGTGCGTGAACGAATCGAAGTTGTCGACGAGGAGGATGCGCTTCACCGGCCGGCCTCGGGATCGCCGACGAGCTCGACCGCCCGCAGGAGCGCGCGCGACTTGGCACGCGTCTCGGCCTCCTCGGCGACCGGATCGGAGTCCGCGACGATGCCGGCGCCGGCCTGGATGCGGCAGACGCCGCCGGAGATGACCGCGGTGCGGATGGCCAGGCAGGTGTCGAGCGCGCCGTCGAACGCCAGGTAGCCCACGGCGCCGGCGTACGGCCCGCGCGCGTCGTCCTCGAGCTCGGCGATGCGCTCCATCGCGCGCAGCTTCGGCGCGCCGCTCACGGTCCCCGCGGGGAAGGCGGCGCGGACGGCGTCGAGCGCGTCGAGCCCGGGACGGAGCGTCCCTTCGACGACCGACGTGAGATGCATGACGTGCGAGAAGCGGTCGACCCGCATGAGCTCCCGCACGTGCACGCTCCCCGGCACCGCGACGCGCCCGATGTCGTTGCGCGAGAGATCGACGAGCATGACGTGCTCGGCGCGCTCCTTCTCGGACGCGCGGAGCGCCGCCTCCTCCGCCGCGTCCGACTCCTCGTCCGCGCCGCGCGGCCGGGTGCCGGCGATCGGGTGCATGACCATCTGCCCGTCGCGCACCTGGACGAACGGCTCCGGCGACGCGCCGACGAGCGTCGCCTCACCGGCCTGCAGGAAGAAGAGGTACGGCGAGGGGTTCACGTGCCGGAGCGTCCGGTACAGGCCGAGCGCGCCCGGTGCGGGACTGACGTCGAAGCGCTGCGAGAGCACGATCTGGATGCAGTCGCCCGCGCGGATGAGCGAGCGCGCGCGCTCAGCCCGCTCGACGAACTGCTCGGGCGTGAGGTTCGCGGTCACCTGGCGGGTCTCGCGCCTCGCCGGTGGAAGGTGCAGGGGACCACCGAGCGCCTTCACGACCGCCGCGATCGCGCTCTCCGCGCTCGGCGGCGCCCCCTCGACGTCATGCGCGATGACCGTCAGCGTGCGCCGGAGGTGGTCGAACGCGACGACGGTGTCGTACAGCGCGAAGCGCAGCTCCGGGAGGCCGTGCGGATCGCGCGCGTGCGCGCGGAGCGATGGCTCGAGCCGACGGACCGCGTCGTACCCGATGTAGCCGACCGCCCCGCCCGAGAACGGCGGCAGCCCGGGCGCGGCGTCGCGCCGGTAGCGTCCGGCGAACTCCCGCAGCAGCTCGAGCGGATCCTCGCCCCGCACGACCGATCGCTCGTCACGTCCTTCGAGGTGGGCCGCTCCGTCGCGATACGTGAAGGTGGCGAACGGCGCGACGCCGATGAACGAGTACCGCCCGATCCGCTCGCCGACCTCGACGCTCTCGAAGAGGAACGCGCCGCCGAGCTGGCGCAGCTTCGCGAACGCGCCGACGGGCGTCTCGAGGTCCGCCAGGAGCACGCGCGTACGCGGGATGAGCGTGACGGGCGCGCGCACGTCGGTCGTCATCAGGATCGCCCCGCCGCGACCATCGACCCGACGAAGGCCCGGAGCGCGTCGGGGCGGCGCGACGGCTCCGCGTTCGCGACGACGTCGATCGCCGCGCTGCCGATGACCACGCCGTCGACCTGGCCGCGCAGCGCGGCCACCTGCTCGGGCCGCGCGATCCCGAACCCGAGCGCGACCGGCAGCGTCGTGCGCTCGCGGACGCGCGCAGCGAACGCGTTCACGTCCTCCGGCAGCGCTTTGCGCGCGCCGGTCACGCCGGTGAGCGAGACGCAATAGACGAATCCGCGTGAGCGAGGGAGCAGCCGCTCGAGCCGGTCGTTCGGCGTCGTCGGCGCGTAGAGGTCGATCCGCGCGATGCCCGCGGGGACGAGCGCATCGTCCAGGATCGCGCACTCCTCGGCGGGCAGGTCCGGCACGATGACACCCGCGACCCCCGCGGCAGCGGCGTCCGCGGCGAGGCGCGACGCGCCGTAGCGAAGGAACGGGTTCGTGTAGCCCATGAGGAACGCCGTCGCGTCGCGCTCGTCGACGATCGATCGCGCCTCCGCGAGGCAGTCGCGCAGGCCGATGCCGTTGCTCAGCGCCTGCTCCCCCGCGCGCTGCACCGTCGCGCCATCGGCGAGCGGGTCGCTGAACGGCACGCCGAGCTCGAGCGCATCGGCGCCGCCGTCGAGCGCCGCGCGCAGCAGCGAGGCGGTCGAGTGCCGCTCGGGGAAGCCGACGGTGAGGTAGACGATCACCGCGAGCCGGCGCTCCGCCTTCGCGCGCGCGAACGCGCGGGCAACGCGCTCGACGCCGCTCGCGAGCACCGCGGTCACTCGAGCGCCTCCATGACGCTCTCGAGGTCCTTGTCCCCGCGGCCGGAGAGGCACACGACCACCGTCCCCCGAGGGCCGAGCTCCGCCGCGAGCGGGCGCAGCTCCGCGATCGCGTGCGCGGGCTCGAGCGCCGGGATGATCCCCTCGAGCCGCGAGAGGAGGCCGAAGGCCTCCAGCGCCTCGGCGTCGGTGCGGGAGACGTACGACGCCCGCCCGGACCGGGCGAGCGCCGCGTGCTCGGGACCGACACCGGGGTAGTCGAGTCCCGCGGAGATCGAGTGCGTGCCCTGGATCTGGCCGTCGTCGTCCTGCAGCACCAGCGTGCGCGTGCCGTGCAGCACGCCGACGGATCCCGCGACGATCGAGGCGGCGTGCTCGCCGCTCGCGATGCCGCGGCCACCTGCCTCCACGCCGCGGAGGACGACGTCGTCCTCGAGGAACGCGCTGAAGATGCCGATCGCGTTCGATCCGCCGCCGACGCAGGCGACGACCGCGTGCGGCAGCCGGCCGAGGAGGGCGACCGACTGCTCCCGTGCCTCGGCCCCGATGACGGACTGGAGGTCGCGGACCATCGTCGGATACGGGTGCGGGCCGATCGCGGAGCCGAGCAGGTAGTACGTCGTCCGAACGTTCGTCACCCAGTCGCGGATCGCCTCGTTCACGGCGTCCTTGAGGGTGCGCGTCCCCGCATCCACGCTGCGCACCTCCGCGCCGAGGAGCTTCATGCGGAAGACGTTCGGCGCCTGCCGGCGCATGTCCTCGCTGCCCATGTACACGACGCAGTCGAGGCCGAGGAGCGCGCACGCCGCGGCGCTCGCGACGCCATGCTGGCCGGCGCCCGTCTCGGCGACGACGCGGTGCTTCCCCATCCGCTTCGCGAGGAGCGCCTGGCCGACCGC
>DASUCM010000084.1:0-5605 GCA_036276035.1 Candidatus Limnocylindria bacterium | reverse complement strand
GCTGCGCACCATGCCGACGGCGACGTCGAGCTCGCGATCCGGTACAACCAGCGCAGCCTCCAGATGTACGAGGAGCTCGGCCTCAGCGACCAGGTGGCCTGCACCCTCGACAATGTCGCGCTCCTGTATGCGGAGTACGGGAACCGCGAGCGCGCGCGCGAGTGCCTCGCGCGCGGCGCCCAGATCGCCACGGAGATCGGCCGCGACGGGACCCTTGCGTCCATCCGCGTCTCGGAGGCCGAGGTCATGGCGAAGTCGGCTCCCGACGACGCGCTCGAGCTCGCGCAGAACGCGCTGCGGTTCGCCAAGAGAGCCGACCAGCCCGACGCGCAGCTCCGCGCGCTCGTCCTCATCGGCGAGCTGCGGATGAGCTCGAACGCGGCGTCCGCGCGCCGCTCGTTCAACGAGGCCGTCGCGCTCGCCGAGGAGCGCCTTCCGCACCGCCTGCCGATGATCTACGAGCGCTGGTCCCGCGCCGCCGAGGGCGGCGGCGACGGCGAGGAAGCGCTCCGCCTGGCGCGTCGCGCCCTCGAGGTCGTCCGCGCCTAGCGGCCGGCGTCCTGACCGGGTCGTCCTCGACCGCCGCCTGCAGGAGGAGATCCTCGCGCACGCCCTCGAGGAGGCCCCGCGCGAAGCGTGCGGTGTGATCGTCGGCCTCGACGACGTCGGCCACCGTGTCGTGCGCTGCCGCAACGCGCACCCGGAGCCGACCTCCCGCTACCAGGTGCACCCCGACGACCTGCGCAGCGCCGTCTCGCCGATGAAGGACGAGTCGCGCGAGCTCGTCGCGATCTACCACAGCCACCCGCGAAGCCAGCCGGTCCCGTCGCCGACGGATCGCGCCGATGCCGCGCGCTGGCCGGAGCCCGCGTACGTCCTCGCGTCGTGGCGCACCGGCGCCCCGGAGCTACGCGCGTTCCGCCTCGACGGCGAGTGGGTCCGCGAGGTCGCGGTGGAGACGCCCGCCTAACGGCCCGCCGGGGGCGGAGCGGCTATCGCTCCAGTCCGATCCGCCAGCCGGCGGCGATCGAGGCAGCCTCGGCCATGAGCGCCGTCTCGTCGCGCGGCTCGATGAAGCGGAAGACGAGCGCCATCACCTGCGTGCCGTTCACCGAGGTGAACTGCCGCAGGATCATCGGCTTGCCCTCGTACACCGCGTGCGTGCGCTCGTCGATGAGGATCCGTCCGGCGTTGCGCCACACCGCGCGGGTCGTCCGCGCCTCCGAGAGGCCCCGCCGCTGCTCGATCGCGACGCGGTCGGCGTACTCCTCGGCCGTGAGCAGCGCGTCGCCACGCACCCGCGAGATGACGAGCGTGTCGTTGTCGGTCTCGAATCGCGCGGCCTCCCCGCGCACGCCGCGGGTGGCGTTCGTCCAGCGAGCGGGCATGACGATCGACCAGGAGTCGCCCTCGTACCGCGGCGCGTCCGGCGCCACCGCGGGCAGCTCCGGCGCGAGACCGGGCGCGTACGCGTAGGTCACCGCGCGAACGCGCGCGACCTGGTCCTGGAGCGCGAGCCACCCGCTGCCGAGGGTGAGCACGACCGCGAGCGCCGCGAGCGGGAGGGGGAGGAGCGCGCGGAGGTTCAGCGCGATCCCCGCGAGGATGCGCACGAACACGAGGGAGAGCAGCACGCCGATGACCGGCAGCGTCTCCGGTGCGAGGCCGAGCACGAACGCGAGCGGCGGGAGCAGCACGAGCGGGATGAGCGAGAACGCGATCGCCGTGAAGAGCTGCTCCATCGACACCGGCGTCCGGCGCCTGCCGACGATCCACAGGCCGCCGAACACCACCGCGCTCACGACCGCGGCCGTCACCGCGAGGCGGACTGCGAGACCGGCCGCGTCGAGCAACAGGCGCGTGAGGAACGCGGGCGGCTCGAAGCCCTTCGAGCTGAGGACGAGCGAGTCGACCGACAGGGACAGCGCGAACCCGCCGATGAGGACGACGAGCACGCTCGCGATCCCGAAGTGCTCGCGGGCCAGGGCACGGGCGAAGCTGCGGGGCCGCCAGAGCGCGCGCCCGAGCTGGTGGCGGAACCACGCGAGCTCGCCTCGTGGCTCCTCGGCGTCCTGGGGGGCGGCGGTCATCACCGGCTCAGTACTCCGTCGTGATCGCGCCGTTCATCCGTCCGTAGTGAACACGAGGCCCCCGCCGCAGCGGGGGCCTCGTTCCGTATCGCATCTGACATTCGCGGCCGGCTACAGGCCTTTCATCGGTCCAATGCGGCGGTCACACATGGTGCCGTCCGTCTCATCCGCCGGACCGCGTCGCGTGGTCCGTGCCCTCTTCCGCCGAGGGCGTCATCGATCGACCTGAAGGACTCCTGCGCGGAGATGGATCCGAACCATGCAAGACCTCCCATGGGGCTTCTCGCTTGGTACCCGCTCCGTTGGCGCCTTGTGGAGCGTGCACCACTAGGTCTACACCCGCCACGGTCCCCCTAGTCAAGCCCCCGCCGAAAGTCGGCTGCTGGGCCAGACCGCCGCCCGAAATCGGTAGCGGGCTGCCGAGCGCCTAGCCCCGCTCGAGCAGCGCGCGGATCTCGTCGGGAACGCGCTTCGCCGACGGCCACCAGGACTCGCTCTCGTCCGCTCCTGCGGCGACGGCCGCCTCCGCGAGGAGCGCGATGCCGCTGACGACGTCGCCCAGGCGCACGATCTCGGGCGCGAAGGTCCCGTCCTCCGGATCGTTGTGGTAGTTCACGTTCGGCAGCGCGATGCCCGTCGCCGTCCAGCCGAGACGCACGAACGCCGACGCCTCACAGGTGCCTCCGGGAAGCAGGCGTCGCTGCGTCGGGATGCCGGCAAGGGCGAGACGCTCCTGCGCGACGCGGAGGTAGCGCTCCGCGTCGTTGCTGAACGTGTTGTGGAGGTCCCCGACCCGCACGACGATGCCTGAGCCAGCCGGCGCGAAGCGTGCGTTGCTCGCCTCGATCGACACGACGTAGGCGTCCTTGGGGATGAGCGCGTGCTCCGCGATGAGGCGCGCGCCGAAGAGCCCGGTCTCCTCCGCGCGCGTGAACGCCGCGTGCACGTCGAAGGGGCGCTCTTCGGCGCGGAGCAGCCGAAGCGCCTCGACGATGAGGGCGCAGCCCGCGAGGTCGTCCGCCGCCCGCATCCGGAGCTCCTCACCGCGGACGTCGAGGCCGGGGAGGTCGAGGACCGCCCATTGCCCGGCGCGCAGCGGCCCGTCCGCGCGGATGCGCGCGTGCCCCGGGGAGTTGTTCGCGACGTCGACGTCGACGACGTAGTCGTCGATGACGGCCTTCAGCGGCGCAGAGCCTTCGTCGTCGTGGACGACGACGGCGGTGGGACGACCGAAGCAGCGCTCGCGCAGGCCGCCGCTCACGCGGACGCGTCCCTCGCGGCCGCGCGCCTCGGCGACGACGAAGCCCGGGTGGTCGGTGTGGGCGACGAGGACGAGCGCGCGCTGTGCCTCGCCCCGCGAGAGGCGCGCGTGGAGCTGGCCGTAGCGGTCCTCGCGCGCCTCGACGCCGATCGAGGCCAGGCGCTCGCGGATCGCGCGCAGAGCGTGGCCCTCGTGGTACGGCACCGTCGGCTGGGTGGCGATGGCCTCGAGCGTCGCGAGGGTCTGGGCGACGTCTGGAAGGAACGGCACGCGCGCATTGTGTATGTTCAGCCGGAGTGCTCCGGCTCTACGACACGCGGCGTCGCACGATCGTTCCCCTCCGGCCCCTGCGCGACGAGCTCACGCTCTACGTCTGCGGCGTCACGCCGTACGACACGACGCACCTCGGCCACGCGCGCACGTTCCTCGCCTTCGACGTCCTCGTCCGGCTCCTCGAGCTGCAGGGCCGCGCCGTCCGCTATGCCCAGAACGTGACGGACATCGACGAGTCGATCCTGCAGCGCGCGTCGCGCGACGGCGTCGGCTGGCGCGAGCTCGGCGGCTCCGAGGTCCGCGCGTTCACCAAGGACATGCGCGCGCTCGGCTGGCGCCGCCCGGACGTCATGCCGCACGCGACGCGCGAGATCGCGCAGATACATGACCTCATCCGGCGCCTCGAGTCACGCGGCGCCGCGTACCGGCTGCCGCGCGGCATGTACTTCTCGGTCGCGAAGGCGCGTGCGTACGGGGACCTCTCACGTCTCCCGGCGGCGAAGATGGTGCGCATCCTGGCCGGGCAGGACGACGCGGCGATGGAGGACCCCGGGCGCCGCGACCCGCGCGACTTCGCGCTCTGGCGCTTCGTGGACAGCGGCCCGACCTGGCCGAGCCCCTGGGGCCGCGGGCGTCCGGGCTGGCACATCGAGTGCTCCGCGATGTCGCTCCACCACCTCGGCGAGCGCATCGACGTCCACGGCGGCGGCGCCGACCTCATCTACCCGCACCACGAGAACGAGATCGCGCAGACGGAGACCGCGACCGGGAAGCGTCCCTTCGTCGGGATCTGGATGCACGCCGGGATGATGAAGCTCGGCGGCAAGAAGATGTCGAAGTCCGACGGCAACATGGTCTTCGTACGCGACGCGCTGCAGCGCGTCTCCCCGGCGGCGCTGCGCCTCTACCTCCTCGATGTCCACTACCGGCGCGCGCACGATCACGACGAGGCACGCCTCGCGCGCAGCGTGCAGCGCTCGGAGCGGCTCGCGGCCGCGCTCGGACGCGGCCGCGGTGCGCTCGGCTCCGACCGGGCGAGCCGCGCGGTCCTGGCGCACCTCGAGACGGACCTCGACACGCCGCGCGCGATCCGTGCGCTCGAGTCGGCGGTCCGCGCCGACCCGGACGCGAAGACGCGCGCGTCGCTGCGAGCGATCGCGCGCGCCCTCGGGATCGTGCCGGGCTAGGGGTGCGCCGCCGAGCGTGACGCGTGAACGCGCGCGTGCGCGAGCGCGCTCTCGAGGTCGGGGAGCACGTGCTTCTCGTGCGCCAGGCGGTCGATGACGCCGACCGCGCGCAGCGTCCGCACATGTTCGGGGCGAGGGCCTTTCAAGAGGACCGTGACCCCGCGCTCCTCGAGCTCCGTGATGATCTCGCGCAGCGCGCTCGCGCCGGTCGCGTCGAGCACCTGCAGCTCGGGAAGCCGGAGGATCACCACGCGCACGTCGCTGACCGCCGTGAGCTCCGTGAGGAAGCGCTGCGCCGCCCCGAAGAACAGCGCGCCGTCGAGCCGGTACGAGACGATGCCCTCGCCGAGGAGATCCTTTCCGTCCTCGCCGGTCGGAGCCGGATCCGCCGTGACGCTCGACGTCTGCGCGACGGCGCGCAGCGCCAGGAACGCGGCGACGGCGAGACCGATCTCGACGGCGAGGATGAGGTCGAAGGCGATGGTGGCCGCTGCCGTCGCGACGAGCACGAGGGCGTCCGACCGGGTCGCGAGCATGACGGCGCGGACGTTGTGGCGCTCGACCATCCGGATCGCGGTGACCATGAGGACGCCCGCGAGCGCCGCGATCGGCACACGTGCGACGAGCGCCGCGGCGAACAGCACGATCGCGAGGAGCACGAGGGCGTGCGTGATGGCCGCCACCCGGGTACGCGCGCCGGAGCGCACGTTCACGGCCGTGCGCGCGATCGCGCCGGTCGCCGGCATGCCGCCGCAGAGGATGGAAGCGATGTTGGCCAGTCCCTGGCCGAGCAG
>DASUCM010000083.1:0-36261 GCA_036276035.1 Candidatus Limnocylindria bacterium | reverse complement strand
CGGTAGCCCATCTGCTCGTTCAGGTGGAGGATCGGCGCGTTCGTGCTGTCGTTGTCGGTGCGCACCTTGTCCACGCCAAGCTCGATCGCCTGCATGACCGTCTCGTACTTCAGCGCGCGCGCGATGCCCTTGCCGCGCGCGCTGCGTGCCATGCCGGTCCAGTCCGTCTGGACGCTCCCGCGCAGGCGCGGGTAGGAGAGCATCGACACGCCGAGGATCGCGTCACCCTGCCGGGCGATCCAGATGCGGTCCTCCCGCAGTCCCGGCGAGCGCATCCACTTCATGAAGTCGTCGAAGGCGCTCTCGACATGCGGGACCGTCGTGGGCACGTCCTGCTCGGCCTCGTTGCTGACGCGCCAGAGCTTCGTCCACTTGTCCGGGTCCGGGTCGCGATCGATCGTGAGGATCTCGATGCCCTGCTCGCGCATGCGCTCGCGGGTCGCCGCGGCCGTGCGCGCAAGCTGCGCCCGGTTCGCGACGAGATCGAGCTCCCAGAAGCGCTCGCGGCGCTCCTCCCTGTAGCCGCGCTTCTCGAGCACGCCGAGCTTCAGCGCGTCGTCCTCCCACACCCACGACGTGAACCGCTCGGCGCCATCGGCGCGGGAGCGCTCCTCCATCGCGGCGAGAAGAGCGTCGAGCCGCGCGGCCGTGCGGTGCGCCGGCAGCAGGTCGGCGCCGACGCTGCCGAACCGCTCCGGGGTGTGCTCCCACCTCGAGTGGCGCTGCTGGGCGAAGGCCACCGGCTCGCCGCCGGCCTCGCCGACGAAGCGCTCGATGGCGATCTTCGTGTCGGGGTTCCGCCAGTTGTGGGCGAGGGTGTCCGGATCCTCGGCGTCGTCCGGCCGGACCGCCGTGTAGAGGTCGGCGACGAACCGCGCGTCGTCGACGGTCGCGGGGCGGAGCTCGAGGTCGCCAGCCCGGATCTGTCGTGTCCCTCCGCTCACGCGTGGAGCCTCCCCAACAGGCGGTCCCGGGCGACCTGTCCGAGCTGCACGAGGTACTGGCCGATCTCGCGCCGCCCGAACTTGGATGCCCCGTGCTCTCGGTCGCGGAAGACGTACGGGACCTCCACGATCTTCGCAAAGCGGCCGCGGGCAATGACCTCGAAGCCGATCTTGAAGCCGATGGCGTTCAGGTGGACCCCGTCGATGGCCTCGCGGCGGAGCGCGAAGAAGCCGCTCGTCGCGTCGCGGACCGGCACGAGGAGGTTCCCCATCAGGCAGGCCACGCGCGAGACGACGCGGCGTCGCAGCGGCCAGTCCACCGTACCGCCGCCGCGCACGTAGCGGCTGCCGACCGCGAGGTCGGCACCGCCCACGACCGCGTCGGCGAGCGCCGGCACGACCTCCGGCGGGTGCGACAGGTCCGCATCCATCACGACGAGCAGGTCGCCGCGGGCCTCGCGGAAGCCCGCCATGACCGCGGACGCGAGGCCGCTCTTGCGCGGCCGCCGGAGCACGCGGACCGGCAGACCGGGCGCGAGCCGCTCGGCGATGTCCGCCGTCCCGTCGGGGGAGCCGTCATCGACCACGACGAGCTCCCAGTCACGGCCACCGAGCGCGGCGCCGAGCCGCTGGGCGAGGATCGGCAGCGATGCCGCCTCGTTGTAGGTGGGCACGACGATGGAGATCACTGGGCGCGACTACTTTAGGCCCGTGCGGGTCGTCTTCGACGCGCGTCACCTGCAGACGGTCGCGCGCGTCAGAGGCATCGGCCGCTACTCGCGCAACCTCCTCGCCGCGTTCGCGCGCTCCGATCCGAAGGACATCGAGTGGACGCTCCTGCGGCTGCGCAACTTCCCGCGGGCTGACCCGCAGCCGCTGCCGGCGCACCGCGACCTCGCCACGCTGCGCTTCCGGCGCCCGGAGCTCTCGATGCTCGCGCTCGACCCGCTGCTGCTCCCGCTCGAGCTGCCCTTCGCGCGGCCGCGCGTCTACCACTCCGTGCAGCTCTCGCTCCCGGCCGTCCGCTCGTTCGCGGCCGTCGTGACCGTGCACGATCTCGCCCCGCTGCGCTGGCCGGAGCACTACCTGCGCACGCCGTGGGCGAGCGCGGGTCACCGCTGGCAGTACGCGCTCGCGGCGCGAGCCGACGCGATCATCGCGCCGTCCCGCGCGACGAAGGACGACGTCGTGGCGCGGCTGGGCGTGCCGGAGGAGCGCGTGCACGTGATCCCGGAGGCGGTCGACAGCGACTTCGCACCGCCGCCGCGCGAGGACGCGAAGCGGATGGCGCTCGAGCGCTTCGGGGCGGGACGCTACGTGCTCTATGTCGGCCAGTTCGACCCGCGGAAGAACATGGACGCGCTGCTCCGCGCCTTCACGCGTGCCGGCGAGCGGGATCCGGAGCTGCGCCTCGTCATCGTCGGCCAGCTCGGCAAGCTCGCGACGTTCCTGCACGAGGCGCTCGCGCGCGCCGGCACGGCCCGCGAGCGGGTCGTCGTGACGGGTCACGTCGACGAGGCGACGCTCGCCACCCTCTATGCGGGCGCCGAGTGCCTCCTCCACGCGTCGCTGCTCGAAGGCTTCGGGCTCACGCCGCTCGAATCGCTCGCCGCCGGCACGCCCGTCGTCGCGTACCGGGCGGGCGCGGTCGAAGAGGTTGTCGCGGACGCCGGCGTGCTGGTGGACGAGGGCGATGCCGACGCGCTCGGCGACGCGCTCGTGCGCTACCTCGGCGATGGCCCGCTCCAGGCCGCGCTGCGGGCGCGCGCGCGCCCGCGAGCCGCGGAGTTCTCGTGGGACCGCGCCGCGCAGGACACGCTCGCGCTCTACCGCGCGGTGTCCTAGCCGTCCCCCGTCAGTCGTCGATCGCCTGGTACACCGCGGTCCAGAAGTCGAGCCACATCGGCAGCCGCTGGTCCCCGGCGTGCGCCCGCTGCATGATGCAGATCGTCGTCATGTCCTCGGCAGGGTCGTTGTACCAGGCGGTGCCGTAGAAGCCGGGCCACCCGTAGCTCCCGACCGACGGTCCGAGCTGCGTGCGGCGCGTTCGGACCGCCATGCCGAGACCCCAGCCGATGTCGTCGAAGTACCCCGGCCAGAACCCGGACACCGCCTTCTGCGCCGGCGTCAGATGGTCGCTCGTCATGAGCGTCACGGCGGGCCGCGACAGCACCCGCTCGCCGCGGTGGGTGCCGCCGGCGCGCAGGGCGGAAGCGAAGGCCAGCCAATCGGCGGCGGTCGAGACCAGGCCGCCGCCACCCGATTCGAACGCCGGCGGCCGGCTCCAGCGCCCGTCTGGGCCGTCGTCGACGACGACCCCGCCCGTGGCGTCGTCGCTCGCGTAGGCGGTCGCCAGCCGCGCGATGCTGTCGCCTGCCACGCTGAAGCCGGTGTCCTTCATGCCGAGCGGCTCGCAGACCCGCTCCCGCAGGGCCTCCCCGAAGGACGTGCCGGTGGCGCGCGCGATGAGCACGCCCGTGACGTTGGCGGCGGTGTCGTACATCCAGCGCTCACCCGGCTGGTACACGAGCGGAAGCGAGCCGAGCTGGCGGATCCAGTGGTCCGGCGACTGCCGCGGCCAGGGCGCGTCCATCGCGGCGGAGATCGGGGCCGTCGCCGACGCGGCCCCCACGGTCATGCCGGTGCCGAGGGTGTAGGTGAGCAGGTCCCGCAGCGTGATCGCGCGCCTCGCCGGGACGGTGTCCTCCAGCGGCCCGTTGGGATCGGCGAGCACGGTCATCTCCGCCAGCTCCGGGAGATGGGCGTCGACCGGGTCGTCGAGGCGGAGCGTGCCGTCCTCGACGAGCGTCATCGCGCAGGCCGCGACGATCGGCTTCGTCATCGAGCCGAGGCGGCAGATCGTGTCGGTCGCCATCGGCGTGCGCGAGCCCGCGCCCTCGAAGGCGAGGTTCCCCACGGACTCGACGTGGACCGCGCCGCGGCGGGCGATCACCGCCAGCGCACCCGGCACGAATCCGGTGTCGACGGCACGCTCGAGCACCGCTCTCACGCGCGTCAGACGTTTCGCCGACAGCCCACCGGCGGTCACGCTGGCCTCCTCATTCGCCCTCTACCGCGGCTCGCCGAAGAGCCGTTCGGCGTTGCCGGTCGCGATGCGCTCCGCGACGTCGGAGGGCAGCTGTCGCAGCCACGTGCGCGTGCGCTCGTGTCCCGCGACGACGTCCTCCCAGCGCGAGGGTACCCAGGTGTCCGTCCCGACCATGAAGCGATCGGGGTAGGAGAGGAACAGCGCGCGCCAGGCGGGATCGATGACCTCACCGCTGAGGATGTCGCCACGGAGCGCGACCTCGGCGACCACGTTCGGGTTCGCCGCGAGCACCGCGCGCACCGACTCGACCGGGGTCCCGAGGCCGGAGTGCGCCCACAGCACCTTCGCGCGCCGGTCGCTCGCGGCGAGCTCGGCGACCGCGCGCTCGTCGGCGTGCGCGTGCAGCCAGAGGTCCTCGCGCACGGCGAGCGCGACGATCGCGCGCAGGACCGGCGTCTGCGCGTCGCCGGACACGATGTGGAACTCGCCGATGCCGCGGTGGACGCCACGGCGGTAGGTGCTCTCGACGTACGCGAGCACCGTCCCGTCGCGCGTCCAGGACCCGATGTCGTCACGCGTGCGGTAGGGCCGGAGCATCGGCACGACGAGATCCGGAGCGATCGCGTACAGGCGCTGCGTGCCGGTGTCGGGAGTGCTCGACACGAGCGCTCTCCGGATGCCCGCATCCCGCAGGATCTCGATCGCATGCTCCGGCGAGTACAGAGCCCACGCATCCTGCGAGTAGTGGATGTGCGCGTCGAACAGCTCGAAGCGCGCCTGCGTCTGCGAGCCCGGTGAGGAGCTGGCCGCCGGGCGCGGCGAGGTCGAAGGAGGCGGACTTCCTTGCGAGGCGGGAGGTACGACAGGCGATCCCGTGGCCGATGAGGGATCCGACTGCCGGCCGAGCGAGGGAGCCGCCGACTGAGGCAACGTCTCCGCGCCCGGCGTACACGCCAACAGCAGCGGCAGAAGGAGGAGGGCGATGGCGCGCATCGCTAGAATCATGCGCGTGGGCCCGCATTCGCGGGCTCGTTCTCGCTGAGGGGAGTTCCGCAGAGAGTGGCACGCCGCATCCCGATGCCCAGGCTCACGCAGCGGCAGCGGCTCGCCCGCTGGCAGCGCGAGCGCCGCCAGCAGGCCGTCGTCGTGACCGTCTTCAGCGCCGTGCTGTTCTTCGTCCTCGGGCTCGCTGCCTGGGCCGCGGCGGACCGCTACTACTCGGCGAACCTCAAGCCCGCGATCGCGTACGCGGGCGAGCTCATCCCGATGCGCGACTACCAGCGCGAGTACGGTTTCCAGCTCCAGAAGTTCTACATCGACTTCGGCGTGCCGAAGGAGTTCGAGAACGACTCGCGGATCGCCCAGCAGAAGGCCGAGTACGAAGGCATCACGCTCGACCGGCTCATCGAGTTCGAGGCCCTCGAGCGCGCCGCCCGTGCGGAAGGCGTGGTCATCCCCGCCGACGCGGTCGAGGCGCGATTCGTCTCCGACTACTCGCAGTACCGCGCCAGGCACGTCCTCATCGAGCCGGACAAGGAGGCGACGGACAAGGACGCCGCGGACAAGGCGGCGCTCGCGACGGCACAGGAGGTCGTCGCCGAGCTCCGGAAGGCCCCGATGGACCAGGAGCTCTGGAACAAGGTCGCCAAGGAGAGGTCGAAGGATCCCGGCTCCGCCGAGAGCGGCGGGGAGCTCGGCTTCGTCGGCAAGGGCCAGTTCGTGAAGGAGTTCGAGGACGCGGCCGCGAAGCTCGCGATCGGAGAGATCTCCGAGCCGGTGAAGTCCTCGTTCGGCTACCACGTCATCCAGGTCCAGGAGCGCAAGGGGCCGGAGACGAGCGAGATCATCAAGCGCATCCAGGACGCGGGCTACACGATCGAGGACATCAAGGAGCACGTGCGCCGCGAGCTCCTGCGCGAGGAGTTCGCGCGGCGCGCGGAGGAGGCCGCCGCGAAGTCCCCGGCCGAGCAGATCTACCTCGCGGTCATCACGATCGAGACGCCGCCGCCGAGCGGCGCCGACATGACGGCGTTCACCGAGGGCCTGCGCAAGATCTCGGAGGTCAGCACCGCGCTCGAGAAGAACGAGCTCTTCTCCGAGGTGGCGAAGAAGTACTCGTCCGACGCGAGCGCGGAGAAGGGCGGCGACATCGGCTGGTTCGTGCGCGGGATGCTCACCGACGTGCGCGCGGAGGAGGAGCTCTTCAAGCTCGAGCCAGGCACGAACAGCCGGCAGTTCTCCACGACGCGCCAGACGACCTTCTACCGCGTCATCGCGAAGGAGGCCGCCCGCGAGGTGACGGAGGAGCAGAAGACGAAGCTGAAGGAGACGGCGTTCACGAACTGGCTCGAGCGGGAGAAGCGCGAGCACGGCGCGCGGCGGCTCGTGCCCGGCTTCGAGTTCGATTAGCGACGCGCTCCTCGAGCGGATCGCCGCCGGGTGGCCGGCCGACGCCGCCGGTTCGCTCGAGCTCCTCGCTCTCGTCGCCGAGCGCCTGCGCTCGCCCGAAGGGTGCCCGTGGGACCGCGAGCAGACGCACGCGAGCCTGCGCCCGTTGCTCCTCGAAGAGGCCTACGAGGTCATGGACGCGATCGACGGCGGCGACCCGGCGGCGCTGCGCGAGGAGCTCGGCGATCTCCTCTTCCACGTCGTGATCCACGCCCAGCTCTCGCGCGAGGCGGGCGACTTCGATCTCGCGGGCGTCGCGCGGACCGCGGGCGAGAAGCTCGTGCGCCGCCACCCGCACGTCTTCGCCGGCCGCGAGCTCAGCGGCGACCTCCTCGAGCAGTGGGAGCGGATCAAGCGCGAGGAGCGCGCCGACAAGGGCACGCCGGGCGCGTCGATCCTCGACGGCGTGCCGGCGACCCTGCCCGCGCTGTACTCCGCCGAGCGGATGCTCGAGCGCGCCGCGCGCATCGGGATCGTGCCGGACCGTATCGATCTGCCGCTCGACGTCGACGACGCGGACGCGCTCGGGGATCTGCTCTTCGACCTCGTCGCGCTCGCCCGCGAGCAGGGTCTCGAGGCCGAGGACGCGCTGCGGCGCGCGACCACGCGCTTCCGCGATCGCGTCCGCTCGGTCGAGGAGCGCGCCACGAGCGAGGCACGTGACCTCGCGTCGTACTCGGCCGAGGAGCTGCGCGCGATGTGGGAGGCGACCGCATGAGCGCGCCGCCGGCCCGCAGCGGCGGCCGGAGCGCGAGCGCCCTGCGACCCGTGACCATCGAGGTCGGGGTCTCGAAGTTCGCGGAGGGCTCGGCGCGGATCTCGTTCGGCGACACGGTCGTGCTCTGCCTCGCGACGCTGGAGGAGAAGCTGCCGCGCTGGATGCAGGACCGCGACCAGGGCTGGGTGACGGCCGAGTACGCGATGCTGCCGCGCTCGACACCCGAGCGCAGCCAGCGCGAGAGCATCGCCGGAAGGCCGGGCGGCCGGACCTTCGAGATCCAGCGGCTCGTCGGACGCGCGCTCCGCACCTCGGTCGACCTGAAGAAGCTCGGGCCGCGGAGCGTGCAGATCGACTGCGAGGTCATCCAGGCGGACGGCGGCACTCGCACGGCCGCGATCACCGGCGGCTACGTCGCGCTCGCGCACGCGCTCCGCAAGATCTCGCCGACGCCGCTGCGCCGTCAGGTCGCGGCGATCTCCGCGGGGTTCGTGAAGGGCGAGCTCCTCATCGACCTCGACTACGCCGAGGACTCGATCGCCGATGCCGACGTCAACGTCGTCGCGACCTCCGAAGGCCAGCTCGTCGAGGTGCAGGGCACCGCCGAGGCGCGGCCGTTCTCCCGCGCGGACTTCGACCGGATCCTCGAGCTCGCGATGGCCGGCATCGACGAGCTGTTCGAGCACCAGCGGCACGCCCTCCGCGCCATCGGGTGACCCGCCGGTGACGCTCCGGCTGCTCCTCGGCACCGCGAACGCGGGCAAGGTCCTGGAGCTGCGGCGGATCCTTGCCGGCCTCGACCTCGATCTCGTCTCCCTGGACGAGCTCGCAGAGCGCCCCGCCGATCCCGCCGAGGACGCGCCGACCTATCGCGAGAACGCGGTCCACAAGGCCGAGGCCTACCTCGCCGCGACAGGGATCGCGACCGTCGCCGATGACTCCGGTCTCGAGGTCGACGCCCTGGGCGGCGCGCCCGGCGTGCGCAGCCGCCGCTACTTCGGCGACGACGTCCCGGCCGAGCGGCGCAACGCGATGCTGCTCGGGCTCCTCGACGGCGTCGAGGAGCGGGGCGCGCGATTCGTGTGCGTCGTTGCGCTCGCGCTGCCCGGCAGTCCCACCGAGACCTTCGACGGCGAGGTCCGCGGCGAGATCGCGCACGCGCCGTCGGGTGCCAACGGGTTCGGGTACGACCCGGTGTTCGTCGTGCACGGCGACGGCCGGACCATGGCCGAGCTCCCGGACGAGGAGAAGGACCGCATCTCGCACCGCGGGCTCGCGGTCGCGAAGCTACGCGCCCGGTTGGGCGGCGAGCCGCGCTAGCAGGAGCTCGCGCTCCGCGGGATTCGAGGTGAGCTCGAGCGCGCGCCCGTCGGCGGCGCGCGCGTCCGCGTCGCGCCCGAGGTCGCGGAGGAGCTCGGCGCGCGCCGCGTGGAAGTACGGGTACCGCGCGAGCTCCTCGCCGAGCGCATCGATCTCGTCCAGCGCCGGCTCCGCTCCGGCGACGTAGCGGAGCGCGATCGCCCGATTCAGCCGCACGACCGGCGAGGGCGCCACGCGGAGCAGCAGGTCGTAGAGCCCGACGATGTCCGCCCAGTCGGTGTCCTCCCAGCGCGCCGCCGACCCGTGCGCGGCGGCGATGGCGGCCTGCAGCTGGTAGGGGCCGGGGCGCGCCATCCGCGTCGCGCGCTCGAGCATCGCGCGACCTTCGGCGATACCTGCGCGGTCCCAGCGCGCGCGGTCCTGGTCGCGCAGGAGCACCAGGCGGCCGCCAGCGTCGAAGCGGGCGTCCGCGCGCGCGAGCTGGATGCGCATGAGCGCGAGGAGTCCGAGGACCTCCGGCTCACCGGGTGCGAGGCGCGCCAGGAGCAGCGTGAGCCACTCCGCCTCGCGGCACAGCTCCCGCCGCTCGGGGTGCGCGCCGTCGCTCGCGAGGTACCCCTCG
This sequence comes from Candidatus Limnocylindria bacterium, assembly GCA_036276035.1. Taxonomy (GTDB): domain Bacteria; phylum Chloroflexota; class Limnocylindria; order P2-11E; family P2-11E; genus JACDAF01. The sequence goes on along the minus strand of DASUCM010000083.1, from coordinate 27,160 downwards.
TTGAAGAGGAGGTAGAGCACGGCGAGCACCTGCGCCAGCCGTTCCGGTAGCTCCGCGGCATCCGGGACGCGCAGCGGGATCGCCTCGTCGACGATCTTCCGCTTCGCGCGGACGATGCGCTGCGCGATGGTCGCCTCGGACGTGAGGAACGCGCGGGCGATCTGGGCGGTCGTGAGGCCCGCGACGGAGCGCAGCGTGAGCGCGAGCTGGGCGTCGCGGGGGATCGCCGGGTGGCAGCACGCGAAGAGGAGCTCGAGCCGCTCGTCGGGTAGCTCGGGAGGAGGGCTCACGCTGACGGCCTCGAGGAGGGCGACCTTCTCGCGGTAGCGCGTCTCGCGCCGCAGGCGGTCGATGCCCTTACGCCGCGCCGTCGTGAGCAGCCAAGCGGCCGGCGAGTCCGGGACGCCGTCGGCGGGCCAGCGCTCGAGGGCCGCGACGATGGCCTCCTGGACGAGCTCCTCGGCGACGTCGAAGTCGCCGACGAGGCGCGTGAGCGCCGCGACGAGCCGGCCGACATCCTCGCGCGCGACGCGCGCGAGGGCCTCATGCGATCCCGTCCGCTCCAGGCACTGCAGTGTCGCTCAGCGGGCGGCACCGCCGTGGCTCACGCGGTCGCGCCGCCGCTGTGGTCCACGAGGGGACGGACTTCCACCGACGAGCGGCCGGGCCAGCCCTTCGCGAGCTCGATCGCCTCGTTCAGGTCCGCGGCCTCCACGATCGCGTAGCCGCCGACGAGCTCCTTCGCCTCCATGTAGGGGCCGTCCGTCACGGTCGGCTTCCCGCCACGGTCGAAGCGCACGGTCTTCGCGGTGTTCCGTGGCTGCAGCTCCTCGCCGCCCACGATCTTTCCGGCCTGGCCGTGGGTGGCGAACCACTCGCCGATCCTCTTGTAGACCTCGTCCGACTCGGCCTTCGGCAGCCGCGCCTCCACGTCATCGTCGCCCGCGAACAGCAGGATGAACTTGGCCATGGCATTCCCCTCTTCTTCGCAGCTTCGCTGCCCTTTTCAACCTCTGACGAACAGGAACGCGTGGAATCGACGCACCCGCACGAGTGTCACACTCGCTCGGCTTGGAACCATCCCACCGGTACCTGAGTCCCGATTGCGACGACCGGAAGTACCGGTCCGACCCAACATCACAGACGTGCGCCGTGACTAGACGTATGTTCCGCGCAGAGACACGCGCGTTGGGTGGATCAGGAGTGGGATGCAAGATCTGGATGAGCGGCCGGGCCGCGCCGTGAGCGATCCCGAGGAGCGGTACGACCTCGGGCCGGAGGTCGCTGAGCTTCCGTCGTCGCGGATCTTCGCCGCGACCGCGCGCGCGACCGGCGCCCCGGTGTTCGTGCAGCTGCTGTCGCGCGGGGAAGAGGAGCTCGCGGCGCTCGCGGACGCGCTCGAGAAGGGCGCGCGCGCGCTGTCCGACGCGGGCGTGCCGGGGCGGCCCGTCGAGTGGAACGTCACCTCGAGGCCGGGCTGGATCGTGTACGACCAGCACGGGGAGCCGCTCGCGTCTGCCGTACGCCGCGGCCGGGACCCCGGGCTCGTCGACTCCGTCGCGATCGAGACGGCCGTCGCGCTCGAGGTGCTCGGCAAGGTCGGGCTGACGCATCGCGCGGTCAACCCGCGCACGCTGTTCCACCAGAACCGGCGCATCGCGCTCCTCGGCCTCGATGCGCTGCGCGCGTCGTACGTGTCGGCACGCGGTGACAAGACCGCGCCGAACGACCCGCGCTACACCGCACCCGAGGCCTTCGACGGCGGTGGCGACATCAAGGCCGACGTGTACTCGCTCGGGTGCGTGCTGTTCGCACTGATGACCGGCGCGCCGCCGTACTTCGGGTCGGCCGAGGTGCTGCGCGCCGCGCACCGCAGCGAGCCGATCCCGACCGTGCCCGGTGACGACGCGGTCGGCTGGAACGAGCTCCTCGCGAAGATGCTCGCGAAGGAGCCGGCCGCGCGGCCGCAGCCGGGCGACATCGCTGGTCACGTCCGCAAGGCCCGCCAGCGTGCCGCCTTCGTGATGCCCGCCGCACCCGTGGTCACGCGCCTGAAGCGGAAGCGGAGCCGGGCGCCGCTGGTGATGGCCGGCGCAGCGCTCGTGCTGCTCCTCCTCGGTGGCGTTGGAGCGATGGCGCTGCTCAGGCCGTCGGCGCCCGCGGCGGATCCCGGCACCTCGGCCGCGCCGACCGCGACGGCCCCCGTCGCCGCCGCGTCGCCGACCGTCGCGGCGTCCGCGACGACCCCCGAGCCCACCGCCGCGCCGCCCGGCGCAGCGACGGCCGCGCCGACCAACGCGCCTGGCGCGGTCGTGACGCCGCGCCCGACGGTCGCGCGCACGCCCACGCCGCCGCCCCCGCCGATCTCGCAGGTGTCGCCCGCTGCCGGGCCGCGCGGGACGATCTTCAGCTTCGCGGTCGGCGGATTCCCGGCCGGCGCGGTCTTCGTGCAGAGCTACTCGGACGCGACCGGATTCCAGAGCAACCCGGTGCCCTCCGGCGTCGTCGGCCAGGACGGCGTCGCGCGCACGACGCTGCGCGCCGACGGGAACATGCAGACCGGTCCGCACGCGCTGCGGATCACCGCGGGCGGCATCTCACGGGTGGTCACCTTCCAGATCACGCCGTAGCGGCGCGGATCCACGCATCTACTGCGCGACGGCCCGAGAGAGAGCGACAGCCCGGGTGAGAGAATTGGGCCACACGGGGTGTGGCGCAGTTAGTAGCGCGCTTGCTTTGGGAGCAAGAGGTCGCCGGGGCGGGACCGGCCACCCCGACACGCGAGCGCGATAGCCCGGGGAGGGGACATGTTCGCGGCCTGGGGCCACTTCGTCTACGTCCGCCGCTGGGCCGTGCTCGCTGCGTCGACCGTGCTGCTCGTCCTCTCGGGCATCGTGCTCGCGCAGGGCGGAGATCTCACGAGCGGCGGGATCATCCAGACGAGCGAGTCCGGCAGGGCGCTCGCCATGCTGCGCGCAGAGCTGCCACGCGCGAGCGGCTCGTCGTTCAGCGTGGTGTTCGCGAGCGACACGCTTCGCGCGACGGACCCCGCGTTCCGGACCGCGCTCGAGTCCTCGCTCGAGGGCGTGCGCCGCGACCCGCGCGTCGAGAGCGTGCGCACGCCGTACGACACGACGCCGCCGCTCGCCGCATTCATCTCGAGCGACGGCCGCAAGGCGTTCGCGGTCGTGAGCGTGAGGGACGAGATCAGCGCCGCGACGAAGTACTACGAGGAGCTGCGCGAAGCCATCCACAGCGACACGCTCGCGGTCACGGCGACCGGCAACATCGCCATCACCGAGGACTTCAACCGCTTCCTCGAGGCCGATCTCCAGCGCGCGGAGATCGTGTCCCTGCCGCTCGCGCTCGCGCTCCTCCTGCTCGTGTTCGGGACCGTCGTCGCGGCGCTGCTCCCGCTCGGCGTCGGGTTGCTCGCGGTCGTCGGCGGGCTGGCCGGGACGTTCCTCCTCACGCGTGTCACCGACGTGTCGCAGTACGCGCTGAACATCGTCACGCTCATCGGGCTCGGCGTCGCGATCGATTACTCGCTCTTCGTCGTGAACCGGTTCCGCGAGGAGCTTCGCCGCGGCGCGAGCGTCGACCTCGCGCTCCAGCGCTCGATGGCGACCGCCGGCCGCGCGATCACGTTCTCGGGGATCACCGTCGCCATCGGTCTCTCGGGACTGCTGTTCTACCAGGGGACCTTCCTCGCCTCGATGGGCCTCGCCGGCGCGATCGTCGTCGCGCTGGCCGTGCTGTACGGCACCACCTTCCTGCCCGCTCTCCTCGCGGTCCTCGGTCCGCGCGTCGACCGGTGGCGGATCCCGCTGCCGCGCGGGCGGTCCGAGCGCGGGCTCTGGCACGCGATCGCGACCGCGGTGATGCGCCGCCCGATCGCGGTCCTCGTCCCGGTGCTGCTGCTCATCGCGTTCACCGCATCCCCGTTCTTCGGGATCCGGATGGCCAACGGCGACGTCACGATGCTGCCCCCGCACGCCGAGTCGCGGCGCGGCTACGACACGCTCGTGCGCGAGTTCCCGGGGCAGGACAAGAACCAGATGAGCGTCGTCGTCCGCTATGCGGAGGGCCGGCCCCTCGCGCCCGAGCGCATCGCCGACCTCGTTGCCTTCGTGCGCCGCCTCGGAACGCTGCCCGATGTCCTCCGTGTCGAGAGCCTGTTCAACGTGGACCCGGCCCTCACCGGCGGCCGCGCCCTTGGTGTGCCCGAGTACCAGGCCATGTACGGCGGACCGGCCGAAGCGCTGCCGCAGCCGCTCCAAGCCTCGCTCCGCCAGACGACCGGCGAGCACATCGTCGTCATGTCCGTCCTTACCGCGCGGGAGAAGTCGAGCCCCGAGGCGCAGGCGCTCGTGCGCGCGATCCGCGCGGAGACGCGCCCGCCCGGGGCCGAGGTCCTCGTCACGGGCCTCACCGCCTTCGACATCGACGTCGTCGCGTTCATCCTCGACCGCACGCCGCTCGCGATCGGCTGGATCATGGTCGCGACCTACGTCGTGCTGTTCCTCCTGCTCGGCTCAGTCGTGCTGCCGCTGAAGGCCGTCGTGATGAACCTGCTCTCTATCGCGACCTCGTTCGGCGCGATGGTGTGGATCTTCCAGCAGGGCAACCTCGCGCAGTACCTCGGCGGGTTCACCCCCGCTCCGATCGACCCGACGCTCCCGGTGATCATGTTCTGCACCGTCTTCGGCCTCTCCATGGACTACGAGGTGCTCCTCCTCTCGCGCATCCAGGAGGAGTACCGGCGCACCGGCGACAACACGCGCGCGGTCGCCGAGGGTCTGGAGCGGAGCGGCCGCCTCATCACCGGTGCCGCGGCGATCATGGTCGGCGTCTTCGGCGCGTTCGCGCTCGCGGACGTCGTGATCATCAAGGCGATCGGGCTCGGCATGGCGCTCGCCGTCGCGATCGACGCGACGCTCGTCCGCGCGCTCGTGGTGCCCGCGACGATGCGCCTCCTCGGCGACCTCAACTGGTGGGCACCCCGGCCCCTCGCCCGCCTGTACGACCGGCTCGGCCTCGGCGAGGCCGCGACAGCACCGCCCCGGCTCAGCGCGGCGGAGGCCGACTAGCTCACAGCACGCCCCGCATACCATCGCGGCGTGGAGCAGGCCCCCGTCCTCCGCCCGCTCGGTATCGGGGACGTCGTCGATCGCGTGTTCGGCATGTACCGCGCGCGGCCGCTGCTGTTCCTCGTCGTCTCGGGCATCCCGTACCTCGTCCTCGCGATCGTTGTCGCTCTGCTCGGCATCGGGTTCGCCGGGTCCCTCGCGCTCGGGTCGCTCGCCGACCCGGATCTCGTCGGGCCCGAGGACATCGATCCCGCGGTCCTGGCGTCCGCCCTCACCTTCGGCCTGCTCGTCCTGCTCGTCGCGATCGTCGTGCTCAGCGTCCAGAGCGCCGCGCTCGTGCACGCCGCGTCCGAGCGGTACCACGGACGCGAGACGACGATCGGCCAGGCCCTCGGCGTCGGCCTCCGCGCGTCCGTGCGGCTCATGGTCGCCGGGGTGCTCGTGTTCCTCGGGCTCGTGGCCGCGCCGAGCGTGCTCATGATCGCCGCCGCGCTGAGCCAGCAAGCCGTGCTGCTCGTCCTCGCCGGCCTCGCCGCGGCGTTCGTCGTGTTCTTCCTCATCGCGTCGTGGATGCTCGTCCCCGTGGTCGCGACCATCGAGGGCGCCGGGCCGGTCCGGGCCCTGGCCCGCTCGTGGCACCTGACGACCGGGTCGCGCTGGCGCGTCCTCGGCCTCCTCCTGCTGCTCATCGTCCTGCAGAGCGTCATCGGGATCGTGTTCGCGTTCATCTTCCTCGCGTCGTTCATCGCCGATCCGCTCGTCCGCACGGTCGTGCAGCAGGCCGCGAACCTGCTCACGAGCGTCGTGTGGGCGCCCGTGCAGTGGGGCACCTTCACCGTCCTCTACTACGACACGCGGGTGCGCCGCGAGGCGTACGACCTCTCGCTCGCGGCGGAGGCACTGACGCGCGGCTCCTGACGGGCGTCCTGCTCTGCGCGGCCCTCCTCGCCGCCGGCGGAGGGACCGCCAGTGCGGACGAGCTCCCCGCGTCCGCGTACGCGTCGCGCCTGCGCGAGGCCCGTTCCATCGTGCTCTCGGCCCGCCAGCAGAGCGGGCTCGCCCGCGAGACGAGCCGCCGCAGCGCGGAGGAGCTCGTCCGACGCACGACCGCCGTGCGCTTGCCGGACGGCGCAGTGCTCCGGATCGGCGATGGCGCCATCGCCGACCGCATCTCCCGCTCCGACTACGACGGCGCGCTCGCGGCGCTCGACAGCGCGATCGCGTCCGCGGAGGTCGCGGCGCTCGGCATCTCCGGGGAGCTCGCGGACGCGCGGCTGCGCGAGGTCCTTCAGCAGCAGCAGGTGCGCACCTCCGGTCTCACGATCTTCGCCATCGCGCGGGCGATCGCTGACCGCCTCTTCGGCTGGGCGCCGCGTCCCGACCTCACGCTCCTGCAGCCGGCGCTCGCGGTGGTCGGGACGGCGCTCGTCGCGGTCCTGCTCCTCCTCCTCACGAGGGGGACGCGCGAGCGGCTGCGCCGCGAGGCCGTCATCGCCCGCGGGCACGCCGAGCAGCGCGTCGCGCCGGCGGAGCATCTGCGACGCGCCGACGATGCGCTCCGTGCCGGCCGTGCCCGGGACGCGATCCACGCGCTGTACCTCTTCGCGCTCGCCGCACTGGCGCAGCGCGACGCGCTCCCCGATGACCCGGCGCTCACCGATCGCGAGCTCCTCACGCGGGCGAGCGCCATCGCGCACGTGGAGGAGCTGCGCGAGCTCTTCGGCCTCCACGAGACGATCTGGTTCGGCCTGCGTGACGCCGACGGCGCCGACGCGCAGCGTGCGCGCTCGCTCGCGCTGCGGGTCGCAGGATGAGGTCGCGCCTCCTCCCGCTCGCCGCGCTCGGCCTGTTCGCCGTCGCGGTCGGGCTCACGATCCTCACCGCCGGGACGAGCGACGAGAGCGGCATCTCGCGGTCGGCGTCGATCTACGACGAGGGTCCGGGCGGTGTCTCGGTCCTGCGCCGCTACCTCGAGGCGAACGGCGTGCGCACGACGAGCCTGCAGAGCGACCGCTTCGCGGTCCCCGAGGACGTCGACGCCGTCTTCGTCCTCGGTGCGACGGACGAGATCGCGCCCGCCGACCTCGCAGCGCTCCGCGAGCACGTGCGCCGCGGCGGCACGCTCGTCGTCGCGAGCGACCTCGCGCTCACCGAGCGATCGCTGCTCGCCGCGTTCGGGATCAGGCGCGCCGGCACGACCGTGCGGCCCGGCGAGCACGAGGTCGCGAGCATCGCGCTCGCGGCGCCGCTCGTGCGCCGCATCACCGTCGACGTCGGCATCGCCTTCGACCCCGGGACCTCCGGCGAGATCATCGCGAGCGACGGCCGCAGCGCGTTCGTGGTGTCCTCGCGCGAGGGCGCAGGCCGGATCTTCGCGGTCGGCACGCTCGCGCCGTTCCTGAACGGGACCATCGGCTCGGCCGACAACGCGAGGCTCGCCCTCGCGCTCGCGGGGGCCGCTCTGCCCGGGCGCATCGTCGCCTTCGACGAGTTCCATCACGGCGTGCGCGCCGCGCCGGACGCGCTCGGCGTCCTCACCGGCTCGTGGTCCGGGCGCGCGCTGCTCCTCGCGGGTGCGTTCGGCCTGGCGTTCCTCGCGGTCACCGGTCGCCGCCTGGGGCCGCCGCTGCCGCTCGACCCGCGCCCCCCGCGCTCGAGCCTCGAGTACGTTCGCGGCTTCGCGGGGCTCGTCCGCCGCTCGGGGCATCGCGAGATCCCGCGCCGGCGCGCGCGCGAGGAGCTGCGCCTCGGGCTCGCCCGCCAGGCGGGGCTCGATCCGGCGACCCCGTTCGACGAGGTCGTGCGCATCGTGGCCCGGCGCGATCCCGCCCGCGCCGCGCGCGCGGTCGCGCTCGACGACGCCATCCTCCGCGGTCCGCGCGACGACCAGCTCCTGCGTATCGTCGCGCAGGTGCGGGACATCCTCGAGACCGGCTCATGACGGCGAGCGAGCTCTACGCCCGCTTCGCCGGGTCCGTCCACCGCATCGTGGTCGGTCAGGACGAGACGATCCGGCTCGCCTTCCTCGCGCTCGCGCTCGGCGGACACCTCCTCATCGAGGGAGTTCCGGGAACGGCGAAGACCCTGCTGGCGCGGACGGTCGCGCATCTGGTCGGCGGCACGTTCAAGCGGATCCAGTTCACGCCCGACCTCATGCCGAGCGACGTCGTCGGCACGTCCGTGTACGAGATCTCGACGAGCGCGTTCCGCATCCGCCGCGGGCCGATCTTCGCGAACGTCGTCCTCGCCGACGAGGTGAACCGCGCGCCGGCGAAGACGCAGGCCGCGCTGCTCGAGGCGATGGAGGAGCGGCAGGTCACGCTCGAAGGCGACGCGCATCCGCTGCCTGACCCGTTCCTCGTGCTCGCGACGCAGAACCCCGTCGAGTACGAGGGGACGTACCCGCTCCCGGAGGCCGAGCTCGACCGCTTCCTCTTCAAGTCGCTCACGCGCTATCCCGAGCACGAGGAGGAGCGCGCGATCCTGCGCGCTCACGACCGCGGGCGGCCGGTGTCCGAGATCGCCTCGCTCGAGGCGCTCCCGGCGGGCTGGCTCGCGACGCTGCGCGGCGAGACAGATAGCGTGAAGGTCGAGGACTCCGTGCTCGACTACGTGATCCGGATCGCGGCGGAGACGCGACGCTCGCCGGACGTGCTCCTCGGCGCGAGCCCGCGGGCGGCCGTGCATCTCCTCCGCGCGGCGAAAGCGTCCGCGGCGGTCGACGGCCGGGACTTCGTGACGCCGGACGACGTGAAGGCGCTCGCTCCGCCGACGCTCCGCCATCGCGTCGTGCTGAAGGCGGAGGCGGAGATCGAGGGCCTCGACGCCGACCAGGCGCTCCGGCGCGTGCTCGCGCGTCTCGACGTGCCGCGGTAGTGAGCGCTCTGTCCTGGGCGGGGCCTGGCTGTCTGCGCTTCCCGGTGTCGGGCCCCTCTGCGGAGGGGACCCCCGACACCGACGCGCAGACAGTCGCAGGCCCCGCCCCATAGGACCGCTTCGTGCTCCCACGGCCGAAGCTGCTCGTTCTGTTGCTCGTCGCGGCCCTGCTTATGGCACTCGGCGACCTGTCCGTCGTGTTCGTTGGTCTCGCGGTCCTCGTCGTACTCGTCGCTGTGGCTCTGGCGATCGTCGACCTGCGGTCCACCCCGCGGCTCCGCTCCGGGGACGTCTGGCGGGAGGCGGCGCCGCAGCTCTCCATCGGCGCACCGCATCCGGTGCGCCTCGGCGTGCGCGGTTCGGTCGCGCGGCCGCTCGACGTGACGGTCCGCGATGAGGCGCCGGTGTCCTTCGCGGTCGACCGCCGCGTGCTCGCCGGGACGGTGCCGCCGCTCGGCGAGACCGCCCTCCAGTACGTCGCGCGCCCGCGGTTCCGCGGGACCTACCGCTTCGGGGCGATCCATGCGCGCGTGCGCGGCCCGCTCGGCCTCGTCGAGCGCCAGCAGCGCGTCGCGCAGGACGCGCCGGCGAACGTGTATCCCGACCTGCGCGAGATCCGCCGCTACGAGGTGACCCTGCGGCGCGGCCTCGCGTACGACAGCGGGCAGCGGCGCAGCCGCGTCCCGGGTGCCGGCAGCGCGTTCGAGCGCCTGCGCGAGTACGAGCCCGACGACGATCCGCGATCGATCTCGTGGACCGCGACCGCGCGGCGCGGGCGGCCGATCAGCGTCGAGTACGAGGCGGAGCGCCAGCAGCGCGTCCTCGTGCTCCTCGACGCCGGCCGGATGATGGCGAGCACGCTCGGCGAGCTCACGAAGCTCGACCACGCGGTGAACACGGCGCTCATGCTCGCCTACGTCGCGGACCGGAAGGGCGACGAGGTCGGCCTCCTCGGCTTCTCCGACACGGTGCGGTCGTACCTCGTCCCACGGCGCGGACGGCGTCAGTTCCTGCGCGTCACCGAGGAGCTCCGCCGCCTGGAGGTGACCACGACCGAGACGGACTACCGCGCGGCGTTCGAGTTCCTGCGCGGGCGCACCTCGCGCCGCGCGCTCGTCGTGCTGTTCACCGATCTCGTCGACGACGAGGCGTCGCGCGCGCTCGTGAGCGCCGTCACGCGCCTCGCCGGGTCGAACCTCGTGCTCTGCTGCCTGCTCGGCGACCCGCGTCTCGCCGAGGTCGCGGCGCAGGTCCCGGCCTCGACGCGCGACCTCTACGAGCGCGTCGTCGCGCAGGACGTGCGCGACGCGCGGGCGAAGGCGCTCGCCACGCTGCGACAGCGCGGGGTACACGTCCTCGACGTCTCCGCCGACCGCCTCACCGCGGCCGCGATCGGCCGCTACCTCGAGCTGAAGAAGCGCGCGCTGTAGCCGTCCCGGCTACCGCATCCGACCTCGGCGCACGATCGGGATCGACGCGAGGAGGATGACGGCCGCGAGGATGAGGACCGCCCACATCGCCGGAGGGATGGCCGAGGGCGCGGGGAGCATCGGTCCAGACCCCGGCGTGGAGGCCGCAGGTGCCGTGGAGGCCGTAGGCGCCCTCGGGGCTGGGGACGCCAGGCCGAAGAACGCGACCTCCGACGCATCAGGCGGCCCAGGGTGGCTTCCGACACAGGCGTTGGTCTCGAGCTGACCGTCACCGCCGCGGGTCAGGTAGAGCACATGATCTGAGCCCACCTGCGCCGGGCGGCCGATGTCGGGGTAGTCGACGCTCGTGACGCTGCCTCCGCGGCCGGGCCCGACGAAGACGCGCAGGGTACTGCCGACCTGTCCCTTGAGCACGCGGTCGACGCGTAAGGTCATGGTCCCCGGGCTCACCTCGGTGACGGTGCCGTACACCACGACCTCCGCTCGAGCGGCGTTCACTGATGTTGGAGCTGGTGTCGCGCACAAGGCCGCGGCGGGTGACCCGAAGCCGAAGGTCCCGAGCGCCAATGCCGCGATCGCGCTCAGGCGTCGCATCGTCAGCTGCGCCTGCGCGCGTCCCGACCCGCGAGCAGGATGTAGGCCCAGAGCAGGGCGCCGCTCGTCGCGCCGACCGCGAGCTTCACCGCCGGATCCAGCGTCGTCGGCGACACGAAGGCCTCGATGATCCCCGCGACGCCGAGCGTCGCGACGACGATGACGACGACGCGCATCGCCTGCGCGCTCGCGAGCCGCATCGCGTCGCGCCGCGTGCGCTCGCCCGGCTGCAGGATCGCCCAGGCGAGCCGCAGCCCCGCGCCGCCGGACAGGAAGATCGCTGAGAGCTCGAGGAAGCCGTGGCCGAGGACGAAGGTGAGGAGCGCGCCCGCGACGCCCGCGTTCTGCAGCACCGCGAACGTCGTCCCGATCGCGGCGCCGTTCGCGATCAGCACGTAGGCCGTGAGCACGCCGGCGGTCATCCCGCCGGCGAACGCGACGACGGCCACGCGCACGTTGTTCAGGATGATGAGCGGGCCCGCGACCGGGCGCGCGCCGGCCGGGATCTCCGTCCCTGGCGTGCGCCTCACGAGGTACTCGCGCGTCTCCTCGCTCATCGTGCGCGCCGCGAGCTCGGGCGCGACGAGGCCGCCCGCGTAGGTGAGGAGGGCGGGCACGAGGAAGAGCGCGAACGCCGCGGCGGTCCAGGGCATCGCGGCGCGCGCGTTCGCGGGGAGCTCGCGGCCGACGAACCGGCGCAGCTGGCGCGCGCTCGCGGGGGACTCGCTGTACACGAGCGCGTGCGCTGCTGCGACGAGGTCGTTCAGGCGCTCCGCGACCGCGTCGCGGGCGTAGTCCCGCCTCGCGATCGCGAGGTCGCTCGTCGACGCGCGGTAGAGCCGGCCGAGCTCGAGCACCTCGTCGGCCCCGAGCCGCGAGACGCGGCCCTGCGCGCGGTCGACGAGCAGCGCGAGGCGGGCCCAGCGCGCGCGCCGGTCCTCCACGAACCGGTCGATGGACTGAACCGCCGGCACGCTCCGAACCTACCATCAAGGTATGGCGGTCTCGGTCGGGCGGCTCGAGGTCGTGACGAGCGACCACGTCGTCCTGCGGTACGACCTCGCCGGCGCGGGCAACCGCGGCTTCGCGGCGCTCCTCGACTTCGTGATCGCGACCGTGCTGACGACGGGCTGGATCACCGCGTGGTCCGTCGTGGTCGAGGCCACCGGCGGCGTCGTCCTCGGGATCGTGCTCTTCACCGCGGTCCTGTTCGGCTGGGCCTACTTCATCCTCCTCGAGTGGCTGTGGAACGGCCAGACGGTCGGCAAGCGGGTGTTCGGGCTCCGCGTGATCGACGAGGGCGGCTCGCCTGCGCGGTTCTTCGCGGTCTTCGTGAGGAACCTGATCCGCGTCGTCGACTTCCTGCCGGGCCTCTACGGGGTCGGGCTCGTCAGCATCGTCCTGTCGTCGCGCTCGCAGCGGCTCGGCGATCTCGCCGCGGGGACCTTCGTCGTGCGCGCGCGCCGGCCGCGCGTCGACTGGCTCGCGCTCCGCACCTTCGAGGCGGGCACGGACCGCGTGGGCAACACCCACCCGATCCGGACGGAGGGTCCAGGAGGTACCGACCTCCACGTCGGCTCACTGTCCGGCGAAGCGCAGCGCCTCGTGCGCGAGTTCGTCCTGCGGGAGGGGAAGCTGCCGCGTGCGGAGCGCGATCGCCTCGCGGCGCAGATCGCCGCGCACCTGCGCGACCGCCTGCCCGAGAGCCGCGAGAGCGACGACCTGGAGCTCATCCGGGCTGTCGCGCGCTCGCTCCGCGCGAGCGGAGAGCGCCGGTGAGGCGCCGCTAGTGGAGTGGCTCTGGCTCGTCGGCTTCGTCGTCGTCGCGGGCGGCGTCGGGCTCATCGCGGGCGCGGGTACCGGCACTTCGAGGGAGGAGCTGCGCGCGCGGGGCCGCTGGGATCGGGCCTTCGAGATCGAGAGCCGCCGCATCCGCCAGACCGACGCGACGGGCGTCCTCCGCTGCCGCGCCTGCGGTTCGAGCGGGTCCGAGCGCGCGGGCCGCTGCCCGCGCTGCGGCGCGATCCTCTAGACGCGGGACACGCCGGCTAGCGCGAAGACGCGTACCGGACGGCAGGCCGCGGCTCGTCGCGCGGCACGGGCACGCCCACTATCGTGCGTGTCGTGCGAGAGGCCTCCGGCGGCTCGCTCCTCATGCTCGCGACCTTCGGGATGGAGATCGTCGAGTGCGGCGGGGCGATCGCGAAGCACGTCCGCGCCGGTGGTACGGCGTACGCCGCGGTCACGTTCGCGCGCCCCGCATCGCGCCCGCAGGTGGAGGCGGCGGCGGTCATCCTCGGCATCTCCGGCGTCCAGTTCATGGAGCTCGACTCCGGGGACGTCCCGACCGGCGCCGCGGGCAAGATCCCCTTTGTCGAGCTCATCCGGCGCACGAGGCCCGCGGTCGTCATCGCGCAGGACCCGGTCCACGCCTTCGGCGACCTCGATCCCGGGCGCAGGGAGATCATGACCGTCTACATGGAGTCGCTCGCGCTCGCCGGCCGCGACTGGCGGATCGCGGAGTGCGGCGGGCATGAGCCACACGCGATCAAGGCCCTCTACTACATGACCCCGACGACACCGAACTGCATGGTCGACGTCTCGGACGTCTGGGACCTCAAAGAGAAGGCCATGGACGCGCTCGGCTCCCAGATGGCCTTCTCCGGGCAGCACTTCCGCCGGATGATGTCGCCCGGGGTGAGCCGCGCGATCGCGCCCGGGGCGGACCCGGCCGGGGACGACGCGGCGTACGGGCGCGCGATCCACCGCGCGACGGATCTCGCCTTCCACCTCGCGTCGGGGATCCACAGCCACAGCGGCCTCGTGCTGGCCGAGCCCTACCGTCGGGAGGGCGTCTTCCCGCTCGACCGGCTGCCCGCGTGACCCGCCGGCGCCGCCGCACGGATCGGCGCGGCGTCGTGCACAGCGCTCCTTGACCCTCCGAGCACGCCGTCGTACGTTGCCGGCTCCGATGCGGCACCTGCCGCGCTCGAGGGGAGGCGACCGATGAGCCCACTGCCGCCAAGATCCCGCGTCCTAGCCTGGATGCTCGCGGCGACCGTCATCGCGGCCGCCTGCGCGCCGGCAGCCACCGGCCCGGCAGCCACGACCGCGCCGCAGGCCCAGCTCGCCGACGTGCAGGAGCTGATCGTCGCGGTCGGCCGCGACGACTACCGCACCGATGGCAAGCGCAACATCACCGGCGCGTTCCCGCTGAACGCGAATATCTACGAGACCCTGGTGACCCTCTCGCCGACCTACCAGATCGAGCCGGGTCTCGCGACGAAGTGGGAGTTCAAGGCGCCGAACACGTACCGCTTCACGCTTCGCCCGAACGTGAAGTTCCACGACGGCACTCCGCTGACGTCGAAGGACGTGAAGGCAACGATCGACCGCATCGTGACGGCGGGCGGCGGGACGGTCGGGGTCGACGAGAAGAGCGCGGTCATCGTCGATGACGCGACGATCGAGATCACCCCGAAGCGCCAGAACCTCCGTGCGCTCCAGCAGCTCGTCCACCCGTCCTGGGGCATCCACAAGGCTGGCGCGGACGTCGTCGCGAAGCCGGTCGGCACCGGCCCGTTCAAGTTCGTCTCGTACACGAAGGGCGAGCGGATCGTCGTCGAGGCCAACGACGACTACTGGGGCGGCAAGCCGACCCTCCGCAAGATCACCTTCCGCTTCATCCCGGACCCGAACACCCGCGTGCTCGCGCTGCAGGCCGGCGAGGTGCAGGTCATCACCGAGGTGCCGAAGGAGTCGGCGAAGACGGTCGCGACCGGCGATCTTCGCCTCGTCACCTCCAAGGTCGGCGCCTACGAGGCCATGTACGTGAACATCCGCGGCACCGGCCAGTACTCGCTCGGCCGGGAGAAGGCGATCCGCGAGGCGGTCGCCTACGCGATCGACAAGCAGGCCGTCGTCCAGAACGTCTGGCAGGGCAACGCCGAGATCAGCCAGACGATGATCCCGCCGGGGATCCTCGGCGATGCCGCCGGGACGGTGAAGGGGACGACCCGCGACGTGAACCGCGCGAAGAAGGTCCTCGAGGACGCCGGCTGGAAGGCGGGTGCGGACGGCATCCGCACGAAGGACGGCAAGCGTCTCTCGCTCGAGATGATCGTCGGCTACCCGACCGCCGAGATCCACAAGCCCCTGCCCGAGTTCGCGCAGGGGCAGCTGAAGGAGGTCGGCATCGAGCTGCGGATCACGCAGACCGCCGACACCGCCTCCTACGAGAAGCGGCTCGCTTCCGGGGCCCAGGGCGACCTCTGGATCGAGGCCGGCAGCCAGAACGACGGGAACCCCTGCTTCCTGCCGGAGCTCCTGTTCACGAGCCCCGTCCCGGGCGGCGATGACGAGCAGAACATGTACGGCAACGCCTTCGCGATCGGCGCGAAGTTCGACGACGCCGCCAAGAAGTGCCGCGAGGCGACGAGCGTCGTGGACGTACAGAAGGCCGCCGCGGACATGATGAAGATCCTCATCGACGACGAATTCGTGGTCATCCCCCTCGCCGGCACCTTCCGCCTGTGGGGCGCCACGAGCAAGGTGCTCGACTTCACGGCACACCCCGCGGGTGTGCACCAGCGCTGGGACAAGCTCCGCGTCGCGAAGTAGCCGGGGCCGTTCGGTCTAAGGTCGGCGGGTGATCCGTTACGTCACCCGCCGACTCGTCTATCTGGTGCCGGTGTGGCTCGGCATCTCGCTCCTCGCGTTCACCCTCGCGCTCCTCTCTCCCGGCGATCCGGTGCGGCAGGCGCTCCAGCAGCAGGGCATCGACGCGCCGTCCGCCGAGCAGGTCCGCGCGATGCGGGAGGAGCTCGGGATCGACCAGCCGGCCCCGCTGCGCTACGCGCGCTGGCTCTCCTCGGCGGTGCGCGGCGATCTCGGCCACTCGATCCGCACCGGCGAGCCGGTCCTCCAAGCGCTCGCCGACCGCTTCCCGCGGACGGCGACGCTCGCGCTCGTCGCGGTCGCGCTCGGGCTGCTCCTGGCGCTGCCGCTCGGGATCCTCTCGGCCGTCCTTCGCAACTCGGCCGTCGACCACCTCGCGCGCTTCGCCGCGCTCGTCGGTGCGTCGATCCCGAGCTTCTGGCTCGCGTACCTCCTCATCATCCTGTTCGCCGTCCAGCTGAAGGTGCTGCCGGTCGCGGGCAGCGCGACGCCGCAGCACCTCGTGCTGCCCGCGCTGACCCTCGCCATCGGCGCCGCGGCGACGCTCACCCGCCTCACGCGCTCCGCGATGCTCGAGGAGCTCTCGGAGGAGTACGTGCGCACCGCGCGCGCGAAGGGCCTGCGCGAGCGTGCGGTCATCGTCGGCCACGCGCTACGGAACGCGCTCGTCGCGATCACGACGGTCACGGGGATCCGTCTCGCGGCCCTCATCGGTGGCGCGGTGATCGTCGAGTCGATCTTCGCCTGGCCCGGCATCGGGAAGTTCGTCCTCGACTCGATCGGCGCCCGTGACTACCCGACGATCCAGGGCTTCGTCATCTTCACCGGCACCGTCGTGCTCGCGATCAACCTCGCCGTCGACCTCACCTACGCGTGGCTCGATCCCCGCGTGCGGCTCGGAGGGCGCGCCGGTGGCCACTAGATCGGAGCTGCTCGTCGAGCACCCCGGCGACGCGGCCGAGGCGCTGCGTCACGCCGGGCGCCCCGGCGTCCTCCGCGCGCTCCTGCGCGAGCCCACCGCCGTCGTCGGCGCGGCGATCGTCCTCGGCATCTCGGCGATCGCGATCGCGGCGCCCGTCATCGCGCCCGCGGACCCCACCGCGGTCGACGGCGCGCGCCGGCTCCTGCCACCCGGGCCGGATGCCATCCTCGGGACGGACAACCTCGGCCGCGACATCGCGAGCCGGCTCATGTGGGGCGCCCGCCTCTCGCTCGGCATCGCCGGGCTCGCCACGCTCTTCATCCTCACCATCGGCGTCGGCGCGGGCCTCGTGACCGGGTACTACGGCGGTCTCGTCGACGACCTCGTCATGCGGGTCGTGGACGTGATCCTCGCGTTCCCGGCGCTCATCCTCGCGCTCGCGATCGTCGGGATCCTCGGCCCCGGAGTGGGCAGCGTGATGCTCGCGATCGTGAGCGTCGCCTGGGCAGACTACGCACGCGTCATGCGCGGGCTCGTCCTCGCGGCGCGCGAGCGCCAGTACGTCGAGGCCGCGCGATCCGTCGGCGCGCGCGACGCGCGCATCATCGTGCGGCACCTGCTGCCGAACGTGTTCGCGCCGATCGTCGTTCTCGCGAGCCTCGAGATGGGCGGGCTCATCCTCGCCGTATCCGCGCTCTCGTTCCTCGGCCTCGGCGCGCAGCCGCCGACGCCGGAGTGGGGGGCGATGCTGAACGACGGCCGCGTCTTCATCTTCTCCGCGCCGCAGCTCATGATCTACCCCGGCCTCGCGATCAGCGTCGTCGTCGTCGGCTTCAACCTGCTCGGCGACGGGCTTCGCGACGTGCTCGATCCGCACACGCGGCGGTAGGCGTTGCGCTGCGATCGGGAGGGCCGTCGCGATCGTCGCTACGATGGACACGTGAGCGCGAGTGCCCCCGAGCGCATGCTCGACCCGATCTGCGACATGGTCGTGAGCGTGGCCGACGCGCAGGCGAAAGGCCTCACGGTCGAGCACGAGGACCGGACCTACGCCTTCTGCTCCGCCCGCTGCGTCCGGGTCTTCGGCAAGGACCCCGGGACCTGGGCCGCGAAGGTGGACGCCGCGTCACCGCCCGGCACCGGCGCGAGCGCGCCGGCCGTGTCGGCGGATGCGCCTGCCATCGACGAGGGCCTGCGGCGCTGGTACGCCTCGTGTCGCTGCTGCCTGAAGGACGCGTACCCCGCGGTCGTAACGGCGCTCGACGCGGAGCGCAAGGCGGCGAAGGAGCCGGTCGCCGGCCCGGGCATCTGCGAGGTCGCCGAGGGCGCCACCGCGCCGTAGCCCTCCCCGTTCTCCCACCCCCCTGGGGAGGGGTATGATGGGATGCGCGGCCCAGCCGCGGCAGCCGAAGTGGGAGAGAGCGATGAAGACCGAGAAGAAGATCCTCGACACGCGTCTCGCCTCCATCGAGGGGCACATCAAGGGCATCCGCAAGATGGTCGAGGACGAGACCTACTGCGTCGACGTCCTGAAGCAGACCTATGCGGTCGAGCGCGCCCTCCAGAAGTTCGAAGCGGAGCTGCTCCGGGGACACCTGTCCACCTGCGTCCCGAACGGGTTCAAGGAGGGCCGCAACGAGGCGATGATCCAGGAGCTCTCCGAGGTCTTCGAGCTGGCGCGGAAGTGACCCTCCGCTGCGCTCCGGGCTTTCTCGCTCGGCTGGCGCCGAGCGAGCAGTAAGCATGTCGATAGACAGCGACACCAGGCACGACACGACGAGCGAACAGGAGACGCGGGACGTCACGTTCCCGGTGACGGGCATGACGTGCGCCTCCTGCGTGCGCCGCATCGAGAAGGCGCTCTCGAAGGTCGAGGGAGTCCGCGAAGCGAGCGTGAACCTTGCGACCGAGAAAGCGCGGGTCGCCTATGACCCTGCGACGGCGACCCTCGACCAGCTGCAGAAGGCCGTCGAGAAGGCCGGATACGGCGTCCGTGAGATGCCGCGCGAGCCGGTAGCGGCGGCCGTCGGCGCGCCCGCGGCCGTCCCAGAGGCTGTGGCCATCACGTCTTCCGCCGCGGGCGAGCTCACCCTGCCGGTCGAGGGCATGACCTGCGCCTCCTGCGTGCGACGGATCGAGAAGGCGCTCGCGAAGGTCGAGGGCGTCGAGACCGCGAGCGTGAACCTCGCGACCGAGAAGGCGCATGTCGTCTTCGATCCGGCGAAGGCGGGGCTCGATCAGCTCCGCGCCGCCGTCGAGAAGGCCGGCTACAAGCTCGGCCCGCTCGCGCCGGCCCGCGCGGCGGTCGCGTCGGCGGTACCCACGGAGACGCACGCTCCGGCGACCAGCGCGCAGGACGCGCATGACCACGAGCGCCAGCGGGAGCTCGACGACCTCGCGCGCAAGTGGAAGACGAGCCTTGCCGTCGGTCTCCTGATGATGGCGCTGATGTACCTGCCGCTCGGTGTGGACAGCACGATCCTCGCGCCCGTGCTCCTCATCGCCGCGACGGTCGTGCAGTTCTGGGCCGGCCGCGTCTTCTACGAGGCGGCCTGGGCGGCGGGCCGCCACGGCAGCACGAACATGAACACGCTCGTCGCCGTGGGGACGACGGTCGCCTATGCCTACAGCGCGTTCGTGACGCTCTGGCCGACGCTCGCGGAGCAGTGGGGCTTCCAGTACCACCTCTATTACGAGACGGCGATCATCATCATCGCCCTCATCCTCCTCGGCCGGTGGATGGAGGCGCGCGCGAAGAAGCAGACCGGCGCCGCGATCCGCGCGCTCATGGGCCTCCAGGCGAAGACCGCTCGCGTCATCCGTGGCGGGACCGAGCAGGACATCCCGATCGAGCGCGTCGTCGTCGGCGATCTCGTGCGCGTCCGTCCGGGGGAGAAGGTGCCGGTCGACGGCGTCGTGACCGAGGGCCGCTCCGCCCTCGACGAGTCGATGCTCACCGGCGAGAGCCTGCCGGTGGAGAAGGCGCCCGGCGACGCGGTCATCGGCGCGACGCTGAACACCTCGGGCTCGTTCGTCTTCAGGGCAACGAAGGTCGGGCAGGACACGACGCTCGCGCAGATCGTGCGCCTCGTCGAGGACGCGCAGGGCTCGAAGGCGCCGATGCAGCGGATGGCCGACGAGATCTCGTCGTACTTCGTCCCGGCGGTCCTCGTCGTGGCGCTGCTCACGTTCGTCGGCTGGCTCGCGTTCGGGCCCGCGGAGATGCGTCTCACGTTCGCGGTGCAGACCGCGATCGCCGTCCTCATCATCGCCTGCCCGTGCGCGCTCGGCCTCGCGACACCGACCGCGATCATGGTCGGCACCGGCAAGGCCGCCGAGCACGGCATCCTCGTCCGCGGCGGCGAGGCGCTCGAGCAGACGCGGCGCATCGACACGATCGTCCTCGACAAGACGGGCACGCTCACCCGCGGGAAGCCCGCGGTCACCAAGGTGCTCGCGACCAACGGGGTCTCGGAGGAGGAGCTGCTCCGCCTCGCCGGGGCGGCCGAGGTCGGGTCGGAGCATCCGCTCGGCGCCGCGATCGTCGCGCACGCGCGCGAGCGCGGCCTGGACCTGGCACCCGCGGCGTCGTTCGAAGCGGTCGCGGGGCGCGGCGTCACGGCCCGCGTCGGCGACCGTGACGTGCTCATCGGGAACCTCGCGTTCATGCGCGACCGCAGCATCGCGCTCGACGGGCTGGCGGAGCGCGCGGAGGACCTCGCGAAGGGCGGCGCGACGCCGATGTACGTCGCGCTCGGCGGCGAGGCGGCCGGCCTCATCGCCGTCGCGGACACGCTGAAGCCGGAGTCGCGCGAGGCGGTCGAGCTGCTCGCCGCGCTCGGGCTCGAGGTCTGGATGCTGACGGGCGACAACGCCGCGACGGCGCGGACGATCGCGCGCGAGGTCGGGATCGAGCACGTGCTCGCTGAGGTGCTCCCGGGCGAGAAGTCCGAGAAGGTGAAGGAGCTCCAGGCGGAAGGGAAGATCGTCGCGATGGTCGGCGACGGCATCAACGACGCGCCCGCGCTGGCACAGGCGGACCTCGGGATCGCGATCGGCACCGGCACCGACGTCGCGATGGCCGCGAGCGACATCACGCTCATCGGCGGAGACCTGCGCACGATCGTCACCGCCATCGCGCTCTCTCGCAAGACGGTCGGCGTCATCAAGCAGGGCCTCTTCTGGGCCTTCGCCTACAACGTGCTGCTCATCCCCGTCGCGATGGGCGGCCTCTACCCGCTCTTCCGTGTGCTCCTCAGCCCGGTGCTCGCCGCGGCCGCGATGGCGATGAGCAGCGTGAGCGTCGTGACGAACGCGCTCCGCCTGCGCGGCTTCCGGCGCCCGTCGAGCGCGCGTGAGATCCTGCGGCCGTCGCTGCGCGCCATCGTCGGCGAGTACGCGTACCTCGCGGGCATCGGCGTCCTCGCCCTCGTCATCGGCGCCGGCGCGATCGCGCTCGGCCGGTCCGACCCGATGTCCGGTCTCGACACGATGTCGTCGCGCCCGCCCATCACCGCCGAGGAGGCCGGCGTCTCGGCGCGACCGGTCATCACCGGAGCGCTCGCGCCGGGCTCGCCCGTCCGGCTGACCTATCGCCTCACCGATGCCGCGGGCCGTCCGCTGACCGACGTGGTCGTGAGCCACGAGCGGCCGATGCATCTCATCGTCGTGCGCAGGGACCTCGGCGTCTTCGAGCACATCCACCCGCAGCCGACCGGCACCGCGGGCGAGTACGCCGTGGATACGTCGTTCGCGGCCGCGGGGACGTACGTGCTGTACGCGGAGTTCACCCGCGCGGGCGGCCAGGACATCGTCGCGCGCGAGGAGGTCGTCGTCGGAAGCGCTTCCGGCGCGGCCTCGCTCGCCGTCGACCTGACTCCCAAGACGGCCGCGGCGGACGCGCGCGTCACGCTCGAGGTCCCGCACGACCTTCGCCCCGGCGCGGAGGCGCGCTTCGTGTTCCGGCTCGAGGACCCGCGGACCGGGCAGCCGCGCCGCGATCTCGCGCCGTACCTCGGCGCCGCGGCCCACGTCGTCGTCCTCGACGAGCGCGCGGGCTCGTTCGCGCACACGCACGGCGAGGCCGCCAGCGCGGGCCGCAGCGTGCATGGCGGTGGGGCAGAGAGCGGACCCTACGGGCCCGAGATCGAGTTCCACCACACCTTCCCCGCGCCGGGCCCGTACAAGGTCTGGGGACAGTTCCAGACGGCGGACGGGCGCGTGCTCACCGCCGACTTCGTCATCGACGTCCCATAGGAAAGGAGCCACACACATGGCCAAGACAACGCTCAGCGTCCCCGACATCTCGTGTGAGCACTGCGAGCGGACCATCACCGAGGCCCTCACGCCGCTCGACGGCGTGCGCGACGTGAAGGTCGACATCCCCTCGAAGCAGGTGAGCGTCGAGTACGACGAGAGCACCGTCGACGTGAACAGGTTCAAGGCCGTCCTCCAGGAGGAGGACTACCCCGTCGCGTCGGCATCGTGACCGCACGACGCGAGGGCACACAGGAAAGGAGCGCGTGATGGAGAAGGATCCGGTCTGCGGCATGGACGTGGACCCGAAGACCTCGACGCTCAAGCACGAGCACGAGGGCAAGACGTACTGGTTCTGCGGGCCCGGCTGCCGCAAGGCGTTCATCGGCGACCCGAAGCACTACCTCGACCCCGGATACAAGGCGCACATGTGAGCGCTGCCGTGAACGGCGGCCCGGTCGGACCGCATGGCCCCGGGCATCGGGACTGCCCGACCTGCGATCTGGCCGGGACGCCCGGTGCCACCACGGCGCGCACGCGGCCGCGCGTCGTACGGGTCGCGGCCCGCGGCGAGGACTTCAAGATCGTCCAGCTCGTCGGCAATCTCTTCGTCTGCTCGCGCGCGAACGGGAACTGCTGCTGCGGCTGGGCGGAGAAGGGCCGCATGCCCTTCGACAACTCGCTCTGGAGCGACGAGTGGGAACGCCGGAAGATCCGTGATCGTGTGCACCTGACCTTCAGCGGGTGCCTCGGGCCCTGCGCCGTCGGCAACAACGCGCTCCTTCAGCTCCACGGTCGCTCGATCTGGCTGAAGGATCTGAACGATCCGACGCTCGCCGGGAAGGTGTTCGACTACATCGAGGCGATGCTCGCCGCCGGCACCGTCCTCCCGGTCCCGCCGGCGCTTGCGGGACACGTCTACGAGCGGTACCTGACCCCCGACGACGAAGCACCGCGTCTCACCTACGGGCTTGACGAGCCGGCCGACTCCCTGGACGGGCTCGATCCCGTCTGCTTCATGAGCGTCGACGTGGCGACGGCCAAGCACACCGCAGAGCACGGCGGCCGTACCTACGCGTTCTGCGCTCCTGCCTGCAAGAAGCTCTTCCTGGCGGACCCGGACGGGTATGTCTCCGGGGGGAAGGGCGTCCCGATGGCGACCCAGGTGGGCAGCGGACCCGGGTAGCGCCCGCGGCGGCGCGTCTCAGCGGCGGAGCTGCTCGTTGGCGCGCGTGGCCGGTCGGCTGCTGAAGTGGTGCGCGGTCGAGGCGTGGTGGTCGGCGCCGGCGTGCGTGCAGGGATCGACGTGGACGTGGACCTGAGCGAGCCTCGGCACATCGTGCAGGAGCCGGTGGCGAGCCTCCTCGGCGATCGCATGCGCGTCCGTGAGCGATCGCTCGCTGTTCACGATCACCTCGACATCGGCCCAGAGCTGGTGGCCGACCCAGCGGATCCGGACGTCGGGTGGGGGTGGGGTCTCCACGCCGGGAGTCGCGGCCACGATGCCGCGGGCGGTCTCCGTGAGCTCGGGCTCGACCGCGTCCATGAGCCGGTGGAGCACACGCCGGCCGGCATCCCGTAGCACGAACAGGATCGCGACCGTGATCGCGAGGCCGACGACGGGGTCGGCGACCGGGTAGCCGGCCAGGACGCCGAGTCCCCCGAACACGACCGCCAGCGACGTGAGGCCGTCGGCCCGCGCGTGGTACCCATCGGCTATCAGCGCCGCCGAGCCGATCTCCTTGCCGACCCGGATCCGGTAGTAGGCGACCGCCTCGTTGCCGATGAAGCCGATCAGGCCTGCGAGCAACACCCAGCCGACGTTCTCCAATGTCTGCGGATGCAGGAGGCGCTGCACGGACTCCCATCCCGCGACCGCGGCGGAGAGCGCGATCATCGCGAGCACGAACAGCCCGGCGAGATCCTCCGCGCGTCCATACCCGTACGTGTAGCGGCTGTTCGCGGCGCGGCGGCCCACGGCGAACGCGATCCAGAGCGGGATCGCGGTCAGCGCGTCAGAGAAGTTATGAACGGTGTCTGCGAGGAGCGCGACCGACCCACTGGCGAGCACGATCGTCAGCTGGAAGAGCGCGGTCGCACCGAGGCCGAGCAGCGACAGCTTGAGCGCCCGGATACCGCGCTCGCTCGTCTCGAGCGCCCGATCGACCGAGTCCTCGGGGCTGTGACTGTGGGCGCCGACGGCCGAGCGCAGGAAGTGGACGAGCCCAGCCAGGGCTCGCGCAGGGGCGCGGCCATCCCTGTCGTTCCCGCTGGAGTGATCGTGCTCGCGCCCGTGCGCCGGATCGTGCATGTGACCGCGCCCGTGCTCGTGATCGTGGCGGTGCTGCTCCTCTTCCGCGGCACCGCTCATGGCTGACCCATTCCCGCTATCGGAGCGGGAACGTCGTTGCGCCGATGATGGCGTCGAACTCCGGCGGCTCGTAGACACGGCGGCCGCGCGACCGGGCGTTCTCCATCATCTCGTCGATCGTGCCGCTCCGCGGCGGCGGGGCGAACGAGAGGATGAAGCTTGCGCTCTTCGGGGTCTCGTTCCGTACGCCGAACGCGACCCCACGCGGGATGTGGAGGGCCTCTCCCGGCCGGATCGCGAATTCGTCCTGGCCCAGGATCGCGACGAGCTCGCCGTCGATCATGAACAGCGACAGCTCGAACAGCTTGGCCTCCTCGGCATCCGGCGGCACGCCGCCGCCCGGCGGGACGTGGGCGACGTAGGTGAACAGATCGTTCCCCGACACGAGCGGCCGGTAGTAGTACTGGTCGTTCGCGTGTTGGAAGCCTCTCGCGTCCCGGACGCGGAACGGTCGCGGCGAGGGAACGGGTCCTGTGCTCACGTGCGCGACACCTTTCTCCCGGCCAGCGGTGTGTCCTCCCTGGCACCCGGGCTGTCCAGGACGCGATCGACAGCTAGGCTAGTGGTGCGTCCCCCTGAGGGCCGAAGCCGCCCACCTGAGCGCGTTTGACACACCCCTATCCGCACGATGGAATGGACGTCTCCATGGCCGCTATCGACACCCCGTTCCCGGTCGCCCACCGCCG
Organism: Candidatus Limnocylindria bacterium; assembly: GCA_036276035.1. Taxonomy (GTDB): domain Bacteria; phylum Chloroflexota; class Limnocylindria; order P2-11E; family P2-11E; genus JACDAF01. The sequence goes on along the minus strand of DASUCM010000083.1, from coordinate 2,258 downwards.
CTATAGCGGCGTCCTCGAGTGGGTCACGACCGTCGACCACAAGAAGATCGGGATCATGTACCTCTACACGACCTTCTTCTTCTTCCTGCTCGGCGGCCTGCTCGCGCTCACCGTCCGCGCGCAGCTCGCGACCGCCGACACGCAGCTCCTGACGCCCGGGCAGTACAACTCCGCGTTCACGATGCACGGCACGACGATGGTCTTCCTCGTCGTGGTCCCGATCTTCACCGGTTTCGCGAACTACATCGTCCCGCTGCAGCTCGGAGCGCGCGACATGGCCTTCCCGCGGCTCAACGCGCTGTCGCTCTGGCTGCTCATCTCGGGCGGCGTCCTGCTCTACGCCTCGTTCTTCGTCGGGAGCACCGCGAACGCCGGCTGGACCTCGTACGTCCCGCTCTCCGGGCGCGAGTACTCCCCGGGGCCGGGGCAGGACCTCTGGATCCTCTCGCTCACGGTGCTCGGCTTCTCGTCGATCTTCGGCGCGCTGAACATGATCGTCACGATCTTCGCGCTCCGCGCGCCGGGCATGACGTTCAACCGGCTCACGCTGTTCACCTGGACGGTCCTCGTCACGTCGTTCCTGCTCGTCCTCGCGATGCCGTTCCTCACGGTCGCCGGCGTGCTGCTGCTCTTCGACCGGCTGACGGGGACGAACTTCTTCAGCGTCGCGGAGGGGAGCGACCCGCTCCTGTGGCAGTACCTGTTCTGGTTCTTCGGCCACCCGGAGGTCTACATCATGATCCTGCCGGGCTTCGGGATCATCTCCGAGATCCTGCCGGTCTTCTGCCGCAAGCCGATCTTCGGCTACAAGATGATCGCGTACTCGTCGGTCGCCATCGGCTTCCTCTCGTTCTCCGTCTTCGTGCACCACATGTTCATCGCGGGCATCGACGAGGCGCTCCAGGTCTTCTTCATGGCGTCGACGATGCTCATCGCGGTCCCGACCGGCGTGAAGATGTTCAGCTGGCTCGGCACGCTCTGGGGCGGGTCGCTGCGCTTCAAGACCCCGATGCTCTTCGCGCTCGGCTTCCTCATGAACTTCCTCATCGGTGGGATCTCGGGGGTCTTCCTCGGCTCGGTCCCCGTCGACGTCCAGCTGTCGGACACGTACTACGTCGTCGCCCACATCCACTACGTGCTCATGGGCGGCGCGATGTTCTGCGTGTTCGCGGGCATCTACTACTGGTTCCCCAAGATGACCGGGCGGTTCCTCTCGGAGCGCCTCGGCCAGATCCACTTCCTGCTCATGTTCGTCGGCTTCAACATGGCGTTCTTCGTCCAGCACCAGCTCGGCATCAACGGGATGCCGCGCCGGACCTACCACTACCCGCAGTCGCCGGAGTGGGCCGGCCTGAACCTCATCTCGACGATCGGCGCGTTCGTCCTCGCGGTCGGGATGCTGTTCTTCATCCTGAACATCTTCCTGAGCCTGCGCGGCGGTCGGCCCGCGGGCGACGACCCCTGGGAGGGCGACACCCTCGAGTGGGCGACGACCTCACCGCCCGCCGCGTGGAACTTCGCGCGCATCCCGGTGGTCCACAGCGCGCGTCCCCTCAAGGAGGACACCCCCGGCGCCGGGCACTGACATGGTCCGTGAGCGCGTGCCCCCCATGACCTACTCGCCCGCCTTCCGCCGCTGGGTCCTCGCCGCGTTCGCCGTCGCGTTCGTCGCCGTGGCCTGGGGTGGGATCGTCCGCGCGACCGGCTCCGGCATGGGCTGCGCCGACGACTGGCCCCTGTGCCAGGGCTCGCTCCTGCCGATGGCCGAGGCTGGCTCCGTCATCGAGTGGCTCCACCGCGCGCTCGCGCTCCTCTCCGGGATCACGGTGTTCGTCGTCGCGTGGCTCGCGGTCCGGCACTACCGCGGCCGCGCGATGGGTCTCGCCTTCGCGGCGGTCCCGCTGTTCCTTCTGCAGGCGATCCTCGGCGCGATCACGGTGTGGCTCGCCCTCCCGCACGAGTGGGTGACGCTGCACTTCGCGAACGCGCAGCTCTTCCTCGGCGTCCTGACCGCGCTGCTCATCGAGACGCGCGTGCCGCGCGCGCGGGCCGGCGAGCAGAACGGCGCGTGGACGTGGCTCGTCGCGGCGGCCGCCGCCGCGACCTATGTCCTCCAGCTGTCCGGCGCGTACGTGCGCGCGGCCGGGGCGACCGCGGCGTGCACGGGCTGGCCCGCGTGCGACGGCGGGCTGCTCTTCCCGACGACGGGTGCCCCCGCGATCCACATGCTGCATCGCTACCTCGCCGTGGCGGTCGGC
>DASUCM010000082.1:0-2244 GCA_036276035.1 Candidatus Limnocylindria bacterium | reverse complement strand
GGGATGACCCCACCGGCACCGCGCGCGCCGTACCCGAGCTCCGGTGGGATGGTGAGCCGGCGCGTCTCGCCCACCTTCATGCCGACGAGGCCCTGCTCCCAGCCGGCGATGACGCGGCCCTGGCCGAGCGTGAGGTCGAAGGTCTGGCCGCGGTCGCGGCTGGAGTCGAACTTCTTCCCGTCGGTGAGCGTGCCGGTGTAATGGACGGAGAGCGTGTCGCCGTCGCGCGCCTCGTCTCCCTGGCCCGCGGTGAGCGTCTCGATCTTCACCGGCATCCAGCCCACTCTAGAGCAGCTCGCTCACGGGGAGCGGTGCCTACTCGCGTAGGACCTGCGTCACGAACGTCAGCTGCGACCGACCCACCGTGCCGGTGACCTCCCAGCACCCGACGGTGGGAAAGATCAGACGCGTGGGCTGGAATCCCTCGGCGCTATAGGCGTCGCCATAGGACTCGGGCACGTCTGCGCGAAGTGGCGGAGCGGCTGCGTCGAGGCGTCGACCGGTGATGACGAGGCGTCCAGAGGCGTGCCCCCTGTCCCACGGAAACTTCATCGCCAGGCTGCTGTCGGCCCGGATCTCTCCGGGCCCGCCCTTCCGGAACACGACGATCCCGTTCGGAAAGAGTCCGACCGACATCACCCCGTCGCCGTACGCCAATGGGTCGGGTGCGTTGACCGGATTTGGGGTGACCCTGCCATTCGGAAGGGTCACCGGACATGCCGCCGGCGCGTCCGGTGACCCGGAACATCCGGCCAGGAGGGCCGCCAGGACGAGCGACCCTCCAAGAGCCATCGACCTCACGACCGTCGCGATGGCACGGGGTGAGCGCCCGTTCACTTGCCTGCCGCCCTCCTGATCGATCCGTCTCCTGTTCGGGCCCTCGTGACCTGGTGGACGAATGCTCCAGCGGGTCTGCTCGTACTACAGCGGCGCTGCGCGGGAGGTTCCTGGTGGATGCCCTCGGACGCTACGCCGGTGCCAGCGTGCGGCCACGCTAGAGCAGCTCGCGCACGACGCGGAGCTGTGGTGAGCCCTCGTCACCGCTCGAGCTGAGCGGCAGCCCGTCGCACACACCGCGCACGATCGTCCACGCGCGGATCCGCTCGCCATCCAGACCCGCGTCGGCGAACGCGCGGATGCGCGCCTCGGTCCGGGCGCGCGTGGAGGGCGCGCCGCCGAACGGATTCCAGAGGAACGGCGGGATGTCGAACTCCGGCTCGCCGAGCACGGGCTTGGGGTCGATGGCCACTCAGCGCTCGCCGTGGCGGAGGAGGTTGTAGTGGTGGAAGTCGCCGTGGGCGACGATGCGCTCGACCGGCGTGAGTGACGCGAACGTGCGGCGCGCGAGGGGCACGAGCTCGTGCGTGTCGTCGGAGGGCAGCCAGCGCCGGACCCAGTCGCGTGTGGTGGGGAAGTGCTGGCTCGCTGCCGGCGGCCGCCAGATGCGCCGGCCGACCGCGATCGCTGCGGCTGTCGCTTCGTCTTCGGGCACGGCGCTCGCGTCCGTCCCCGGGCGCGCGCGCTCGATGAGCATCGCGCGGCGCGCCGGGTCATGGCGCAGGAGGCGCACCGCGCCGTCACCGTCCCACAGCGCCAGGGCGTCGGCTTCGCGGTCGGCCTGGTCGTCCTCGACCGGCGGGATTTGAGCACCGCGTCTTCGCCCGCGGGCGCGGCGAAGGAGTACCTCGCCATCGCGAACTGCGGGCCGAGGGCGAGGCCCCACTCGACGGCGACCTCGCGCGCGGTCGCTTCCAGGCGTCGGCGGACGCGGTCGGTGATCCCCCAGGGCGCCTCGGTATTCCAGGCGCTCTCGCTCGGGGACTCGCTCACCGCGGGCCGCGGCTCTTCTTCTTCGTGCGCTTCTTGGCGGTCTTCGATGGCCGCGGCGCGCCCTCGGCCGCGCGCGCCAGGACGAAGAGCAGGTCCGAGGCGCGGTTGAGCCAGGGGACCAGCTGCCCGGGGGCCACCATGCCGGCGTCGACGCAGGCGATGACGGTGCGCTCGGCCCGGCGGACCACCGTGCGCGCGTGATCCACCGCGGCCGCGATCTGCGTCTCGCCGGGGATGACGAACCGGCCGTCGATCTGGACGGTCTTCTTCACCGCCTCCAGCGCGGCGTCCAGCCGGTCGATGGCGGACGCGTCGAGGCGCTCCGGCAGACGCTCGAGGTCCTCGGGGGGCGTCGCGACCTCGGACATCGCGACGTACAGGCCGCGCTGGAGCGCGAGGAGCTCACGTCCGAGC
>DASUCM010000081.1:0-3086 GCA_036276035.1 Candidatus Limnocylindria bacterium | reverse complement strand
GCGCTTGATGCGCCCCGGGCGCGCGGTCATGACGAGCACCCGGTCGGCGAGGTAGACCGCCTCGTCCAGGTCGTGCGTGACGAAGAGGACCGTTCGCCGGTCGCGCTCCCAGATGCCGGTGAGGAACTCCTGCATGAGGCCTCGGGTCTGCGCGTCGAGCGCGCCGAAGGGCTCGTCCATGAGCAGGACGTCGCTCTCGAGCGCGAGGACGCGGGCGAGCGCGACGCGCTGCCGCATGCCACCGCTCAGCTCGGAGGGGTAGCGGCGGCGGAACTCGCGCAGCCCGACACGGTCGAGGAGCGCGTCGACCTTCGCGCGGACCGCGGCGTCGGCGAGGCCGGCGACGCGGAGGCCGAAGGCGATGTTGTCCTCGACGCGCAGCCACGGGAAGAGCGCGGTGTCCTGGAAGACCACGGCGCGGTCCGGGCCGGGACGCTCCACCTCGCGCCCGCCGACGGTGACGCTGCCCGCGGTCGGTCGCGTGAAGCCGGCGACCAGGTCGAGCGCGGTCGTCTTCCCGCAGCCGGAGGGCCCGAGGAGCGTGACGAACGTGCCGTCCGGGACAGTGAAGCTGCAGTCCTCGAGCGCGACGACGCGATCGTCGCGCGCGCCGAAGACCTTCGAGACGCCTCGCATCGCGATGTCAGCCACGGAGCGTCCCGAGCCGGTTCCACGCGAGGACGCGCGCGCGGATCCCGAGGATGAGCCGGTCGGAGAGGAACCCGAGCAGGCCGATGCTCGCCATCGCGGCGAGCATCACGTGCGGCGCGAAGAACTGGTACGCGTCGAAGAGCAGGTAGCCGAGGCCCGACCGTACGCCGATGAACTCCGCGACCACCACGAGGACCCAGGCGATGCCCATCGACAGGCGCAGCCCGGTGAAGATGGCGGGGAGCGCGGCCGGGACGATGACGCGGGTCACGCGCTGCGTCGTGCTCGCGCCCATCATCCGCGCGGTGCGGTCGAACGACGGCGGGATCTGCCGCACCCCGTACGTCGTGTTCACGACCGACGGGAAGAAGGCCGCGAGCGCGATGAGGTACACCGCGGCCTGGCCGCCGAACCCGAAGAGCAGGAGCGCGATCGGCAGGAACCCGGTGATCGGGATGTTGCGCAGCACCTGGATGGTGGGGTCCACGAGGCGCTCGAACCCGCGCGAGAGCCCGATCCCGAGGCCGATCGGCACCGCGAGCGCGGCCGCGAGCGCGAAGCCGGCGTACACGCGGGCCGTGCTCGCCGTCGCGTGATCCCACCAGTCGCCGCTGTAGCGGCCGGCGGCCCCGCTGTTCGCGAGGATGAGGTCGACCAGTGTTGCGCCGACCTCGCCCGGCGTCGGCAGCAGCTGCTCGCGCACGAGCCCGCTCACCACCGAGACGTGCCAGACGAGGAGAAGCAGCGCCGGGAGAGCGAGGTAGGTCGCTAGCTCGCGGGCGCGCTCACCACCTGCCGACATCGGCGACCGGCTTCCCGGCGGCCTTCGCGAGGAACGAGAGGTCGACATACTCGTCCACTTTGCCGGACAGGTCGGCGGTGTGGAGCTTCAGGTCGCGCATCACGCGCTCGGTCGCGCGGATCGCGGCGACGTCGACGCGGTGGTCGAAGGTGAGGAACTCGTACGACCTCTTCACGACGGCCTCGGGCAGCTCGCTGTACTTCACCTCGCGCGCGAGGCCGCGGGTCGGGTCGTTCATGATGTTCTGCATCGCCTCGTAGTGCGCAGAGACGATGTCCTGCACGTCGTCCGGCCGCTCTTTCGCGAGCTTGCGCGTCGTGATGAAGCCGACGTCGAAGTGGCCGATCGGCGTGCTCTTCGCGTGCTCGAAGAGCTTCACCTTGTCCTGCACCAGGCCCTGCGCGGCGAAGAGCGAGAGCGCGCCGGCGAGATCGATCTGCCCCGCGTCGAGCGCGTTCACGTGCTCGTTGAACGGGACGTTCACGATCTCGACGTCCTTCTCGGCGTCGAGGCCAGCGGCCTTCAGGCGCTCGAGCGTGGAGACGTACTGGAGCGACGCGGTCGGTACACCGATGCGCGGCCGCCGCGCGGCGTCGCCTCCCCGTCGTGCCGCCGCGAGCGTCTTCCAGTCGCCCGGCGTCGCAGCCGAGTCCTTCCGCGTGACGAAGGTGACGTAGCCGCCCGCGTAGCCGATGACCATCGCGAGGTCGACGCCGCGCGCCATCGCCTGGACGAGCTGCACCTTCGTCGGCGCGGCGAGGAGGATGTCTCCGGTGGAGAGCGCGGCGAGGAGCGCCGCGCCGTCGGGGAAGAGCGAGACCTCGAACTTCACCCCGTGCTTCGGGCCGACCTCCTCGTACTGCGGCACGAGGTTGCCGAGCTGCCGCGCGAGGTGGCCGACCTTCAGCGCGCGGATGGGCTTCGGCGTGCGGGACGCCGCCGCGCTCGGAGTGGACGGCGGGACCGCGACCGGGGCAGGCCCACAGGCAGCCACGAGGGCCGCGGTGCCGGCCAGGCGCAGGAAGTCGCGGCGGTTTGATCGCACGGTCAAATCGTACGTTGACCGCCGATCAAGAGAGCGGCCGGGAGGTGGTCTTCTACACGCTGGCGAGGAGGAGGGCCGGAGCCGCAGCTCCGGCGTGACGACGAGCGACGCGTGGGACCGCCGAAGGCGGTCACATGGTGTCGGGCGCGCTCACGCCGAGCAGCCCGAGCGTCTGCCGGAGCGTCAGCTGCACCGCCTCGACGAGGCGCAGCCGCGCCTTCGAGCGCTCGGGATCGTCGCCGACGACCTTGTGATCGCGGTAGAAGGAGTGAAAGAGCCCCGCGAGCTCGAGCGCGTAGCCGGTGAGCCGGTGCACCGCCTTCGTCCCGGCGAGCTCGGCGACGAGCTCGGGGAAGCGCAGGCAGGCGCGCACGAGATCGAGCTCGCCGCGGTCACGGAGGAGCGCGACCTCGGCGCCTTCGCTCGTGAGCCCCTTCTCCGCGGCGGTGCGCCCGATGCTCGCGATGCGCGCGTGCGCGTACTGCACGTAGTACACGGGGTTCTCGTTCGACTGCTGCACCGCGAGCTCGAAGTCGAAATCGAGCGTGCGGTCCGCGCTCGACTGCAGCAGGAAGAAGCGCGCGGCGT
>DASUCM010000080.1:0-22211 GCA_036276035.1 Candidatus Limnocylindria bacterium | reverse complement strand
AGGAGCTTCGAGAGCGTCGGGTCTCCCTCCCGCGACGTGTCCGTCACCTGATCCCACGTGCACTGGCGGGGCTCCTTGTCGGGGCGGAAGCGCATGAAGCGCGTGCCGTGGCGGAAGCGGTCCGCCTCCATCTTGTCGAAGCGGACCTCGCACACGAGCTTCGGGCGCACCTCGACCCACGGGAGATCCTTGCCCTGCGACCAGCGGCTCTCCGCGCCCGGGACGCGCTCGCCGGTGAGGTGACCGGCCTCCGCGAGGGGAGGCAGGAGCTCCTGCAGCTGCTTCTGCAACGCGACGGGGATGCCGCTCGTGTGGCCGACGAAGTCGAGGGTGCCGTCATCGCGGTACAAACCCAGGAGCAGGGTTGCGATGCGCTTCCCCGACAGCCGGTACCCGATGATCACGCAGTCGGCGGTGCGGTGGTGCTTCACCTTGAAGACCGCCTCGCGTGAGCCGGGCATGTACGCGAGGTCGAGCTTCTTCGCGATGACACCGTCGAGGCCGATCGACTCGAGGCGCTTCAGCCAGTGCTCGGCGACCGCGCGGTCGCGGCTGTACGGCGAGAGCGTGAAGCCCTTCGCGACGCGCTCCAGCTCGACCCGCCGTTCCGCGAGCGGGCGCTGGTGGATGGGCGCGCCATCCCAGAGGAGCACGTCGAACGCGATGAACGTCGCGGGCGTCTCCGCTGAGAGCTTCTTGATCCGGCTCTCGGCGGGATGGAGGCGGAGCTGCATGAGGTCGAACTGCAGCTTCCCCTCGTGCTCGATGACGATCTCGCCGTCGAGCGCCGAGTGCGGCGGGAGCTTGTCGCCGAGCGGTCGTAGCTCCGGGAAGTAGCGCAGCAACGGGCGTCCGTTGCGGCTCCAGAGCGCGAGCTCCCCGCCGTCGTTCTCGAGGATGCCGCGGAAGCCGTCCCACTTCGGCTCGTACTGCCAGCGCTCGCCGGTGGGCAGCGCGTCGACGAGCAGCGCTTCCTGCGGCGGGAACGGGACGTTCGGGCCGGGCACGAGGGAGAGGTTAGGTGCCGGGCGTCGGTGTCGGCGTCGGGAACCGTGAGCGCAGCGGCGGGACGACCAGGTCCTGGCCGAAGAGCTTTTCGCGCGGCGTCTCGTCGAGGAACTTCAGGATGCCCGTCGCGATCGCGTTCGCAAGAAGGTCCTGCTGGTTGACGATGAGGTTGCGGTCGTGCCGGTTCGTGAGGTAACCCATCTCTAGGACCACCGAAGGTGTGAACGGCGAGGTCGAGTACCGGATGCGGCTCCAGCTCAGAGCGTAGTAGCCGGTCATGTTGCGGCTTACGTGTGCCGCGTCGTAGTCGAGGCCGGTGACCGCTCCGTACTCCTCCGTCAGGAGACGCTGCAGCGCGTCTTCGTGTGGGGTCCGGCGCGTCGCGTGTGCAAGCTTGTATCCGCTCCTGATGCCGGTCTCATCCCCATCCGAATGCAGGGCCACGAAAGCATCGGCCAGATAGCCAGCCGGGATGATCGTCGGAAGGACATCGACGACGATCCCCTTCGCGCGAAGAATGTCAGCGACCTTCTCCGCGATCTCGAGGTTCGTCTCGGTCTCCGTGACGCCGCCGGAGCTCGCTCCCGTCTGAGCCAGAAGCTGCCACAGCTCCGGCGGAGCCTCGTTCGTCCGCCAATGACCGGCTTGTATACCGACACGCCGCGGACCCGCAGGCACTGTGGGCTTCGGGATACGCACGTAACCGGGAGGGTCGCCCGGAGCGGTGCGCGCGCCGGCAGCCGCTACCGCTGCCGCCGTATCGCCGGGCTCCGTCGCGCCGGTCTCGTCGACGGCGGATTCAGCGATGGCCGTTACAGGCTTCGTCGCTTCGAGCGCAGGCCCGACCGCCTGAGGGCTCGGGAAGGCGAAGCCCTGCCACAGCCCTGACAGGCCGACCGCGCCAACGACAAAGGCGACGCTGAGGAGGACGACACGAAGGAGACCGACACGTCCACCCGGGCGTGATCCGACGCTGCGCGCCTGCAGCTCTGGTCCCACGTCCCTCCCGAAGCTCACTCGGTGATGGTACGGATGAAAGCTAAGAAAAGAGTGAGCCATCCGGGGGGACGCACTCGACCTTCGGGGTGGTACTTTTCGCCGGACCACCGCTTCCACGGTCGCCACGAATCCGCGTCGCATCGCGCCCGCGTTGAGGTTTGGGAGGGATCCGTGTCCGCTGCTCCGTGGAGGCGCTTGGGCGTCTCCCTGCTCGTCGCGTTCATGCTCATCTCGGGACTGACCACGACCGCATCACCCCTCGCGCTGGCCGCCACGTCCGTGTTCATCAACGAGTTCCACTACGACAACACCGGCACGGATGCGGGCGAATTCATCGAGATCGCCGGCCCCGCCGGGACCGACCTCACCGGCTGGTCCATCGTGCTGTACAACGGCGCCAACGGTGCGGTGTACGACACCGACGCGCTGAGCGGGACGATCCCCGATCAGCAGAACGGCTTCGGCACGGTCTCGCTCAGCTATCCCGTGAACGGCATCCAGAACGGGGCTCCCGACGGGATCGCGCTCGTGAACGGGACCACGGTCATCCAGTTCCTCAGCTATGAAGGTACGTTCACGGCCGTCGGCGGACCCGCGAATGGGATGACCAGCACGGCGATCGGCGCGACCGAGATCGGCACAGAGCCGATCGGTCGATCGCTGCAGCTCCAGGGCAGTGGCACCTCGTACGAGGACTTCAGCTGGTCCGCACCGATCCCGAGCACCCAGAGCGCGGTGAACACCGGGCAGACGTTCGCCGCCGTGATCGCTGACGGCGCGCCCTCCATCCAGTCGACCTCGCCGACCAACGGCGCGACGGGCGTGGCGCGCGGCGCGAACATCACGCTCACCTTCAACGAGCCCGTCAACGTGACCGGCGCCTGGTACTCGATCTCGTGTGTCGTGTCCGGCGCGCACTCGGCGACGGCGAGCGGCGGCCCGTCGAGCTTCACCCTGGATCCGGACACCGACTTCGCCGCGAACGAGACCTGCACCGTCACCGTGACCGGCGCGCAGGTATCCGACCAGGACCTCGCGGATCCGCCGGACACGATGGCTGGCAACTTCTCGTTCAGCTTCACCACGATCGACCTGACCAACTGCGGCGAGCCCGCGACCTACATCCACCAGATCCAGGGCAGCGGCATGCAGAGCGGCATGATCGGCCAGACAAGGACCGTCGAGGGGGTCGTCGTCGGCGACTACCAGGCCACGACGGAGTTCCGCGGCTACCACCTCCAGGAGGAGGACGGGGACGCCGACACCGACCCCGCGACCTCTGAAGGCATCTTCGTCTTCAGCACGACCCCGGTGGACCGCGGTGACGTCGTGCGCGTGACGGGTAGGGTCAGCGAGTTCAGCTCCAGCGGAACGCTGCTCACGCAGCTCGGCAGCGTGACCCGCACGCTCATCTGCCCGCCGGGCGGGACCGTCACCGCGACGGATGTCGACCTGCCGGTCGCGTCGATCTCCGACCTCGAGCGCTTCGAGTCGATGCTCGTCTCGTTCGATCAGCGCCTCACGGTGACCGAGACCTTCGGCCTCGGCCGCTTCGGCGAGGTCGTCCTCTCGTCGGCGGGCCGTCTCGCGACGCCGACCGCGGTGGTCGAGCCGGGCGCCGCAGCGCAGGCGATGCAAGCGCAGAACGACCGCAGCCGCATCGTCCTCGATGACGGTATCAACGACCAGAACGTCGACCCCACGCGATACCCGCAGGGCGGCCTCAGCGCGTCGAACACCCTCCGTGTAGGGGACACGATCGCCACGGTGACCGGCGTCCTGGAGCAGCGGTTCGGCCTCTACCGCATCCAGCCGGTCGGCCCGCTCTCCTTCGACCACGACAACGCGCGTCCCGCGGCCGCTCCCCCCGTCGGTGGCTCGGCAAGGGTCGCTGCGATGAACGTGCTCAACTACTTCACGACATTCGACCCGACCCCCCGTGCGGCCGGGCCCTTCATCTGCGGCCCGACCGCCACGCTCGAGTGCCGTGGCGCGAACGACGCCTTCGAATTCGAGCGGCAGCGCGCGAAGGTCATCGCGGCGCTCGCGGGCCTCGACGCGGACATCGTCGGGCTCATGGAGATCGAGAACAACGACAACGCAGCGATCGAGGACCTCGTCGCGGGCCTCAACGCCGCGCTCGGCGCAGGCACCTACTCCTACATCGACACCGGCACGATCGGCACGGACGCGATCAAGGTCGCGCTCATCTACAGGCCGGCGGCGGCGACCCCGGTCGGCGCGCACGCGATCCTGACCTCCGCGGTCGACCCGCGATTCATCGACACGCTCAACCGTCCTGCACTGGCGCAGACCTTCGACCTCGCGACCGGAGGTCGCTTCACCGTCGTGGTCAACCACCTGAAGTCGAAGGGCTCGCCCTGCCCGGGCGACCCCGACACCGGTGACGGCTCAGGCAACTGCAACGGAACGCGCACGCTCGCCGCGCAGGCGCTCGTCGACTGGCTCGCGACGGATCCGACCGGCAGCGGCGACCGCGACGTGCTCGTCATCGGCGACCTCAACGCGTACGCGAAGGAGGACCCGATCGACGTCTTCCGCAACGCGGGGTACACCGACCTCATCGACGCCTTCCAGGACGACGCGTACTCCTACGTCTTCCAGGGCCAGTCCGGATACCTCGACCACGCGCTCGCGAGCCCGACCCTCGCGGCGCAGGTGAGCGGCGCGAACGAGTGGCACATCAACGCCGACGAGCCCACGGTCCTCGACTACAACACCGACTTCAAGTCGGCCGGTCATGTCGAGAGCCTCTACGCGCCCGATGCCTACCGCTCCTCGGACCACGACCCGGTCGTCATCGGCCTGTCCCTCGTCGCGAGCGAGACGCTGACGCCGGTCGGTGAGCCCGGAACGACCGAGTCCCAGGCAGGCTCCACCGTCGTGCTCCGCTACACCGGCACGACCACCTATGGCGACGCGGTCCTCGAAGGACCGACGAGCCAGCGTGTCGACTGCACGACGGGCGCGCCGTCCGGACCGGCGCAGACCGAGACGCTTGCGTCCAATGGCAACGAGATGCTCCGGTGGAAGACCGACAAGGCCTGGAGGGGCGAATGCCGCCAGCTCCAGCTCGTGATGGAGAGCGGCGCCGTCATCACGGTCCGCTTCGACTTCCGCTAGCCACTGATCGACGGGGGCCCGGCCGCGAGGCCGGGCCCCATCGTTCACGCGCGGCGCGCCTTCTCCTCGGTCCTGCGCTTGTTCGCGCCGCCCTTCTGCGCCTTGGCCTTCTCCTCGAGACGCTTCTTGGTCTCCTTCGGGTTCGTCGTCGGCTTCTGGCCTTCCTGATTGCGGGGCGTCGGCATGCGGGCGTCCTCCTCTGGTGATCGGCGCGATGGTAGAGGCGCGGGCCGGCGGCGGGCTGTTCCCGCGCGCGACACTGACGCCGTGCAGGACCGGGGCCGCTGGCTCGACGCGAAGCTGGGCGCGCTTCGGTCCGGACGCGTCCTCGACGTCGGCTGCGGCACCGGTCGCCATCTCCGCGACCGTGACGTCGGCATCGACCTCGACGCTGCGCGCGTGCGGCTCGCGCGCGAGCGCTCGCGGCTCGTCGCCGTCGCGGACGCTCACGCGCTGCCCTTCCCTGACGCGGCCTTCGGCACGGCGTACGCGATCCGCATGCTGAACGACGCAGGCGGGATCGACCTCGTTCTCGCCGAGATCCGCCGTGTCCTCGCGCCCGGCGGCCGTCTGCTCGTGTACACGCGCGCCCGGCGTGGCGACGGCGACCGCCTCGATCCGGAGAACGGCGACGCACGCCTGCGCGCGCACTTCCGCTCCGTCCGCCCGCTCGCCGACGAGGACGAGCCCGGCGGCGTGCTCTTCGTCGCGGAGCGCTAGGCGGCGACGAGCACCGGGATGCCCGGCAGCAGCAGATCGCGGACGATCCGCCCGCTCGCCGCGTCGATCACCGCGACACGCGGCTTCCCGCGCACGGCGAGGTACACGCGGTCCATGACGCGCGCGAGCTGCCCGCATTCCGAGCCCACGAGCTTCTGCTCGGCGCCCACGACGTAGCGGGCGGCGTAGTCCGCGTTGCCGACGCAGACGTGGAGGATGCCGTCGGCGGCGCTCGTCAGGGAGCTCTGCACCTCGCGAAGGCCGCGCAGCGGCGTCGCATCGCTCGGGCTCGTCACGCCAAGGAGCAGCTCCTGGGGCTTCGTCTCGCCCGCGACGCCGGTCACCAGCCGCACCGCCGCCGGACTGCTGTCCCACTGCGCGAGGTACGCCGCACTTCCCTGCGGGGTCAGCTGCACCTGCGGCAGCCCGAGCGCCTGGCGCCCGACCACGCGCGAGACAAGGGATGCGACGGAGCGGTCGAGGGACACGGAGTCGTAGAGACCGAGCGAGTTATCGCGGCCGACGATGTACGGGAGGAGGATCTCGCTGCCCCGCAGCGCGGGCCGGCCGGGCGCCGCGCCCGTGATGAGGATGCTCCGGGTCTCGCGGCGCTCCGTGACGTCGACACGCGTCAGCGAGATCCCGGCTGGATCCGTGCCGACGAGGATGACCTCGTTGCGGCCCGCCGGGGTGAGGATCCAGTTCGCGCGTCGGGTGACGATGTGCGCGTACGTCGCGCCGTTCGACGGATCGACGAGCAGGAGCCTGCCGTCATCGGCACCGACGTAGAGCGTGCGCCGGTCCGGCGCGAGGGCGAGCGCGGTGATCTTGGTGCCGACATCGAACAGGGACCGCTCCCCGGAGGCGGTGTCGATGACCTCGATCTCGCGCGCGGCGGTCTCGTCGTCGCTGCGCGAGATCGCGACGTAGAGCCGCGACTCGGGTGCGGCGCGCATGCCGACGCCGATCGCGCGCGCGCCGACGAGCGCCGCGACGAGCACGATCGCGAGGACGCCGGCGGCCAGCAGGACGCGTCCCATCAGATGGGGCCAGTATGGTCGGCAGATGGACGACCTCGTCGTGCTCAGCCGCGATCCCCTGAACGCGGAGACGCCGCTGTCGCGACAGGTCGGGAGCATCACACCTGTCGCGCAGCACTACGTGCGCTCGCACTTCGCGGCGCCCCCCGCTCCGCTGGAGGTCGCGTTCGACGGCCGCTTCGAGGCGCCATTCTCGATCGCGCTCGACGAGCTCCGCTCGCTGCCGGCGCGGTCGCTCATCGTCACGCTCGAGTGCGCCGGGAACGGGAGGTCGTTCCTCGAACCGCCCGCGCCCGGGGAGCAGTGGGGTCTGGGCGCCGTGGGGACGGCGGAGTGGACCGGCGTCCCGCTCGCGGAGCTCCTCGCGCGCGCGAGGCCGCTCCCCGACGCGCGGGAGGTCGTGTTCCGCGGCGCGGATCGCGGCGAGCCGAAGGGCCTCGGGCGCGCGATCGCGTTCGAGCGCTCCATTCCGCTCGAACAGGCGCTCCGCGGCGACGCGCTCCTTGCGTACGCGATGAACGGCCAGCCGCTCACCCCGGACCACGGCGCGCCGGTCCGCCTCGTCGTGCCCGGCGCGTACGGGATGGCGTCGGTGAAGTGGCTCGCCCAGGTGACCGCGGTCGCCGGAGAGTTCGGCGGGTTCTTCCAGCGCGACCGCTACGTCATCGACGGGAAGCCGCTCGGCCCGATCGAGCCGCGGGCGGTGATCGTCGAGCCCATCGAGGGCGCGCGCCTCGACCTCGGGGCCAATCTCATCCGCGGGTACGCCTGGTCGGGCCGCGAGGCGATCGCCGGCGTCGACGTCAGCACGGACGGCGGCCGCACCTGGCGCGCGGCGAAGCTCGCGCCCGCGATCTCGGCCTTCGCCTGGCGCGAGTGGCACTACCAGTGGGATGCGCTCCGCGGCGAGGCAAGCCTTCTCGCGATCGCGGTCACGCGGACCGGTGAGCGCCAGCCGCTCGCCGCGGTGCGGAACGAGCTGGGCTACTCGAACACGGCCGCCCAGCCCGTCCGCGTGAAGGTCGGCTAGCAGGACCTCATCGGGCGGTCGCTCGACCGCCCCGCCGTCGAGGCCACAAGGAGCGGAACGCGCGCGCGAGCGCGCCGAGCCTCGACCCGATCGCCGGGACCGGCTCGCGCTCGTCGGCGAGGGCGTCCGATGCGAGCGGCGTGGTGCGGAGGCGCACCTGGAGGAGGAGCCGGTACAGGATCTCCCACTGCTCGCGATCGAGCGCGATCGACGCGATGCGCCTCGTGATGGCGTCGAGGTCCTCCTCGCCGCGGGCGGCGCGCGCGAGCGCGTCCTCGATCTCCTGCGCCTCCTTCGTCCAGGTCTGGTGCGCCTCGGTGAACGTCAGCTCGCGCGTGATCGCGCTCCGCGCGCGGGCGAGCGGCTCGCGCGGCGCCTGCAGCGCGAGGTCCATCGGGTGCACGACGATCTCGACGCCGCCGCCCCGCAGCACGGTGAGCCGCTCGGGCACGAGCCGGCGGACGCGCGGTCCGCCGAAGACGGCGAGGACGCGGCCGGGGACCTCGAAGGTCCAGTGCGCTCGCCCAGGCGTGACCGCGATACCCGCGCGCCCGAGCGCCTGCTGCAGGTCGCGGACGACGGTGTCGTAGGCGCCCGGCTTCACGGCGATCGCGATGTGCTCAGACTCCCGCCTCCGGGCGATGGCGATGAGCCGCGTGAGGGGCGCGAGCAGGAGCATCCAGACGAGCACGACGAACAGCCCGATCGAGGTCGGGTAGCCGCGGACCGCGGCGCCGAGGAGCGCGGCGCCCGACGGAGGCGGCGACTCGAGGCGCGAGCCGAGCACGCCGACGGCGAGCGGGAGCACGACGGCGAGCAGGAGCATGACGGGCCGGAGCCACGGCTCGGCCCAGTCCGGGAGCGTCACGAACGCGAGCAGGAAGGCGCCGACCTTCGGCCAGACGATGCTGACCACGACGACCGGCCAGACCAGCGCGCAGAGCGCCATCCCCGAGAGGTACATCGCCTTGTCCTTCGGGACGCGGCCGAACAGCGCGGTCGTGGCCCAGCCGAACGCGACGTTGAGGATCTTGCCGAGCTGGCGACCGATGAACGCGAAGAGCCCGCCGAGAGGGAGCACGCGGACGCACGCGGCAGGAAGAGTGCCGGGCTACCCGGTCGCGACCTCGAGGCCCGCGCGGCGCCAGGCCGCGAACCCTCCGCGCAGGTTGGCGGCGGCCCGCCCGTCCGCGGCGAGGATGCTCGCGGCGAGGCTCGAGCGCACGCCGGATGCGCAGTACGTGATGATCGGCCGGTCCCGCGGCAGCTCGCCAAGGCGTGCCCGCAGCTGCGGGTACGGGATGTGGACCGCGCCGGGCACGTGGCCGCTCGCCCACTCCGAGAGCTCACGCACGTCGAGGACGAGGTGCCCTGCGCCACGGAGGCGCTCCGCCTCGGCGGGCTCGACGGACCCGATCTGCTCGAGGGGCGTGCCGGCCGGCACCGGCGTCGCATAGCCGAGCACGAGGTCGTACCCGATCTCCGCGAGCTGCCCGCGGAGACGTTCGGCCTGCTCGGCGTCATCGGTGAGGATCACGCAGGCGGTGCCGAACGGGACGGTCGCGCCGACGCGCGACGCGAAGCCGTCGTTGCCGACGACGTTCAGCGCGCCCGGCCGGTGCCCGTACGCGAAGACGTGCGGCGGACGCGGGTCGAGGAGCGCGGCGGCGCCGCGCGCGAGCGCCGTCTCGTCGAGCTGCCGCAGCGGTCCACGCGCCGGAGGCGACGCACCTTCGCGGTTCCGCTCGCGCACGTGCGGGTAGTACGGCGGCACCGCCGGGAGCTCGTGCGCGATCACCTGCCGGAACGATCCGAAGTCGGACGACGCGGCGCGCGCGACGTGGTTGTGCTTCCGCTCGAAGCCGAGCGTCGTCCAGCGCGACCCCGCCACCGCGCCGCTGCATGAGCTCCCGCCGCCGTGCGTGGGAAAGACGGCGAGGTGGTCGGGGAGCGTGAGGACGCGCTCTCGCAGCGTCACGAAGGCGGCCTGCGCGAGGACGGCCTCCTGATCCGGACCGAGCAGATCGACGCGCGCGATGTGCCCGACGAGCAACGCGCCGCCGCTGAAGAGGTACTGCGGGTCGTCGGCGCGGCGCAGATCCGCGACGAGCCACGAAACATGCTCCGGCGTGTGTCCGGGTGTCGCGACCGCGCGCACGTCGAGCTCCCCGACGCGCACGTGGTCCCCGTCGGTCACGGCCTGGTGCGGATAGCGCAAGCCCGCGTCCCGCGACGCGACCACGGTGACGGGACGGAGGTCGGCAAGCGCGCGCGAGCCCGAGAGATAGTCGTTGTGCACGTGCGTCTCGAACGAATGGGTGACGAGCACGCCGAGCCGCGACGCCGCCCCCAGGTACATGTCGATGTCACGTCCGGGATCGACGAGGAACGCGACGCCGGCCTCGGGATCCGCGCAGAGGTACGAGGCGTGTCCGAGACCGGCGTCGAAGAACTGCTCGATGAGCACGGGGCGATGATGCGCCGACGCGCCTAGCCGCGCTGGATGTCACCCCGCGCGCGCTGCGCCTTGCGCTCGTGCTCGAGCGCCGCCTCGCCCTCGCCGAGCTCTCCCGGCACGCCGGCGGGCAGGCCGATGCCCATCTGGGGGACGTACGCGGCGGGCGCTCCCGCGACCATCGTGTCGGTCGTCGGCGGCGTGCCCGCCGGCTCGGGGATGCGCTCGTCGACGGAGCCGCTCTTCTCGAGCGCCGTCTCCGGATCGTCGTGAACGCTGGCCTTCTCGTCCTTCGGCATCTCGGTCCCTCCTAAGGGTGTCGTTGCCGGCGGGGCAGGAACGGTGCCGATACGACCGCAGCGGTCCTGAGGGCGGTCGGACTAGCCGGGGAAGCCCGCCACGCCAAGAAGGGCCGGGAGCACGGAGCCGAAGAGGTAGCCGGCGCCGCCGGCGAGCGCCGCGAGGGCGAGGACCTCGAGCCCCGAGCGCAGCGCGTTCCGCCGCGTCCACCGGGACTTCACGACGCCGAAGAAGAAGAGCGTCGCGGCGCAGAACGCGACGCTCAGCCAGGGCGCGAGGTCGATCGGCGCGACGAGGTACGGGATGACCGGGACGAGCGCGGCGATCCCGAAGGAGGCGCCCATGACGAGGGCACCGTGGAGGGCGCCGTGGCCCTCCTCCACCGTGATGCCGAGCTCCTTCTCCACCATCGTCTTCAGGAGGACGCTCGGATACCGGGCGAACTCCGCGGCGACCCGCTTGGCTGACTCGGCGGGCAGGCCCTCTTCCTCGAGCATGTAGGCGACCTCGGCTTCGGACTCCTGCGGCCGGGTCTCGACCTCCTCGCGCTCGCCCTCGATCTGAGCGTCGTAGATCTCGCGCTGGCTCTTCGACGAGAGGTACTCGCCGGCCGCCATCGAGAACACGCCCGCAAGCGCGCTCGCGATGCCCGCGATGAGCACGTGGTAGCGGTCACCGGTGGCAGCGCCGACGGCGGTGACGATGGCGAGCGTGCTGACGATCCCGTCCTGCATGCCGAAGAGCGCCTCGCGGATCTCACCGAGCAGATCGGACGCCTTCCGCTCTTCCGCGATATGGCTTCGGAGCCACTCACGATCGAGGTATTCGGGCTCCCGCGCGACCGGGGCGGACATGCGCTCAGTGTGACTCCTCGGGCGGACGCACGTCCCGGAATGCGGCGTACACGAGGAGGTCGTAGACGACCTTGATCGCTCCGGCGAGGAAGAACGGCACCCCGAGCGCGGCGACGCTGAACGCGTAGCCGGTCAGGACCGGCGATGCGGCGCTCGCGGTCGTCCGCGCGACGTTGGTGATGCCCGCCGTCGCGGTCCGCTCGTCGTCGTCGACGACGGCCATCGTGTACGACTGCCGGGTCGGCACGTCCATCTGCGAGATGCTCATTCGTGCGAGGAAGACGGCGACGGCGAGGCCGGCCGTCGGCATGAGCGGCACGAGCATGAGCAGGATGTTCGAGGGCAGATGCGTGAAGACCATCGTGCGGATGAGCCCGATGCGGGAGGCGAGCCAGCTCGCGGCAAGGAGCGAGAGCCCGGAAAGCAGGTTGACGGCGAAGAACAGCAGCGCGAGGTCCGTCGGCGACAGTCCCCAGCGCAGGTCGAACCAGTACGCGACGACGGAGTGCACGACGAGCCCGCCCGCGAACGCGTCGAGGCCGAAGAGCGCGGAGAGCTTCGCGACCGTGCCTCTGGAGCGGTGGATGCCGAGGAAGCGTCGCTCCCCCTCGACGCGCGCGAGCTCGACGCGGTCCGACAGGCTGAGGAACAGGACGAGGTTCAGCCCTCCGACGAGCGCGTAGAGCAGGAAGAGCGGGCGGTAGGCGTCGGCCCCCTGCAGGCCGAGCGCGACGAACGCGCCGACGACCCCGGCGAACAGCGAGCCGGCAGCCTGCGCGAAATTCGCCGCCGTCGCGTAGATCGAGAAGAGCCAGGTCCGCCGCGAGGGCGGCGCGGTCTGCGGCAGGATCGCCTGCTCGACCGCGTGGAACGCGCCGACCTCCGAGCTCGTCGCGCTGATCGTCCCCGTGAAGGCGCCGAGGAGCAGGACCCAGAGATCCGTGCCCGCCGCGAAGCACAGGCCGCCGACGATCATGAGGACCGCCATCGCCGCGACGGTGCGCCGCCGGCCGAAGCGGTCGGCGACGAGCGCCCAGGCCACCGTCATGACCGCGGAGCCCGCGATCGCGCAGGTGAGGACCAGGCCGATCTCGACCGCGCCGTAGCCGAGCCGTGCGAGATACACGGCGAGGACCACCGAGAGGTAGCCATACGCGAACGTCCGCAGGATGCGCGTCGCGAGCAGCTTCTTGCCGTCGGTCGAGAGCCAGGCGAGCGGCACGGGGGCCGTAGAGTACCGGCCGTGGACAGGCGCGCCGCGAGGGAGCGGCTGCGGAGGGAGCGCGACGAGCTCTCGTCGGCGCTCGCGGCGGTGTCGGAGCGTCTCGCGGTCTCGCAGAGCGAGAGCGGCGGGGAGCTCTCGCTCGCGGACCAGCACCCGGCCGACGCCGCGACCGAGACGATGCAGCGCGAGCTCGATCTCACGCACCAGCGCCGTTTCGAGGCGAAGCTCGCGCGCGTCGACGCGGCGCTCGCGCGCATCGATGCGGGTACCTACGGCACCTGCACGGTCTGCGGCAGCACGATCCCCGATGAGCGCCTCGAGATCCTCCCGGAGACGCCGTACTGCGTGAAGGACGCGGCGAAAGAGGAGCGCGAGACCTAGGTGCGCCAGCCCTACCCGGTGGATGTCGTGCCGCTGCTGCCGAAGTTCCTCTCCGGCAAGCGCCTGCCCGCCGACTGGATCCCGCGCGCCGCACAGGAGCTCGGCATCGACCGCCCGGCGATCCTCATGGCGCTCCTCATCGAGCGCGCGGGCGATGCGGGTCTCCCCGAGCGGTCGGCGTACAGCGTGTACACGACGAAGCTCGACGCGTCGGCGCCGGCGCTCGCCGCCGCCCAGGGGGCGGGTCTCATCGCGAAGCGTGACGAGCGCTGGCACGCCACCGACGCGGGACGCGATCTCGCCGGGCGGCTGCGGCGGGCCTCCGACGAGCACCTCGGCAGCCTCGCGGCGGAGCGCGCGGACGACTTCCGCCGTCTCGCCGACCTGCTGGAGCGCGCGTTCCAGGCCTCCGTGAGGGCACCAGAGCCCGCGGTAAAGGAACGCCTGCCGCTCGGGCTCGGCTTCCGTCGCGCGCACCAGGCGTCGAGCCCGCTCGCCGCCGTCGACCAGGCCGTCTACGGCCTGTGGATGTTCCGGGACGACTGCCACATCGCGGCGTGGCGCGGCCAGGGCTTCGACGGCCCGACGCTCGACGTCCTCACGCGGCTGTGGCGCGAGGGGCCGGCCACCCGGGACGAGCTCGTGCCGCTGCTCGTGCAGCAGCGGCCGGAGGACGTGGACGCGGCGCTCGAGCGCCTCCGGCGCGACGGGCGCGTGGAGCCAGGCTCCCTGCGGCTGACGGCTCGGGGCCGGTCCGATCGTGACGCCATCGAGTCCGAGACCGACCGGCTCTTCTTCGCGCCGTGGCCGGAGGCTGTGGGCGCCGAGGGTCCCTGGATCCGAGAGCGGCTCGAGGAGGCTGTGGCCGCGATCAGCTGAGACCGCGCCTGCCTGCCAGCAGCGGTATCGCAACGGCGGCACGGCTCTTGCTTCCTCGCTCCGTTACATGGAGCAGCGCACGAGCACGTCCCACGGGCAGCCCGGCGCCCGGGTGATGGTCGTCGACGACGACGCCGACATCGCCAACCTCATCGGCGAGGTCCTCCGGGACGAGGGCTACACCGCGCGGGTCGTCAGCGATTCGCGTACGGCGCTCGACGCCTTCCGCGAGTTCCAGCCGGACCTCGTGACCCTGGACGTGATGATGCCGAGCGTCGACGGGATCAGCCTGTGCCTGCAGCTCCGCAAGGACAGCGACGTCCCGATCCTCTTCCTCTCGGCGAAGAAGGATCCGCCCGATCGCGTCGTCGGCCTGCGGATCGGCGCGGACGACTACATGGGCAAGCCGTTCGACAACGACGAGCTCGTCGCGCGCGTCGAGGCGCTCCTGCGCCGCAGCCGGCAGCCGCTCACGAACGCGGCGGACCGGCAGCTGCGCTTCGGCCGGTTCGTCATCGACCTCGCGAGCGTGCAGGCGATCGCGGGCGACACGCAGGTCCCGCTCACGCCGACGGAGTTCAAGCTCCTGCGGACGCTCGCAGCCGAGCCGGGGCGCGTCTTCAGTCGCGACGACCTGCTCACCGGCGTCTGGGGCTACGAGCCCGGGAGCGACACGCGGCTGGTCGACGTCCACGTCGGCCGGCTGCGCAAGAAGCTGCAGGACACCGGCGTCGAGGAGGTCCAGATCGAGACCTCGCGCGGGTTCGGGTACCGCCTCATCGCGACAGTCGCCGCCGCGGCCTAAGCAGGCCAGCGCCGGGGACTCGCCCGGCGCTACTGTCACCGCGATGCCCCGCTATGAGTACCGCGGCCGTTCGCCGCAGGTCCATCCGAGCGCCTTCATCGCCCCGACGGCCGTCCTCATCGGTGACGTGCGCGTGGCAGAGGGTGCCTCCGTGTGGTTCGGCTGCGTGCTCCGCGCCGATATGGACCGCATCGAGATCGGCCCCCGCTCGAACGTGCAGGACAACTCGACGATCCACACCGACGAGAACGAGCCCACGCTCATCGCCGAGGACGTCACGATCGGGCACAACGCGCTCGTGCACTCGAGCATCGTCGAGCGCAACGTGCTCATCGGGCAGGCCGCCGTCCTCTCCGGCGCGAACACCGTCGGGAGCGGCACGATCGTCGGCGCCGGGGCCGTCGTGCCCGCCGGGATGAAGGTGCCCGGCCGTTCGCTCGTGGTCGGTGTTCCCGCGAAGGTCGTGCGCGAGGCGCGCCCGGAGGATGAGCGCTGGACCGTCGGCGCGGCAGCGCATTACACGGAGCTCGCCGCCTGGTACCGGGAGAACCTGCGAGAGGCGAAGTGACGACCATCCGCATCACCGGCCACGACCTCTCGATCGCGGACGTCGTGGCCGTGGCCCGCAGGGGTGTCGCGGTGGCCCTCGATCGCGGCGCGGAGCACCGGGTCGCCGATGCCGCGAAGCTCGTCGCGAAGCTCGCCGAAGGTCAGGCTCCGGTGTATGGCGTGAACACCGGATACGGCGACCTCGCTCAGGTCCGCGTGCCGGCTGGTGACCTCCGCGCGCTCCAGCGCAACCTCGTGCGCAGCCACTCGGTCGGCGTCGGCGACCCGCTTCCGCAAGAGGTCGTCCGCGCGATCCTCTTACTGCGCGCGCAGACGCTCGCGGCAGGGCGCTCCGGCGTGCGCGCGGAGACGATCCACCTCCTCCTCGACATGCTGAACCGCGGCGTCCTGCCGGTGATCCCGAGGCTCGGGAGCGTCGGCGCGTCCGGCGACCTCGCCCCGCTCGCGCACGCGGCGCTCGTCATGATCGGCGAGGGCGAGGCCTTCCACGACGGGAAGCGCAAGCCGGCGGCGGAGGCGCTGCGGCACGCCGACCTCAAGCCCATCGAGCTCGCACCCAAGGAAGGGCTCTCGCTCATCAACGGCACGCAGGTGATGACGGCGATCGGCTGCCTCGCGGTCCACGACGCGGAGGTGCTCGCGACCTCCGCCGACGTCATCGGGGCGCTCACCGCTGAGGCGCTGCGCGCGACGGATACCCCGTGGGACGAGGCTCTCCACGCGGCGCGCCCACACGCGGGCCAGCGCACCGTCGCGGCGAACCTGCGCGCGCTCACCGCAGGCAGCCCGATCCTCGACTCGCATCGTGTCGACGACCCGCGCGTGCAGGATCCCTACTCGATCCGCTGCATGCCGCAGGTCCACGGTGCGTCGCGCGATGCCCTCGCGTACGCGCGCGGGATCCTCGAGATCGAGATCAACTCGGTCACCGACAACCCGCTCGTCTTCGCGGAGCAGGGCCGCATCGTCAGCGGTGGGAACTTCCACGGACAGCCGGTCGCGATCGCGCTCGACCTCGCGACGATCGCGGTCGCCGAGCTCGCCGACATCAGCGAGGCGCGCGTCGACCGCATCACGAACGGCCACACCTCGGGGCTCCCGCCGTTCCTCGCGCGGGACCCTGGCCGCAACAGCGGCTACATGGTCGCCCAGTACACCGCCGCCGCCCTCGTCACCGACAACCGCCTGCGCGCCTTCCCCGCCTCGGTCGAGTCGGTGCCGACGTCCGCGGGCATGGAGGACCACGTGAGCATGGGCACCCATGCCGCGCTGAAGCTCGCGGAGGTCGTGCGGAACACGCGCGACGTCCTCGCGATCGAGTCGCTCTGTGCCGCGCAGGGGCTCGACCTCATCGGCATGCGCTCGACGCCGTCGCTCGAGGCGGCTCGCGCGGTCGTGCGCGAGCACGTCCCGACGCTGGACGAGGACCGCGCGCTCGCCGGCGAGATCGCGACGATGGCGGATGTCATCGCACGCGAGGTGCTCACCGCCGCGGTGCGCCTGCACCTCGAGGAGCTCGTCTAGCGCCACGCGCGAAGGAGGCGATACCCTCACGCTCGTGACGGTCGCATCGCGCACGGTGCGCGCCCCGCGCGGAACGGCGCTCTCCTGCAAGGCCTGGCCGCAGGAGGCCGCGTTCCGGATGATCCAGAACAACCTCGATCCCGAGGTCGCGGAGCGGCCCGACGACCTCATCGTGTACGGCGGCACCGGGCGCGCCGCCCGCTCGTGGCCCGCGTTCGACCGCATCCTCGAGACCCTCCGGCGCCTGAAGCACGATGAGACGCTCCTCGTGCAGTCGGGCAAGCCGGTCGGCGTGTTCCGCACGCACGAGTGGGCGCCGCGCGTGCTCATCTCGAACGCGATGCTCGTCCCGGCGTGGGCGACGTGGGAGAAGTTCCGCGAGCTCGAGGACGCCGGGCTCACGATGTACGGGCAGATGACCGCGGGGTCCTGGATCTACATCGGGACCCAGGGGATCCTGCAGGGCACCTACGAGACCTTCGCCGCCGTCGCGAAGCGGCACTTCGGCGGCACCCTCGCCGGCCGGCTCGTCCTCACCGCCGGGCTCGGCGGCATGGGCGGCGCGCAGCCGCTCGCGATCACGATGAACGAGGGCGTCGGGTTGATCGTCGAGGTCGACGAGGCGCGCGCGCAGCGGCGCCTCACGCAGGGCTTCCTTGACGAGATCGCCCCGGACCTCGACACCGCGCTCGGTGCCGCGGAGCGCGCGAAGCGATCGCGGACGCCGCGCAGCATCGCCGTGATCGCGAACGCCGCGCGCGCGTTCCCCGAGATCGTCCGGCGCGGAGTGCGCGTCGACGTCGTGACGGATCAGACGAGCGCGCACGACCCGCTCGACGGCTACGTGCCCGACGTCGAGCGGCCAGGCTGGCTGCGCGTCGGCGACACCGAGGCGTACGTCCGCGCGTCGCGCGAGAGCATGGCTCGCCACTGCGCCGCGATCGTCGACCTTCAGCGCGCCGGCGCGGTCGCCTTCGACTACGGGAACAACCTGCGCGGTGAGGCGAAGGCCGGCGGCTTCGCCGACGCCTTCGCGTACCCCGGCTTCGTCCCGGAGTACATCCGGCCGCTGTTCGCGGAGGGACGAGGCCCCTTCCGCTGGGTCGCGCTCTCCGGCAGCGCCGACGACATCCGACGCACCGATCGCGAGGTGCTCGCGCTCTTCCCGAAGGACGAGACGCTCTCGCGCTGGATCCGCCTGGCGGGCGAGCGCGTCCCGTTCCAGGGGCTGCCGGCGCGGGTCTGCTGGCTCGGCTACGGCGAGCGCGCGGAGTTCGGCCTGCGCCTCGACGAGCTCGTGCGGAAGGGCGAGCTGCAGGCGCCCATCGTCATCGGGCGCGACCACCTCGACTCAGGGTCGGTCGCCTCACCGTTCCGCGAGACGGAGGGGATGAAGGACGGCAGCGACGCGATCGCGGACTGGCCGATCCTGAACGCGCTCGTGAACACGTCCGCGGGCGCGACGTGGGTCTCGGTGCACCACGGGGGCGGCGTCGGGATCGGGAACTCGATCCACGCCGGGATGGTCGCGGTCGCGGACGGCACCGACCTCGGCCGCCGCAAGCTGGAGCGGGTGCTCACGACCGATCCCGGCACAGGCGTCATGCGACACGCCGACGCGGGCTATCCCGAGGCGATCGCGTTCGCCAGCGACAAGGGGCTGGACCTCCCAAGCGTCTAGCGCCACCCACCGGGCCGATCCGGCGGCCGGAGAAATGCTCTGCGTACGGCAGCGAACGAATGGAGGCGCATGATGCCGAACGAAGCACGCTCCGACGACGCGGGCAAGGCGAGCGGGAACATGGCGGTCGAGCCGTCCGGCGGGACGAAGACCTACGTGGTGAAGAGCGGCGACAGCCTCTCCGAGATCGCGCAGCGCGAGATGGGCGACGGCGACCGCTGGAAGGAGCTCTACGAGGCGAACAAGGCGGCGATCGGCGACGACCCCGATCTCATCCACCCGGGGCTGGAGCTCACCATCCCGTCCTGAGTCAGGCGATGCGCGTTCCCCGCTGATACACCGACCACACACGCCAGAGCGCCCGCGGATCCGACAGCGGATCCCCATGGACGAGCACGAGATCCGCGGGCAGGCCCTCCGCGATCCGGCCGGCGTGCTCGTGGCCGAGCAGCGTGCCGCCGTTGCGCGTCGCCGCGGCGAGCGCCTCGTGCGGCTCGAGCCCCGCGTCGACGAGCAGCTCGACCTCCCAGGCGAGATGCCCCGCGCGCACGGAGCCGCCGCCGAAGTCGGTGCCGGTCGCGATCCGCACGCCGGCCTTCCGCGCGAGCGCGACCGAGGCATACGCGCCTTCCTTGCGCTTCGCGATGCGCTCCCTCCCTTCCGCGCCGGCGAACCGCTCGATCGTCGTCGTGCGCGCGAAGGTCTCCCACGACGCGAACACGGACAGCGTCGACACGAGCGTCACGTCGTTGCGCTTCATCGTGGCCACGACGTCCGCATCGAGCTCCATGCCGTGCTCGATCGAGTCGACGCCCGCTTCGGCCGCGACGCGCGCGCCGTCGAGGTAACCCGAGTGACAGGTGATGCGCGCACCGCGGGCGTGGACCGCCTCCACCGCGCTGCGCAGCTCCGCGACGGTGAACGGCGCCTCCCGCGAGCCGCCGGGCCCGTCCATGTACACCTTCACGAAGTCCGTGCCGAGGTCGAGCTGCGCGAGCGCCGCATCCCTCAGCGAGCCACCATCGGTCGTCGCGAACAGTGCGGGCATGCCGGTCTTGCCGATCCAGGTCCCGGCGACGCGGATGTACGGCTGGCCCGGCTTGCCGGAGAGCTCGTCCCGCGCGTCGATCGACACCGGCCGGCCGTCCTTCATGGGCGCGCCGACGTCGCGCGCCCAGAGCACGCCGGCGTGCGCGAGCCTGCGCGCGTTGTCGCGCGCGACCTGGCGGAGGACGTCCGCGGGATCGTCGCCCCGCGCGATCCAGTGCGAGCCGCCCTGCATCGTGAGGTGGCTGTGGCAGTCGATGAGCGCGGGCACGACCGTGGCGCCCCCGGCGTCGACGACCTCCGCGCCCGCCGTATCGGCGTCGTCGTTCGGCCTGATCCACGCGATCTTCCCGGACTCGAGGCGCAGGCTCACGCCGGTCCGCAGGCGCTCCGACGTGCCGTCGGCGAGCGCGGCGTCGTGGAGGACGATCGCGCTCATCGCCGGACCGCGTCCTCGTGCTGGTAGCGGCCCCCATAGCCCACTGAGGTGGCCGTTCCCAGGCGGATGAAGACGAGCTGGAGGACGCGCGCGCCGCGCTGCAGGCGATAGCCGGCGGCGTTCATGACGTGCAGCAGCCCCTCGCCCCGTCCGGAGTAGCCGGCGTCCCAGACCGCGGTGTGGATCGTGACGCCGGAGCGCAGGAGCGACGAGCGGGGACGCGCGATGGCCATGACGTCGTTCGGCAGGTTCACGCGCTCGAGGTAGCCGATGACGTAGGCCCCGGCGGCGAGGTCCCACCAGCCGTCCGCATCCGGTGGGATCTCGGAGCGGTCGGCGGGCTCCCGTGCGTCCACCCCGAGCACGCCGCGCGTGGAGAGCGCGGACACGCGGTCGACGCGGATGTCGATGCCGTTCGGCTGGACCTGGAGCTCCGCGTCGACGTCCTCGACGAGCGGGGGCCGGGCGGCGAGCGCCGCGCGCAGCTCTTCGCGCGACAGGACGCTCATCGGCGCGAATCTAGGCGATGCGGCGAGCTCACGTCCATCGCCGACGTAGCATCGCGTGGATGCCGGATCTCGCCGCGAAGCCAGTCTCGGCCTCGCGGACGATCATGTCGCGGGCGATGCTGCCGTCGGACGCGAACCCGTTCGGGAACGTCCACGGCGGCGAGGTCATGAAGCTCATCGACTCGTGCGCCGGGGCCGCGGCCCAGCGGCACGCGCGCTCGCGGGTCGTCACTGCGCGCATCGACGAGCTCTCGTTCCTCGCGCCGGTGTACGTCGGCGACCTGGTGACGGCGAAGGCGTCGGTGAACGACGTGGGGTCGAAGAGCATGGAGATCGGCGTCCGCGTGGAGGCCGAGAACACCCTCACCGGCAGGACGGTCCACGTCTCGAGCGCATACCTCGTCTTCGTGGCCATCGACGAGGAGGGCCGGCCGATCCCGGTCCCGCCGGTCGTCGCGGAGACCGATGACGAGCGCCGCCGGATGGCCGCGGCGAAGACGCGGCGTCAACTACGCTTGCAGAGACCACGGGCCCGGCACGAGCCGGGCGCCGCATCAGGGGGGTGACGATGACGAACGCCATCCGTTCCGCAGCCGCGCTCCTGTCCATCGCGCTGGTCGCAGCCGCGTGCGCCGCACCGCGCGCCGGCTCCGCGCCGACGACCGCACCGACCGGCGGCACGACAGCGGCGGCGACGCCGAACTTCGCCGGCAAACCGGTGAACATCGTGACCGGGGGGACCGGCGGCGTGTACATCATCTACGGCGGCGGGCTCGCGAACGTGCTCTCGAACAAGCTCGGCGTGGCCGCGACCGCGCAGTCCACGACAGCCTCGGTCGACAACATGAAGTTCATCCGCGACAAGAAGGCGGACCTCGCGTTCACGCTCGCCGATACCGCGCTCGACGCGCTGAAGGGCCGCGCCCAGTTCGCGCCGCCAGAAAAGGCGGCCGAGGGCCTCCGCGCGGTGACGTCGCTCTACGCGAACATGACGCACATCGTCACGAAGGAAGGCCTCGGGATCAACACCGTCGCCGACCTGAGGGGCAAGCGCGTCTCGGTCGGCTCCGCGGGGTCGGGCACCGAGGTCATCGCGAACCGCGTGCTCGAGGCCTACGGGCTGACGCAGGCGGACCTCCAGCCGCAGAAGCTCGGCGTCGCCGACTCGGCGAACGGCCTGCGCGACGGGCGGCTGGACGCGTTCTTCTGGTCGGGCGGTCTTCCGACCGCCGCCGTGACCGACCTCGCCAACGCGCCGGGGGTCACGCTGAAGTTCCTCGAGCACGCCGACGTCGTCCAGAAGATGGCCGACAAGTACGACAAGCTCTACGTCAACGCGACCATCCCCGCGAACACCTACAAGAACGCCGCGGCCGTGCGGGTCTCCGGCGTGAACAACCTGCTCGTGGCGGACGCGAGCATGGACGAGGCGCTCGTCTACGCGATCCTGAAGACGATGTTCGACAACCAGAAGGAGCTCGAGGTCGTGCATCCGGAGGCGAAGAACCTCACGCTCCAGAACGCGGTGCAGGGGTCGCCGATCGACTATCACCCCGGCGCCATCAAGTTCTTCCGCGAGAAGGGCGTGTGGAACCGCTAGC
>DASUCM010000079.1:0-9477 GCA_036276035.1 Candidatus Limnocylindria bacterium | reverse complement strand
CGCGCCGTCTCCTGCGCCGCGCTGCCGCTCTCGATCGGCGTCTCGCGACGCTCGGACGCGGCCTCACGGCGCGCGGGGCGTGTCGCTCTGCGGTTCCGGCGTGCCACGGGAGTCGAAGCATACCGAACCGGCGCGGGCGGACGGGACCGAACGGCACGTGCGAGCGGTGGCGGGCAACGAGCGACCGGCCGAAGCGACGCCCGGAACGCTCACGCTACTGTCCCTCGCATGTTCCAGGACCCGCGCACGGTCGAGCTCGCGCTCATCGCGCTCCTCGTCGCCGTCGTCGCGCTCGCGGTGTCCGTCGCGCTCGTCTACCGGTCGCAGGCCATGCTGCGGCGCCGCCTGCGGCGCCTGCTCACCGACGGCGAGGGCATGGGGCTCGACGCGATCGCGGCCGACCTCGAGAAGGTCGATCGCCTCGGCGAGCGCGTCGACGCGCTGAACGAGCTGCAGCGCGACCTCGAGCGCACCGGGCAGCGCGCGGTGCAGCGGGTGGGTGTCGTGCGCTTCAACCCCTTCACCGACACGGGAGGCGACCAGTCGTTCGCGATCGCGCTCCTCGACGCGCTCGGCAACGGGCTCGTCGTCTCGAGCCTCCACGGGCGTGCCGATACGCGCGTGTTCGCGAAGCAGGTGCGGGGCGGCCGCTCGAAGCATCAGCTGTCCACCGAGGAGGAAGAGGCGATCCGGCAGGCGCTCGCGCCGACCGAGGCCTGATGGCCGCCGAGCCGTGGCTCGCCATCGTGAACCCGGTCGCCGGGAGGGGCGCCGGAGCGAAGCTCGCGGGCACGCTCGCGTCCACCTTCGCAGCCGTGGGCGTGCGCGTCGATGTCGCGCGGAGCCCCGGTCCCGGTGAGTGCGCGCGCCTCGCGGCCGCCGGCGTCGACGACGGCTACAAGGTCATCCTCTCGGTGGGCGGCGACGGGACCGCGAACGAGATCGCGAACGGCATGCTCGGCTCGTCGGCCACGCTCGCGCTCTACCCGATCGGCACGGGCAACGACTTCGCGCGCAACCTCGGCTACCCGCGGCGGCGCAAGCGCCTGGCCGCCTTCCTCGCCCAGGCGACGCCCCGCCAGATCGACGCCGGGCTCGCCAACGGCAGGGCGTTCGTGAACCACGCGAGCATCGGGATCGGCGGCGTCGTCGCCGAGCGCGCGCGTGGCTTCGGCCATTACGTGGGCCCGGTCCTCGGCTACGCGACGAGCTCGCTCGCGGCGATCGCCTCGTTCCGTCCCGTCGAGATGCGCGTGACCATCGACGGCGAGCGGCGTGATGGCCGGTATCTCATCGTCGTCGCCTCCAACGGCGTCCGCTTCGGCGGGGGCATGCGCGCGGCGCCGAAGGCGGAGCTCGACGACGGGTGGTTCGACGTCTCGCTCGCGGGCGACCTCGGCCGTCCCGCGGCGGTCGCGGCGCTCGTGCGGCTGTATCGCGGCACCCACGTCGACGGCGTCCGGATCCACGGCGTCCGCGGCAGGGAGATCGACATCGAGCTCGATCACGCGCTGCCGATGGAGATGGACGGAGAGGTCTCCCGCGTGCGCGCGCTCTCGATCCGCGTGGACCCGCGCGCGCTCAGGGTGCTCGCCTGAGCGATCCACGCCGCGACCTGCCCTCCGTCGACGCGGTCCTCCGCGCCGCGGGTGCCGTCGCGCCGGCGGAGCGCGACCGGCTCGTCACCGCCGTGCGCGACGTGCTGGCCGCCGCGCGCGGCGAGGCGGCGCCGGCGGACGCGGCGACCGTCGCGGCCCGGGCGCGCGACCGCCTCGCGGTCCGCGACCGCGCGACCCTGCGACGCGTCATCAACGCCACCGGCGTGGTGCTCCACACCAACCTCGGCCGCGCGCCGCTCTCGCCCCGCGCCATCGAGGCGATCCGCGACGCAGCCGCCAGCGTGAGCGTCGAGTACGACCTCGAGGCGGGGAAGCGTGGAGAGCGCCATGGGCACGCCGCGCGGCTCCTCGCCGAGCTCGCCGGCGCGGAGGATGGCGTCGTCACGAACAACGGCGCGGCCGCGGTGCTGCTCGCGCTCGCCGCGCTCGCCGGACGGCGCGAGGTCATCGTCGCGCGCGGGGAGCTCGTCGAGATCGGTGGCGGATTCCGGATCCCGGACGTGCTCGCGCGATCGGGCGCGAAGCTCGTCGAGGTCGGGACGACGAATCGCACCTACCTGCGGGACTACGCGGCCGCCATCACCGAGCGCACCGGCGCGCTCCTGCGCGTGCACGCGAGCAACTTCCGTGTCGTCGGCTTCACCGCGAGCGCCGGATCGACGGAGCTCGCGGGTCTCGCGCGCGAGCGGGGCATCTCCTTCATCCACGATCTCGGCAGCGGGACGCTCCTCGACACCGAGCGCTTCGGCCTCGGCCGCGAGCACACGGTGCAGGAGGCGGTCGCGGCAGGTGCGGACCTCGTCACCTTCAGCGGCGACAAGCTCCTCGGCGGACCGCAGGCCGGGCTCGCGGTCGGTCGGGCGGACACGGTCGCGAAGCTCCGGACGCACGCGCTCATGCGCGCGCTCCGCCCGGACAAGCTCACGATCGCCGCGCTCATTGCGACGCTCGCCGCGTACCGCGACGGCACGGCGGAACAGGAGCTTCCGGTGTGGCGGATGATCGCGGCGGATCCCGCGGCGCTCGAGCGGCGCGCCGCGGCGCTCGCCGCGCGCCTCGGCGGCGAGGTCGTCGCGACCCGGTCGACCGTCGGTGGCGGCTCGCTGCCCGAGGAGACCCAGCCCTCCTTCGCGGTCGCGCTACCGGGCCGCCCGCAGGAGCGCGCACAGGCCGCGCGCGGCGCGGAGCCGCCGGTCATCGGCCGGGTCGTCGCGGAGCGCTTCGCGCTCGACCTGCGCAGCGTGCTGCCCGAGGATGATGAGCTGCTCGCCGGCGCCCTGACGCGCCGGGCGACGACGTTGGAGGGATAGATGGACCTGCGGACGATCAAGGCGGACGGCGCGCCGAAGGCGGTCGGCCCCTACAGCCACGCGACGGTCGGCGGCGACCTCATCTTCTGCTCGGGTCAGGTCCCGCTCGATCCCGAGACCGGCGAGCTCGTCGGCGGGGACATCGCCGCGCAGACCGACCGGATCCTCGACAACCTCGCCGCCGTCCTCACCGCGGCGGGCTCCAGCCTCGACCGCGTGCTGAAGACGACCGTGTTCCTCGCGGACATCGGCGACTTCGCGGCGATGAACGAGGCGTACGCGAAGCGCTTCGGCGAGCACCGTCCGGCCCGCTCGACGGTCGGCGTCGGCGGTCTGCCGCGCGGCGCGCGCATCGAGATCGAGTGCGTGGCCGCCCGCCGGTGACCCGGGAGCGCGGCGGGCCCTTCCGGATCGAGGAGGCCGAGAAGCGCTCGCCGATGCCGCTGCGCGCCACCGGGATCGTCCTCACCGCCTGGGTCGGAGCGCTCGTCTTCATCGCCTTCGTGGTCGTGCCGCTCATCTTCGCCACGTGCTTCCCGACGAACGCGCCGCCGGCGTAAGGGTCCCCGCGCCGGCGGGCCCCGCGCGGGTCATCGGCACGGCGGGCCACGTGGACCACGGCAAGTCGACGCTCATCCGCGCGCTCACGGGGATCGATCCGGACCGCCTGCGCGAGGAGCGCGAGCGCGGGATGACGATCGACCTCGGGTTCGCGTGGCTCACGCTCGCGGACGGCACGGATGTCGGGATCGTCGACGTCCCCGGCCATCAGGACTTCATCCGGAACATGCTCGCGGGTATCGGCGGCATCGATGCGGTGGTGCTGGTCGTCGCCGCGGACGAGAGCGTGATGCCCCAGACCCGCGAGCACCTCGCGATCCTCTCGCTCCTCGGCGTCGATCGCGGCGTCATCGCGCTCACGAAGCGTGACCTCGTCGACGACGACTGGGCCGTGCTCGTCCGCGACGAGGTGCGCGCGGCCGTTCGCGGCACCCCGCTCGCCGATGCGCCGCTCGTCGAGGTGTCCGCCACGACGCGCGCGGGGCTCGGGGCGCTCGTGGACGAGATCGGCCGCGTCCTCGGCGCGGCGCCGCTCCGCCGCGATCTCGGCAGGCCGCGCCTGCCGGTGGACCGCGCCTTCACGATGTCCGGCTTCGGGACGGTCGTGACCGGGACGCTGCTCGACGGCGCCCTCGAGGTGGGAGAGGAGGTCGAGCTCGTCCCCGGCGGCAAGCGCGCGCGGGTGCGCGGCCTCCAGACCCACAAGCGCGCGATCGACCGCGCGTTGCCGGGCAGCCGCGTCGCCGCGAACCTCACCGGCGTCGACAAGGACGAGCTCGCGCGCGGGATGGTCGTCACGCGGCCCGGGACGCTGCAGCCGACGTCGATCGCCAGCCTTCACCTCGAGCTCCTGCCCTCCGCCAGCGCCGGGCTCGGCCACGACGACCTCGTCCGCGTGCACGCGGGGACGGCGGAGGCGATGGCGCGCGTCTCGGTGCTCGAGTCGGCCGAGCTCGCGCCCGGGAAGGCCGGCTGGGTGCAGCTGCGGCTCGCGGACCCGCTCGCCCTCGCCGTCGGCGATCGCGTCGTCATCCGCCGTCCCTCGCCGTCGGAGACCCTCGGCGGCGGCGTCATCGCGGATACCACGGGCGGCCGCACGCGCCGCCGCGCGGCCGCCGTCGCCGAGCTCGAGCGCCGGAGCGCGCCCTCGGCCGAGGCGCGGCTCCTCGCGGTCCTCGACGAGCCGCGCACCGCGCAGGAGCTCGCCGAGCGTGCAGGGATCGGCGCGTCCGAGCGCGACGCTGCGCTCACCGGGCTCGTGGGCTCGGGCGCGGTCCTGGCGCTCGGCGACGCCTACCTCTCGCACGCCGCCGCCGACGCGCTCGCCGTGCGCGTCGAGCGCACGCTCGCGAAGGCGCACCGTGACGCGCCGCTCCGCGCCGGCGCCCCGCGCGAGGAGCTCCGCAGCGCCGTCGGCCTCCCGCCGAAGCGCTGGGCCGCGCTGCTCGAGCGGCTCGTCGCCGACGGTCGCGTCGTGGCGCGCGGCGCGACGCTCGCGCTGCCGTCACATGCGGTGCGCCTCGCGCCCGACCAGGAGGCGCGCTGGTCGCGCGCGCGCGGCGCGCTCGCGGCATCGCCGCTCCAGCCGCCGTCCGTCGCGGCGCTGGAGACGGAGTTCGGCATCAGCCGCGAGCTGCTCGCGGCCCTCGCCGAGCGCGGCGAGGTCGTACGGCTCGGGCCGGACGCCGCGTTCCTGCCCGACGCGGTCGCGCGCTTCTGCACGGCAGTCATCGACGAGCTGGCGGCCGCGCGGACGATCACCGTGTCGCGCGCGCGCGACCTCACCGGCTCGAGCCGCAAGCACGTGCTGCCGCTGCTCGGCTTCCTCGACGATCAGGGCATCACGCGCCGGTCGGGCGACGACCGTATCCTCGTGCTCGAGCCAGACGCCGCCCGCGAGAAGCTCGCGCGCGCGCTCCACCGGGAGGACACATGAGGTTCCGCGCCACGCGCCCGAGCCAGTTCGCGGATGTCGACGTCGTCGTCGTGCCGCTCTTCGACGACCGGAAGCTTCCCGCGAAGGGGCTCACGAGGGCGACGCGGAGCGTCGTGGAGCGGATCGCCGGCGAGGCAGGGACCGCGAAGCTCTACAACGTCACGACGCACTTCGGCGAGAAGACCGGGCGCATCGTGGTCGTCGGCGCCGGGAAGCGCGCGGAGTACGTGCCCGAGCGGGCGCGAGGCATCGCGAGCGCGGCCGTGAAGTCGCTCTGGCGGTCCAACGCGAAGCGGGTCGCGTTCTTCGTCGTCGCGGACGGGATCGGCGCGGAGAGCGCGTCCCAGTCGACGGTGGAGGGCGTCATCTATGCGATGTGGCGGCCCGAGGCGCACCGCAGCCGGCCTGAGGAGCGGCGCCTGCCGAAGCTCTCCGACATCACGCTGCTCGTCGACGGCGATGTGAAGGACGTCCTACGGCGCGGCGAGGTCGTCGGCGAGGCGGTGAACACCGCGCGCCGGCTCTCGAACGAGCCGGCCAACCTCATGACGCCGTCCCTCCTCGCGGACGAGGCGCGCGCGATCGCGAAGGCGACCGGCCTCGAGGTCGAGGTGCTCGACCGCAAGCGCTGCAAGGCGCTGGGGATGAACAGCTACCTCTCGGTCGCGCAGGGGAGCCACGAGCCCCCGCAGTTCATCGTCCTTCGCCACAAGGGGCGCGGTGGGCGCGGCTTCGACATCGCGTTCGTGGGGAAGGGGATCACCTTCGACTCGGGTGGCATCTCCATCAAGCCGGCCGAGGGGATGTACCACATGAAGGCGGACATGACCGGCGCCGCGACGGTCATCGCCGCGATGGGAGCCATCGCGCGGCTCGGTGCGCGGGCGAACGTCATCGGCATCGCCCCGTGCACCGAGAACCTTCCCGGCGGCGGCGCGACGAAGCCCGGCGACGTCTTCACGAGCATGAGCGGGCGCACGGTCGAGGTGATCAACACCGACGCCGAAGGGCGTCTCGTGCTCGTCGACGGCGTCACCTACGCGCAGCGCCAGGGCGCGCGCCGCGTGGTGGACGTCGCGACGCTCACCGGCGCCATCCAGATCGCGCTCGGCCACCACTACGCCGGCCTCTTCGGCAGGCCGCAGTCGTTCGTCGACGAGGTGCGACGCGTCGGCACCGAGGCCGGCGACCGGCTCTGGCCGATGCCGCTCACCGACGAGTACCGCGAGGAGATCCGCAGCGACGTCGCCGACATCACGAACAGCGCCGGACGCGAGGGCGGCGCGTCGAAGGGCGCGGCGTTCATCGATGCGGTCGTCGAGGATGGCGTCGAGTGGGCGCACCTCGACATCGCGAGCACGTACTGGAGCGACAAGGACCGCCCACAGTCACCGAAGGGTCCGCAGGGGCCCGCGGTCCGCACTCTCGTCGCGCTCGCGGAGCGCTACGCGGGTTAGGGTCCCGCCGCGCGGCGCGACCCGCGACACTAGGACCATGACCGACCGCGTTCTCGTCATCGGCGCGGGCCTCGCGGGCTCCGAGGCCGCGTGGCAGCTCGCGCGCCGCGGCATCCCCGTGACCCTCGCCGAGATGCGGCCGCTCACGATGACGCCCGCGCACCACACCGCCCGGCCGGCGGAGCTCGTCTGCACGAACTCGTTCAAGTCCGACGTGCCGGAGGTCGCGGCCGGCCTGCTGAAGGAGGAGCTGCGCGCGCTCGGCAGCCTCGTCCTCCGCGCGGCCGACGCGGCGAAGATCCCGAGCGGGCAGGACCTCTCGGTCGACCGCGAGGCGTTCGCCGCCGGCGTCGAGGCGGGCCTCGCCGAAGCGGGCGTCGAGCGCGTCGCGCGCGAGGTCACCGAGGTCGACCCGGCGGTGCCGACCATCGTCGCGAGCGGCCCGCTCACCTCGTCGCCGCTCGCCGCTGAGCTCGAACGCCTCACCGGTGCGGAGCACCTGCACTTCTTCGATGCCGCCGCGCCCATCGTCTTCAAGGAGTCGGTCGACCACGAGCCGCTCTTCCACAGGTCGCGCTACGACAAGGGGGAGGGCAACTACTGGAACGCGCCGCTCGACCGCGCGCAGTACGAGGCCTTCGTGGGCGAGCTCGTGCGGGGCGAGCAGGTCGAGCTGAAGGACTTCGAGAAGACGATGTGGTTCGAGGGCTGCCTGCCCGTCGAGGAGATCGCGCGGCGCGGTCCCGAGACCCTGCGCTTCGGCCCGCTGAAGCCGCTCGGTCTCGAGGATCCGAGGACGGGGCGACGGCCCTGGGCCGTCGTGCAGCTCCGCCAGGAGGACGCCGCGGCGGATCTCTACAACCTCGTCGGCTTCCAGACGAACCTCCGCTGGCCGGAGCAGCGCCGCATCTTCCGGACGCTCCCGGGTCTCGCGAAGGCCGAGTTCGCCCGGCTCGGCGTCATGCACCGCAACACCTACATCGATTCGCCGCGCCTGCTGCTGCCGTCCCACCGGCTGCGGAGCGCGGAGCGCACCTGGCTCGCGGGGCAGCTCGTCGGCGTCGAGGGCTACCTCGAGTCAGCGATGTCAGGATTGGTAGCAGCGTTGAACGTCGCGGCCGCGCTCGAGACGGGGGAGGAGGTCCGGTTCCCCGAGGACACCGCGATCGGCTCGCTCGTCCGGTACATCACCACCCCGCAGAAGGGCTTCGCGCCGATGAACGCGACCTGGGGCCTCTTCCCGCCGCTGCCGGACGGCGCGCGGCGCGACAAGCGCGAGCGCGCACGCGCCCATCTCGCCCGCGCGCGCGCGTCGTTCGCGGAGTTCGTCGAAGCGCGGCCGGCGCTCACCGCCGCAGCCTGGGACGTCGCCGCCGTCTAGCGCGACCGCGCCGCCGCAGGGGCGCTACCGTCCGGTGAGGTGACCGAGCAGCTCTCCTTCCGACTCGGCGAGCCGCGTCCCGACATCCTCCAGACGCTCACGCCGGAGCAGCGCCGCGCCGTGGAGCACGAGGATGGGCCGATCCTCGTCGTGGCCGGAGCGGGCACTGGTAAGACGCACACTCTTACCGCGCGCATCGTGCACCTCATCGCCGCGAAGCGCGCCCGGCCGCACGAGATCCTCGCGGTCACCTTCACCGAGAAGGCCGCGGCGCGGATGCAGGAGCAGGTCGACCTGGCGACGCCGCTCGGCGAGAACGACGCCGCGATCCGGACGTTCCACGGCTTCGGGGACGAGGCCTTCCGGGCCTTCGCTCTCGAGCTCGGCCGCTCCGGCGAGCTTCGCGTGCTCTCGCCGGCGGAGCAGGTCATCTTCGTCCGCGAGCACCTCTACGAGCTGCCGCTCCGACGGTATCGCCCCGCCGGCGATCCCCTCGCGTACGTCCGCGCCCTGCTCGACCTCTTCAGCCGCGCGCGCGACGACGACATCGCGCCGGACGAGTACGTCGCCTTCGCGACGGGCCTGCGGTCCGAGGTGGGTGAGGGGCTCGACGCCGAGGTGCGGCGCGACGCGGCCGAGGCCCAGGAGGAGCTCGCTGCCGCCTACGCCGCCTACAGCCGGCTGAAGGAGCAGCACGGCGTCATCGACTTCGGCGACCAGATCGCGCTGACGCTGCGCATCCTCCGGGAGAAGCCGGCGGCCGCGCGCCGGCTTCAGGACCGCTACCGCTTCGTCCTGGTCGACGAGTTCCAGGACACCAACGACGCGCAGTTCAAGCTCATCCGGCTCCTCGTCGAGCCGCACCGCCAGGTCATGGCCGTCGGCGACGACGACCAGTCGATCTTCGCCTGGCGCGGCGCGACGCTCGGGAACTTCGATGCCTTCCTCGCCGCGTACCCGGAGGCGGCCGTCGTCCCGCTCATCGAGAACCGCCGCTCGAGCCAGGGGATCCTCGACGCGGCGTACCGCCTCATCACCCATAACCCCGACCGTCTCGAGGAGAAGCTGGGCATCGACAAGCACCTCGTCGGGCGGCCGCCGGAAGGCGAGGTCGAGATCGACTACCTCCAGTTCGTGAGCGGTGCGGACGAGGCGGAGGGCGTCGCCGACCGCATCGCCAGAGACGCGCTCCGCGGGCGCCGGTACGGCGAGT
>DASUCM010000078.1:0-4275 GCA_036276035.1 Candidatus Limnocylindria bacterium | reverse complement strand
TCGATCGCGCAACTTGTGCGCGCACGGCCGCTTCGCGGCCGACCCTCCTTCGGCCGGCGTCCCCCGCCGCCCTCTCACCGCACCCGCTCTCATGACGTTCGTCGCAGAGCTCCAGCGCATTTGCGGTCAGGAGAACGTGTTCTGGCGGCCCGAGGACCTCATCGTGTTCGAGTACGACGCCGGCTTCGACCGCCAGCCGCCGAGCGCCGTCGTCGTGCCGGGGACGACTCAGGAGGTGGCCGCGGTCGTGAAGGCCGCGCACGACGCCGGCCGGCCCGTGGTGCCGCGCGGTGCCGGGACGGGCCTCTCCGGCGGGACCGTCGCCTGCGCGGGCGCCGTCGTCGTGTCCACCTCGCGGCTGAACAAGATCCTCGCCATCGACCGCGCCGCGCGCGCCGCGCTCGTCGAGCCCGGGGTCGTGAACCTCGACCTCTCGCGCGCGGCACGCGAGTTCGGCCTCTTCTTCGCGCCCGATCCCGCGAGCCAGCGCGCGTCGAGCATCGGCGGGAACATCGGCACGAACGCCGGCGGCCCGCACGCGCTGCGGTACGGCTCCGTCGTGAACCACGTCCTCGGCGTCGAGATGGTGCTCGCGGACGGCACCATCGCCACGTTCGGCGGGCGCGCGCCGTCGCTCCCCGGCTTCGACTGCGTCCCCTTCATCGTCGGCAGCGAGGGCACGCTCGGGATCGTCACGAAGGCCTGGGTCCGGTTGCTCCCCCTGCCCGAGGACGTGCGGACCTTCACCGCGCTGTTCGCGGACATCGACTCCGGCGCGCGCGCGGCGACGGCGATCATCGCTCGAGGGATCCTGCCGGCCGCGATGGAGATGCTCGATCGCGTGACGATCGAGGCGGTGAACGCGGCGTTCGACGTGCACCTGCCACCCGAGGCCGGCTCGCTGCTGCTCGTCGAGGTCGAGGGCCTTCGCGAGGAATGCGATGACGCCGCGGACGCGATCGGGTCCGTCTGCCGCGACAACGGCGCGTTCGACGTGCGCACGGCGCGCACGCAGGAGGAGCGCGACCTGCTGTGGAAGGCGCGGAAGATGGGCTACCCGGCGCTCGCGCGGATCAAGCCGAACAACTACCTGCACGACGCCGTGGTCCCGCGCAGCAAGGTGCCGCAGGTGCTCCGCGAGGTGAACGCCATCGCGGAGCGCTACGGCTACATCACGGCGAACATGTTCCACATCGGGGACGGCAACCTCCACCCGATCCTCCTCTTCGACGCGCGCGAGGAGAAGATCGAGCGCGTCATGGAGGCGAGCGCCGAGATCCTGAAGGTCGCGATCGACGCCGGCGGCGCGCTCTCCGGAGAGCACGGCATCGGCCTGGAGAAGAACCACTTCATGTTCTGGGTGTACGAGCCGGAGGACCTCGAGGCGATGCAGCGCGGGCGCGACGCGTTCGACCCCGAGCGCGTCATGAATCCCGGCAAGGTCTTCCCGGGTGGCTCGCAGTGCGCGGCGATCCCGACCGAGCGCATCAAGAAGGGCCTCGCGGAGGGCCTGTGGATCTAGACGGCCTCGCGCCGCAACGCACCGTGCGCGCGGAGCGCGTCGAGGATGTCGTCGACGTCATCCGCGGCGCGAACGCCGCGCGCGAAGGCGTCGTGCTCCGTGGCGGCGGCACCCGCCTGTCCGTCGGCGACGCGCCGGACCGCTACGACGTCTCGCTCGACCTCGGCGGCCTCACCGGCGTCGTCGAGTACGAGCCCGACGACCTCGTCATCACCGTGCACGCGGGCACCACGCTCGCCGAGCTCGGCGCGATCCTCGCGGAGCACGGACAGCGCTGGCCGGTCGAGGCGGGCCTGCCCGAGCGCGCGACGGTGGGCGGGACGATCGCGAGCGCGGCGACCGGTCCGTCGCGCCTGCGCTACTTCCACCCGCGCGACTGGACGCTCGGCGTGCGCGCCGTCCTCGGCGACGGCACCCTGACCCGCGCCGGCGGGCGCGTCGTGAAGAACGTCACCGGCTACGACCTCACGAAGCTGTACGCGGGATCCTTCGGGACGCTCTGCGCGATCACCGAGGTCTCGCTGAAGCTCCTCGCGATCCCGCCGCGTGTCCTGACGCTGCGGATGGAGGCGCCGACGCTCGACTACGCGTACCTCGAGACCGGGGCGTTGATCGAGCGCGGTCTCCCGCTCGACGCGCTCGCGATCCTCCACGGCCCGCCGGCCGGGGCGTTCGGGATCACGACCTGGACCGGCATCTGGGTGCGCCTCGCCGGGACGCCGCGCGTCGTCGAGCGCCTGCGCGCGGAGATCACCGCCACGAGCCCGTTCGTCGAGGAGGAGCAGGACGTCTGGCCGAGGCTCGCGGCGCTGCCGCTCGAGGCCGAGACCTCGATCCGCCTTTCGTTCCCCGCCGGGTCGGTCGAGCCGCATCCCGGGCCGGACGGCGGGCTCGTCTATCCCGGCGTGAGCACCATGCACGTGTTCGGCACAGCGGGGCCGGCCGAGCTGCGCGAGCTCCGCCTGCTGCTCGAGGCGAACGGCGGCGCGGTCGTCATCGAGCGCGGGCCGGCCGAGCTGCGCCGCGCGGTCGGCACCTGGGGCACGCCGCGCACGCCCGAGGCCATCGCGCGCTCGCTGAAGGCCCGCTTCGACCCGAACGGCGTCCTCTCGCCGGGCCGCTTCGCCTTCTGATGGCGCAGGCCCGCGGCGTGGACCTGACGGCGGCGAAGCCGTTCACGATGTCCGACGGCCTGCAGCAGTGCATCCACTGTGGCATGT
This sequence comes from Candidatus Limnocylindria bacterium, assembly GCA_036276035.1. Taxonomy (GTDB): domain Bacteria; phylum Chloroflexota; class Limnocylindria; order P2-11E; family P2-11E; genus JACDAF01. Next base: position 1,533 of record DASUCM010000078.1, on the reverse strand, counting down.
GCCTCGAGGCGTGCCCGACCTACCGCATCACCGGCCTCGAGACGGAGTCACCCCGCGGGCGGATCCATCTCATGCAAGCGCTCTTCGAGGGCCGCATCGAGCCGGTGCCAGAGACGCGGGTCCACCTCGATCGCTGTCTCGCCTGCCGCGCCTGCGAGGCGGTGTGCCCGTCGGGTGTCCAGTACGGCCGGCTCATCGAAACAACGCGCGCGGAGCTCGCCGCGAGCGATGGCGCCTCGCCCGTGCGCGACGCGCTCCTGTGGCTCGTCTCGCGCCGGCGGGCGCTCGGGCTCGTCACGACGTTGCTCCGCGTGCCCGAGCGGCTCGGCCTGCGCGCCCTCGTGCGCGGGCGGCTACGCCGCGTGCTGCCGAAGGGCCTGCGTCGGCTCGAGTCGCTCGCGCCCTCCCTCGCGCGGCCCCGGTACGACGCGCCACCGCGCCCTGCCGCCGCGACGTCGCGGGTCGCGCTCCTGCTCGGCTGCGTCATGCGCGTCGCATACGGCGATGTGCACAGCGCGACCGCGCGTCTCGTCGCGCGCACGGGTGCCGACGTCGTGACCGTGGGCGGCGAGACCTGCTGCGGGGCGCTGCACGCGCACGCGGGCGCCCGCGAGGAGGCGCGCCGTCTGGCGCGGCGGAACATCGAGGCGTTCGAGCGCGCGGGCGTCGACCGCATCGTCGTCGACGCCGCGGGCTGCGGCGCGCACCTCAAGGAGTACGGCGAGCTGCTGGACGACGATCCGGCGTGGCACGCTCGCGCGGCAGCGATGGCGAGCACGGTCCGCGACGTGACCGAGTACCTCGCGGAGCAGCTCGGCGACGACGCGCTCGGCGAGCTGCCGATGCGCGTCACCTACCAGGACCCCTGCCACCTCGCGCACGCTCAGCGGATCCGGGCGCAGCCGCGCGCGCTCCTGGCGAAGGTGCGCGGGCTCGAGCTCGTCGAGATGCCGGGCGCCGACATCTGCTGCGGCAGCGCGGGGTACTACAACCTCGTGCAGCCCGCGTACGCGGACCGCCTGCTCGCCGACAAGGTGCGCGACATCGCCGCGCTCGCGCCGGACGCGGTGGTGACCGCGAACCCCGGCTGCATGCTCCAGCTCGAGGCGGGGCTCCGCGCGTCGGGCAGCCAGGTGCCGGTGCTGCACATCGTCGAGCTGCTCGACCGCGCGACGCGGTCCCCATCCCGATGAGGAACGTCCGCCGCCTCGTCATGGTGGGGCTGTCCGCGCTCGCGATGCTGGCCTTCCTGCTCGCGATCGTGTCCCTTTCGCTCGGCCGCGCCGACGGCGTGCTCTTCTACCTCGCCGTCACGGTCGTCGCCGTCGCCCTCGTGACCCGGCTGTGGCGCAGGGAGCGCGCGCTCCGGCGCGCCGAGGAGGCGCGGCTCCCGCCGGAGCAGCGGCCGCCGCGCCGCACGCCACGGCGCCCGATCACCTTCCCCCTTGTGGAGAGCGTCCTGACGTTCGCCGCGTGGTACGTCGCCGCGGTGATCGTCGACCGCGTCGTGACCGGGGCGACGACGCTGTTCAC
>DASUCM010000077.1:0-3975 GCA_036276035.1 Candidatus Limnocylindria bacterium | reverse complement strand
GAGACCTACATCGCGCGCCAGCGCGCGGACGCCGTGCAGCATCGCGGCCTGCGTTACGGCGATCACGCGCGCGCGAGCCTCTCCGCGGTGCACGTCCCGCTGAAGAGCGCGGGCCGCATCGTCGGCGTGCTCTCCGCCCAGTCCTATGCAGCGGGCGCGTACGACGATGAGGACGTCGCGGTGCTCCAGTCGCTCGCCAACCTCGTCGCGTCGGCCTTCGCGAATGCCGAGCACCTCGCGCGCGGCCGGGAGCTGTACCTCGCGTCCGTGAAGGCCCTCGCCGCGGCGGTCGACGCGCGCGACCCGTACACGCGAAGCCACTCCGCCCGGGTCGCCGCGCTCTCGCGGATCATCGCGGAGGAGATGGCACTGCCGCCGGACGAGATCCGTCGCGTGCAGCTCGGCGCGCTCCTGCACGACATCGGGAAGATCGGCATCCCCGACGCGATCCTGAACAAGCCGGCGCCGCTCACCGAGGAGGAGTGGGTGATCATGCGCACGCACTCCGTGCTCGGCGCGTCGATCATCGCAGCCGTGGAGCCGCTGCGCGACCTCGTCCCCATCGTCCGCTGCCACCACGAGCGCCACGACGGCTCGGGCTATCCCGACCGGCTCCGCGGGAGCGAGATCCCGCTCGCCTCGGCGATCGTCGCCGCGGCGGACGCCTACGAGGTCATCGTCTCGAAGCGCTCGTACAAGGCTGCGCAGACCGTCGAGTTCGCGGTCTCGGAGCTCATCGCCTGCCGCGGCACGCAGTTCCACCCGGACGTCGTCGACGCGTTCCTCCGCGTCATCGAGCGCGACCGGACCCACGGGGCCGTGCAGCTCCGGCGCGTCGGCTCGATCGAGCACGAGGACATCGAGGACGTGCCCGGTCCGGGAGAGGTCCTCGAGCGCTACGTCGCGCGGTCGCAGACCCACACGCGGCAGCTCGCCATCCTGCAGCGCCTCGCGACGGAGATCAGCGCCGTCCTCGACATCGACGACCTCGCCGCGCGGCTGCTGAAGATCATCTGCGACGCCATGGGCTACGAGAACGGCTTCCTGACGACGCTCGACGAGCTGGAGGGGGCGCTCGTCGTCCGCGCCGCCATCGGCCCGTCGATCGACTACCTCGGCCAGCGGCTCGAGCGGGGGCAGGGGATCTCGTGGTGGGTCGTCGAGCATGGCCTGCTCCAGAACGTCCCCGACGTCCACGCCGACACGCGCTTCCTCGGACCGCCCGACATCCGCTCGAGCCTCATCGTCCCTCTGCGGATCGGCGACGAGCGCGTCGGCGTGCTCGGCATCGAGGCGCCGCGCGAGGCGGCGTTCACGAGCGAGGACGAAGAGCTGCTCACCGCGGTGTCCCACCAGGTCGCGGCCGCGATCCGCGTCGCGCGCCTGCACGACGCGGCGAAGACCGCGGCGAGCACCGACGCGCTCACCGGCCTGCCGAACCGCCGCGCGTTCTTCGAGCGGCTCGAGCTCTCGCTGCGTCAGGCCGCGGAGGGCATGCCGCTCTCGGTCGCCATCGTCGACGTCGACCTTCTGAAGGGCGTGAACGACCAGTACGGCCACAACGCCGGCGACGAGGCGCTGATGCGGATCGCGACCCTGCTCGCGGCCGGCGTCCGCGGCGGCGACGTCGTCGCGCGCATCGGCGGTGACGAGTTCGCCGTGCTGTTCCCCGGCGCGACCATCCTCGCCGCGGAGCGGATCATGCGGCGGCTCGCCGAGACCATCGCGGAGGGCAAGCTCGCCGGCGGCCGGCCGCTCCCCACGGTCGCCTGGGGCATCGCGGTCGCCCCGGACGGCCCGACCACGGTCGACGCGATCATCGACGACGCGGACCGCGCGATGTACCGCCAGAAGCAGCGGGGGCGCGCGCACCCGGCGTAGCCGGATATCCTCTCCTCACACCGGCAGCGACCGGGAGGAGTACCGCTTCAGCACCGACAGGGAAGACGGGTCCCCGACTGCGAGCCCGTCCCGGCGAGATGGAGCGCGAAGGTCGCCCGCGAGCCGGATCGGGTCCGCCCGTTAGCGCGGGATCGAGGTGCGCCCGCGCGCACGAACTTCGGTGGTACCACGGCCCAAGACCTCCGTCCGAAGACGGGGGTCTTTCTATTTCGGCGGAGGAGGTGCGCAATGGCGACCGAAGCACCGCGAAGCGTGCTCGGACATGCGGGCAAGAACTGGGACGCGTCGGTCGTCGAGCGCGACCTCTACGAGTGGTGGGAGCGCTCGGGCTTCTTCACGCCGCCGGAGCACGCTGCGCCGGGCGAGCGGCCCTTCGTGATGATGCTGCCGCTCCCGAACATCACCGGGGACCTGCACCTCGGGCACGCGCTCTCCTTCGGCGGCTACGAGGATCTCATGGCGCGCTGGCATCGCATGCGCGGCGAGCCGACGCTCTACATGCCGGGCACCGACCACGCCGGGATCATCGCCCAGATCGTCGTCGAGAAAGAGCTCGCGAAAGAGGGCCTGACGAAGCAGCGCGGCCTCACGCGCGAGGAGTTCCTCGCCGAGATGTGGAAGTGGATGGACCACTACCGGCCGCGCATCGAGCGCCAGCTGCGGATGCTCGGGTGCTCGCTCGACTGGTCGCGCCCGAACTTCACGATGGAGCCGTCGAAGCAGCGCGCGGTGCGGACGCACTTCATCCGCCTCTACCAGAAGGGCCACCTGTACCGCGCCGACCGGATCGTCCACTGGTGCCTCACCTGCCAGACGACGTACTCGGACCTCGAGTCGAAGCACATCGAGCGGACCGACACGCTCTCGTACGTGAAGTACCCGTGGGCCGACGACGCGCCGGCAGGCGCCCCGGACGTCGTCGTCGCGACGACGCGCCCGGAGACGATCATGGCCGACGTCGCGGTCGCGGTGCACCCCGACGACGAGCGCTGGCAGCGGTACATCGGGCGGCACGTCCTCGTGCCCATCGCGGAGCGTCGCGTGCCGATCGTCGCCGACGAGGCCGTCGATCCCGGGTTCGGCACCGGCGCGCTGAAGATCACGCCCGGTCACGACCAGAAGGACTTCGAGATCGGCCAGCGTCACGGCCTGCCCGTCATCACGGTGATCGACAAGACCGGGCGCATGACGCCGGCGGCGGGCGTGCTCGCGGGCGCGGATCGCGACTCGGCGCGGCGCGACATGGCCGAGCGCCTCCGGAAGGCGGGTCTCCTCGTGAAGGAGGAGCCGATCGCCCATGCCGTCGGCGTCCACGAGCGCTGCGATACGGTCGACGAGCCGCTCGTGATGAAGCAGTGGTGGGTGCGGATGCCGCCGCTCGCCCGACCGGCGATCGACGCGGTGCGCGACGGGACCATCCGCATCGTCCCCGGGAGGTTCGAGAAGGTCTTCTACGAGTGGATGGAGAACATCCGTGACTGGCCGGTCTCGCGCCAGATCTGGTGGGGGCACTCCATCCCGGTCTGGTACTGCCGCGACTGCCAGGAGATCGTGGTGCCGGAGCCCGACGGGCCGGACCCGAAGCGGTGCACGAAGTGCAAGAGCGAGGACCTGCACCAGGATCCCGACGTGCTCGACACCTGGTTCTCGAGCGCGCTCTGGCCGCACACGACGCTCGGCTGGCCCGACCGCACGAAGGACCTCGAGCGCTTCTATCCCGGCAGCGTGCTCGAGACGGGCTACGACATCCTGTTCTTCTGGGTCGCGCGCATGATCATGATGGGCATCGAGAACATGGGCAGCGTCCCATTCCGCACCGTGTACCTCCACGGCATGGTGCGCAGCGGCACCGAGAAGATGAGCAAGTCCAAGGGCAACGTCGTGAGCCCGCTCGAGTACGTGGAGGAGTACGGCGCGGACGCGCTGCGCTTCGCCCTCGTGAACGGCGTCGCCGCCGGCGCCGACCAGAATTTCTCGGACAGCAAGCTCCAGAACGCGCGCAACTTCGCGAACAAGCTCTGGAACGTCGGCCGGTTCGTCCTCCGGCAGCTCGAGCAGCGGCCTGACGCGCTC
>DASUCM010000076.1:0-18342 GCA_036276035.1 Candidatus Limnocylindria bacterium | reverse complement strand
GACGAGCACCGGCGGCTGCTCGACCACGACGGTCACTACATGGCGGCGCTGAAGTAGGCCCGACCTCGCGACGGTGACGCGGCGCATGACCGCGTCACCGCGCGGCACTGCGCCGCGCCGGCGAGCGGGACCCGGGACCGTCCGGCCGCGGACCAGACCGGAGCTGCTCATTCGCGGCGCGCAGCCGTAGGTTCTCCCGTCCGAGCGCTCGCGCGCGCTCGTGATAGCGATCGCTGATGGCCTGCCGGCGAACGACGCCCGCGTTCGTCGCCACCGCCGCGAGGCTCGCGCGGTTCGCGACGCCGAGCTTCTGGAAGAGGCTCGCGATGTGTGCCTTGACCGCCTGCTCGCTGACACCGAGGTCCTGAGCGATGACCTTGGTGGTGGCGCCGTCGCAGACACGCTCGAGCACGACCTTCTCGCGCGGGGTGAGCTTCAGCGGAGGCATGACGGCGTGATCTAGTCGGCTGCGGTCGCTTCAGCCGGGTCTTGCCTCGTGCGCAGGCGCTGGTTCGCGCTCTCGAGGTCGGCGTTCCGTGCCGTGAGCTCCGCGACGCGGCGCTGGAGCTCCGCGGTGTGCGCGTCCCGGTCCGCGGTCGTGCGCCGTCGCTCTGCCTCCGCGACCGCGACCGCGACGAGCCCCGTCCGGTTCGCGACGCCGAACTTGAGGAAGAGCCGCGAAAGGTGCGCCTTCACCGCCTGATCGCTGACACCGAGCTCGGCGGCGATCGCCTTGGTCGAGAGCCCGCGGCAGACGCGCTCGAGGACCTGCCGCTCGCGACGCGTGAGATCAGGCACGCGAGACCTCCTCGACGTTGGTCTATAGACCTTCGTCTAGCAGACCGCATGCCCCGTCAGCAAGTCGGCAGCGGTGAGGTCAGGCCCGCTCGAGGAGCAGGGCCCGTGGCCCATCGAAGACAAGGCGGCCGGCAGGCGCGTCCTGCCACGCGCCCGGGCCGCCGAAGCGCGTGTCGGCGGTGTCCAGCCGGACGCGCCACGCTCCCGGCGGCAGCTCCAGCGCGCCGGCCCCGAACGCGAGCGCGAGCGCGATCCCGTCGCGCAGGAGCCCGACCGCGGCCTCGCCCGTGACCACCGCCGCAGGGTCCGGCCGCGCGGGGCGCAGCCCCGGGAGCGAGGAGCGCAGCTGCAGGAGCTCGCGGTAGAGCACGCGGATCTCGCGGCTTCCCGACGCGCGGTCGATGACCGAGGCGCGGAAGGTGTCCTCGGCCTGCGGGTCGGGCACCTCGCCCTGCCACGCGAACTCCTTGAACTCCTCGCGCCGGCCCCTGCGCACGGCCTCGATGAGCGCCGCGTCGGTGTGGCTCGTGAAGTACTGGAACGGGCGCCGCTCGCCGTGCTCCTCGCCCATGAAGAGCATCGGCGTGAACGGCGAGAGAAGCAGCGCGGCCGCCGCCACCTTGAGCCGCTCGGCGTCGACGAGGGTCGCGAGGCGGTCCCCGCGCGCGCGGTTGCCGACCTGATCGTGGTTCTGGACGGCGACGACGAACCGCTCGGCGAGGGCGCCCGCCGGGACGTTCCCGTGCCGCCGTCGGCGGAACGCGGAACGCTCCCCCGCGTACGCCCAGCCCTGGCCGAGCGTCGCGGCGAGATGTGCGATGTCACCGAAGTCACGGTAGTAGCCCGTCCGCTCGCCGGTGAGGAGCGCGTGGACCGCGTGGTGGAAGTCGTCGGACCACGTCGCGTCGAAGCCGAGGCCGCGCTCGGGCGTCGGCGTGATGACCGCGACGTCGTTCTGGTCCGACTCCGCGATGACGATCGCGGTGCGGCCGAGGCGCTGTGCCTCCTCGTGCACCGCGTCGTTCAGCTCCGCGAGGAACGGTCGGGCGCTCGCGTCGATGATCGCGTGGACGGCGTCGAGGCGGAATCCGTCGGCGTGGCACTCGCGCAGCCACATGAGCGCGCTCTCGATGTAGTAGCGCCGCACCTCGTCGCTCTCGGGCCCGTCGAAGTTGATCGCGGCGCCCCACGGCGTGTGGTAGCGCTCGGTGAAGTACGGCCCGAACTCCGGCAGGTAGTTGCCCTCCGGACCGACGTGGTTGTAGACGACGTCGAGGAGGACCGCGAGGCCCTCGCGGTGAGCGGCGTCGACGAAGCGGCGCAGTCCCTCCGGTCCGCCGTAGGTGTCCTGCGCCGCCCAGGCGAGCACGCCGTCGTAGCCCCAGTTCCGCGCGCCGGGGAACTGCGCGATCGGCAGCGGCTCGATCGCGTTCACCCCGAGCTCGCGCAGCTCGCGGAAGTGACGCGTCGCCGCGTCGAAGGTGCCCTCCGGGGTGAACGTGCCGATGTGGAGCTCGTAGATGACGAGGTCGCGCAGCCTCGGTGCCGAGAAGCCGGCGTCGGTCCAGCGGAACGCGCGCGGATCGACCACGGCCGACGGCCCGTGGAGGCCGTCGGGCTGCCACCGCGACGCGGGGTCCGCGCGCTCAGGGCGGCCGTCGAGCACGAAGGCGTAGCGGTCGCCCGGGGAGACGTCGTCGAGGATCGCCGTGTGGTAGCCGCGCTCGGCGGGCCTCAGGACGTCGATCCGCTCTCCGAGCCGGACCTCCACCCGCTTCGCGTTCGGTGCCCACACCGTGAACGTGCAGCGCCCGCCGCCCTCGTACACCGCGCCGAGCGTCATGACGGCGCCCTCAAGAACAGCGCGGCGAGCGGCGGCAGGGTGAGGCGGAGCGAGGACGGGCGATCGTGCGACGGGACCTCCTCTGTGTCGAGCCCGCCGGCGTTCCCGACGCCGCTGCCGCCGTACTCGAGCGCATCGGTGTTCAGCACCTCGGTCCAGCGGCCGGCAGCCGGGACGCCGAGGCGGTAGTCGTGGCGCACGACGGGCGTGAAGTTCAGCACGCACAGCACGCTCGGCGCCCCCGAAGCCGCGTGGCGCAGGATCGCGAGCACGCTGTGCTCGGCGTCGCGATGGTCCGCCCACTCGAAGCCCGCGGGGTCGAAGTCGAGCTCGTGCAGCGCGGGCTCGCCGCGGTGGAGCCGGTTGAGGTCCGCGACGCACCGCGCGACACCGGCGTGCGCGGCGTCGTCGAGCAGGTGCCAGTCGAGGCTGCGGTCGTGGTGCCACTCGCGCCACTGGCCGAACTCGCCGCCCTGGAAGAGGAGCTTCTTCCCGGGCTGCGCGTGCTGGTAGGCGAACAGCAGACGGAGCGTCGCAAGCTTCCGCCACGCGTCGCCGGGGAACCGCTCGACGAGCGAGCCCTTTCCCTGCGAGACCTCGTCGTGCGAGAGGGGCAGCACGAAGCTCTCGGTGAAGGCGTACATCGTGCGGAAGGTGAGCTCCCCGTGGTGCCACCGCCGGTGGACCGGATCACGCTGAAGGTGGTCGAGCGTGTCGTGCATCCAGCCGAGGTCCCACTTCATCCCGAAGCCCAGCCCTCCCGTGTAGACCGGCCGCGAGACCTGCGGCCACGCGTGCGACTCCTCGGCGATCGTCTCGACCCCCGGGAACTCCGCGTAGAGGTGCCGGTTCAGCTCACGCAGGAAGTCGATCGCGCCGAGGTTCTCGCGTCCGCCGAAACGGTTCGGGACCCAGGTGCCCGGCGCGCGGGAGTAGTCGAGCCGCAGCATCGACGCGACCGCATCGACGCGCAGCGCGTCCGCGTGGTAGCGGTGCACCCAGAAGTGCGCGCTCGAGAGCAGGAACGAGCGCACCTCGTGGCGGTCGTAGTTGAAGATGTGGCTCTTCCAGTCGGGGTGGACGCGCTGGCGCCGGTCGTCGTGCTCGTAGAGGTGCGTCCCGTCGAACCACGCGAGGCCGTGCGCGTCGTCGGGGAAGTGCGAGGGGACCCAGTCGAGGATGACGCCGATCCCCCTCCCATGCAGGTGATCGATGAGGGACATGAGGTCCTCGGGCGCGCCGTGGCGCGCCGTCGGCGCGAAGTAGCCAGTCGTCTGATAGCCCCACGAGCCGTAGAAGGGGTGCTCCATCACCGGGAGCAGCTCGACGTGCGTGAAACCGTGGCGCAGCGCGTGCTCCGCGAGGAGCGGCGCGAGCTCCCGATACGTGAGGAAGCGGTCGCCCTCCTCCGGCACACGGCGCCACGAACCAAGATGGACCTCGTAGATCGACCACGGCTCGTTCGCCGCGCGCGACGACCGGCGCCGCTCGAGCCACTCGCCGTCGTGCCAGTCGTAACGGAGCGCGGTGACGACGGAGGCGGTCTTCGGCGGCAGCTCGGTGCGGAACGCGAGCGGGTCGGCCTTATCTGCGCGCGCGCGGTCCGGGCCCACGACGCGGAGCTTGTACGCGGCGCCCGCGCCGATCCCGGGCACGAAGGTCTCCCAGACGCCGCCGCCGCGCGGGAGCATCACGTTGCGGCGCTCGTCCCAGTCGTTCCAGTCGCCGAGCACGCTCACTGTCCGCGCGTTCGGCGCCCAGACCGCGAACCCGACGCCGCCCTCGAGCACATGCGCGCCGAGGTGCTCGTAGAGCCGCGCGTGCGTGCCCTCGCCCATGAGGTGCAGGTCGTAGTCGGAGACGAGGCTGGTCAGGCGCGCCGGGGCCCTTCGAGGATCGCGCGCAGCCCGCGGATCGGCACGTGCGCCCAGTCGGGACGCGCGGCGAGCTCGTACTCGAGCTCGCGAGACGCCTTGTCGAGGAGGAAGGCCTCGAGGAGCAGCGCCGCGTCGCCGGGCCTCGCGGGCCAGAGATGCGGGTCCGCCGCCTCGTCGCGATACGTCCGCAGGTAGCGCGCGGAGACAAGGGCCGTCCAGGTGCGCGCCCAGGCCTCGGTCGTCGGGGTGCGGTCCGGTCGCGACGCGAGCGCGACCTGCGCCGCGTAGTCGAAGGACCGCAGCATGCCCGCGACGTCGCGCAGCGGCGAGCGCTTCGCCCGTCGCTCCGAGAGCGCGGTCGCGGGCTCGCCCTCGAAGTCGATGATCTGCGGGTCGTCGTTCGCGAGGATCACCTGCCCGAGGTGGTAGTCGCCGTGGATCCGGGTGCGCCACGCGGCGACCGGGCGCTCGATGAGCTCGCGCACGCGCTCCGCCCCCGCGGTCTCGTGCGCGAGCAGCGCCTCGGCCTCGGCTCGCGCCGCCGGGCCGAGGGTGTGCAGCTGGCCGCGCAGCCGGCGCAGGCTCCGCGCGAGCTGGCCGCGCAACGCCTGGTAGATGGAGCGCTGATGCGCCGCGGTGAAGGGCTCCGGGGCGAAGGCCGGGTCCTCCGCGTCGCTCGCGAGCGCGCGGTGGAGCTCCGCGGTGCGCCGCGCGAGCTTCTCCGCGAACACGAGATCGGGCTCGAGCGCCGCCGCCGCGGCCGCGGGCGGCTCGAGGTCCGCGAGGGCGAGCGGCGTCGCGTCCGCGGTGGCGGGCGGCGCCGAGGTCCCGACCCGGTCGAGGAACGCCTCGAGCATCTCCTGCGAGCGCCGCCACGCGTCGCCCTGGTTCGGGACGTACGCCTGGAGCATCGCGATCGTCATCCGCCCGCGCGGCGTGACGTGTTCAAGGCTGCCGGCGACCGGAGGCGTGCAGGCGAAGCCCGCGCGCTCGGTGAGGAAGCGGCCGATCTCGACGTCGGGATGCGCGCCCGCGTCGGCGCGGCGGTACAGCTTCAGGATCAGCCGCTCGCCGAACACGACCGAGCTGTTCGACTGCTCCGCCTTCGAGAGCGTGGTCTCGGGCAGGGCGTCGTCCCGCGGCATGAGGCGCTGCAGGGACGGCGCGGGAACGCCGACGATGCTTCCGCTCGCGCCGGCGTGCCGGCGGCGGCGCGCGATCGTGCGCACGAGCGCCGAGTCGAAGGCCGGATCGCCGAGCGCGTCGACCACCGCTCCCGTCGCCTCGCCGTGCAGCGTCGCGAGCACGGCGTCGGACGGGCCCGCGGCAAGACGCAGCGGGAGGACGTAGAGCTCGGGCTCACCCTCGGTGTACGCGACCTCGACGAGCGTGAGGAAGGCTCCGCCGGCGTCGCGCAGCGGAACGACCTCCGTGAAGCGGGCGGCCGTGATGCGCCGGTCCTTCCCGCCGAACCACCGCCGCTGCCGCAGGTAGCCGGGCAGCGCGGGCGCGAGCGCTGCGCGGCCCGCGCGCGTCGTGAGCAGCTCGTCCCATGGCGCGTCCACGGCGATCGCCGGCACCTCCGGCGGTAGCGCGACGGCGCTCGCGTGACGGTCCTCGAGCAGGAACCAGTGGAACCCGTGGGGCGAGAGCGTGATGAAGTACGGCAGCTCGCCGATCGCCGGGAACTCCGTCATGCCGAACATCTCGACGGGGACGCGGCCCGCATGCGCGCGCAGATCGAGCTCGCAGGGCTGCGCGAAGCGGGAGAGATTCGCGATGACGAGGACGAGCTGGTCCTCGTGGCGCCGGAGGAACGCGAGCACCTTCCGGTTGTCGGGATGCAGGAACTCGAGCGAGCCGCGGCCGAAGGCCGCGTAGCGCTTCCGCAGCGCGATGAGCCTGCGCGTCCACGAGAGGAGCGAGTGCGGGTTCGCCTGCTGCACCTCGACGTTCACCGTCTCGTGGTGGTACTCGGGGTCGACGATGACCGGGAGGTACAGGCGCTGGCGGTTCGCCTCGGAGAACCCCGCGTTGCGGTCGCCGGTCCACTGCATCGGCGTGCGCACGCCGTTGCGGTCCCCGAGGTACACGTTGTCCCCCATCCCGATCTCGTCGCCGTAATAGAGGACGGGGGTCCCGGGCAGCGAGAAGAGCAGACCGTTCATGAGCTCGATCCGCCGGCGGTCGTTCCCGAGGAGCGGGGCGAGGCGCCGGCGGATGCCGAGGTTGATCCGCGCGACGGGGTCCTGCGTGTACACGCGATACATGTAGTCGCGCTCCTCGTCGGTGACCATCTCGAGCGTCAGCTCGTCGTGGTTGCGGAGGAAGAGCGCCCACTGCGCGCTCGACGGGATCTCCGGCGTCTGCGCGAGGATGTCGACGAGCGGGAAGCGGTCCTCCATGCGGATCGACATGAACAGACGGGGCATGAGCGGGAAGTGGAACGACATGTGGCACTCGTCGCCGTTCCCGAAGTACGCGGCCGCGTCCTCCGGCCACTGGTTCGCCTCCGCGAGCAGCATCCGCCCCTCGTGCGTGGCATCCACGTGCCCGCGGAGCTCCTTCAGGAACGCATGCGTTTCGGGCAGGTTCTCGCAGCTCGTCCCGTCACGCTCGAAGAGGTACGGGATGGCGTCGAGGCGCAGCCCGTCGAGCCCGAGGTCGAACCAGAAGTCGAGCGCCTTCAGGACGGCAGCGCGCACGTCTGCGCTCTCGAAGTTGAGGTCCGGCTGGTGCGAGTAGAAGCGGTGCCAGTAGTAGGCGTTCGCGACCGGATCCCAGGTCCAGTTCGACGTCTCGAAGTCCTTGAAGATGATGCGCGCGTCCTCGTAGCGGTGGATCGTGTCGCTCCACACGTAGAAGTCGCGCGCCTTCGAGCCCGGCCGCGCGCGCCGCGCGCGCTGGAACCACGGGTGCTGGTCCGAGGTGTGGTTCGCGACGAGCTCGCCGATGACCCGGATGCCGCGCGCGTGCGCCTCGCGCACGAGACGCTTCACGTCCGCGAGCTCGCCGTACATGGGGTTCACGTCCGTGTAGTCCGAGATGTCGTAGCCGTCGTCGCGCAGCGGCGAGGGCATGAACGGCAGGAGCCAGAGCGCGGTGACGCCGAGCTCCTGCAGGTAGTCGAGCTTGCCGATGAGGCCGTTGAAGTCGCCGATGCCGTCGCCGTTCGAGTCGGCGAAGGCGCGGACGTGGAGCTCGTAGATGACGGCGTCCTTGTACCAGTCGGCGCTCGTGCCGGGTGCCGGGGCGGGCGACGTTGCCTCGGGTCTGGGCGTCGTCGCTCCGGCGGTCTGTCCGGCCCTGCTGCTGCCGTTCGCCGTCGCGCGATCCGGCTGTTCCGTCCGCCTGAAGGGAACGTCTCTTCCGTCCACCTCTGTGGTCAGCTTCCGCACCCGGCGCACCTTCGGCTGCGTCATCGCTCGACCTCGAAGATGTGCGCGGCCCCAGGGGCCAGGCGCACGAAGTTGCGGGGCCCGTTCCAGAAGTAGCGCGCCCCGTCGAGCAGGTCGCGCACCGCGAACGGGCGGCCGGCGGTGACGCCGAGCGCGGCGAGATCGAGGTCGGTCCAGCCGGACTCGGTGTGCACGTGCTCGAGGGACACGACGCACAAGATGACGTCGTCGCCGGCGCGCTTGCTGTACGCGATGAGGCGCTCGTTGTCGATGCCGTGGAACGCGAGGCCGCGGTCGCGCCAGAGCGCCGGATGCTCGCGGCGGATCGCGTTCAGGCGCGCGAGCAGCGGCGCGAGGCTCGCGGGGTCCGTGAGGTCCCACCGCCGGAGCTCGTACGTCTCCGACGCGGCGTACTCCTCGCGGCCCGGTGCCAGCGGCGTGTTCACCGCGAGCTCGAAGGCCGGCGCATACACGCCCCAGCTCGCGGCGAGCGTCGCGGCGAGCACGGCGCGCGAGCGGAACGCCGGACGGCCACCCGTCTGGAGATGGAACGGCAGGATGTCGGGCGTGTTCGGCCAGAAGTTCGGCCGGAAGTACTCGATGCTCTCCGTGGTGAGCTCCGTGAGGTACTCGGTGAGCTCCCACTTCGCGGTGCGCCAGGTGAAGTACGTGTAGGACTGCGTGAAGCCGGCCTTCGCGAGGCGGCGCATCACCTTCGGCCGCGTGAACGCCTCCGCGAGGAAGATCGCGTCGGGGTGCTCGCGCCGCACTTCCGCGAGGCACCAGTCCCAGAACGCGAACGGCTTGGTGTGCGGGTTGTCGACGCGGAACGCGCGGACTCCTTGCGCGGCCCAATAGAGGAAGACATCGCGCAGCGCGTCCCAGAGCGACCGCCACGCCTCGCAGGACATGTCGAACGGGTAGATGTCCTGGTACTTCTTCGGCGGGTTCTCGGCGTACATGATCGTGCCGTCGGGCCGGTGGCGGAACCACTCCGGATGCTCGCGGACCCAGGGGTGGTCGGGCGAGCACTGGAAGGCGATGTCGAGCGCGAGCTCCATGTCGCGCTCCCGGCACGCCGCGACGAGCGCGTGGAGATCCTCGAGCGTCCCGAGCTCAGGCGCGATCGCGGTGTGGCCGCCCTCCGCGGAGCCGATCGCGTACGGGCTTCCCGGATCGCCGGGCTTCGCGCCGAGCGTGTTGTCCTTCCCCTTCCGCTCGGTCGTCCCGATCGGGTGGATCGGGAGCAGATAGAGGATGTCGAAGCCGAGCGAAGCGGCGTGCGGGACCACGACCTCCGCCACGTCGCGCAGCGTGCCGAAGCTGCGCGGGAAGATCTTGTACCAGGCGCTCCGCGCGCCGCGCTCGCGGTCGACCCACACCGTGCGCTCCGGTCCCCGCGTCGCGAAGCGCCGCGGCGAGTAGCGGGACATGAGCGACCGCAGCGCGGGGTCGAGGGCCGCGCGCCGGTCGCCCTCGCGCAGGCGTGCGAACGCGCCGCGCAGCGCCGACGCGTCCGCGCCGCGCGCCCGCCGCGCGGCCAGCGCGACGAGCTCCGATCCGATCTGCAGCTCGACCGCGACGTCCTGCCCCGCGGCGAGGCGCTTCTCGAGCTCGTGCGTCCATGACCCGAACGTGTCGACCCACGCCTCGACGACGAAGACGTGCAGGCCGAGCGCGTTGACGGTGAAGGTCGCGCGCCACCGGTCGTTGACGACGTGCGCAGCGGGGACCTGCTGCCACGACGGATCGCACTCGCGGCGGTACAGCACGGCGCTCGCGAGGCGGTCGTGCCCGTCCGCGAGCGCGTCGAACTCGACGACGACCTCGTCGCCGACCGCTCGCTTGACCGGATACGCCCCGTCGTCGACGCGAGGACGCACATCCTCGATGACGACGCGACGCCGCCCCTCCATCGCCATGCACCGTGCAGGCTTGCACGACGGTCGCCAGACGGACAGCGCTCGCTCCCCTGGCCGCCGCGCGCTCGCACGGGCCTTGCCCCACCCTTGAGCGGATGGTCTCCCGGCGGTGCACCTACCGCGTACAGCTGCGCCCGGGCTTCGGGTTCGGCGAGGCCGCCGGCATCCTCGGCTACCTGGCGCGGCTCGGGGTGACGCACCTGTACACGTCGCCGTACCTCGCCGCGGCCCCGGGGAGCACCCACGGGTATGACGTCGTGGACCACCGCCGGGTGAACGACGAGCTCGGCGGCGAGGTGGCGCACGCGGAGCTGCGCGCGCGCCTGCGCGAGCTCGGGCTCGGGCACGTCGTGGACGTGGTGCCGAACCACATGGCGATCGCGAACGGCAACGCCTGGTGGTGGGACGTCCTCGAGAACGGCCGGTCGAGCCGCTACGCCTCCTACTTCGACGTCGACTGGGACCCGCCGGAGTCGAAGCTGCGCGACACCGTGCTCCTGCCGGTCCTCGGCGATCACTACGGCCGCGTGCTCGAGTCGGGCGGCCTGCGGCTGGAGCGCGCCGGCGGCCGGTTCGTCGTCCGCTACGGGGACCAGACCTACCCCTGCTCCCCGAAGACGATCGACCGCATCCTCGCGGAGGCCGGGCTCGACGACCTCGCGATCGAGGCCGCAGACCTGCCGTCCTCGGAACAGGACGACGAGGCGAGCATCGCCGAGCGGCACGAGCGGAAGGAGCGGCTCGCGCGAGAGATCGAGGAGCGCTGCGCCGACCCGGATGTGGCGGGCGAGGTAGACGCGGCGGTCGCGCGCGTGAACGCCGACCACGACGCGCTCGACGAGCTGCTCCTGCGGCAGAACTACCGGCTGGCGTACTGGCGGGTGGCGTCGCAGGAGCTCGATTACCGCCGCTTCTTCGATATCACGGACCTCGTCGCACTGCGCGTCGAGCGCGAGCACGTGTTCCGGGACACCCACGAGGTCGTCCTCGGCTGGGCGCGGGGCGGCGCGATCGACGGGATCCGCGTGGACCATCCGGACGGGCTGCGCGATCCGGAGGAGTACTTCGGGCGCGTCGCGCAGGCCGCACCAGGAGCCTGGCTGCTCGCGGAGAAGATCCTTCAGCGCTCCGAGACGCTCCCCGGCGCGTGGCCCGTGCACGGGACGACCGGCTACGAGTTCGGGGCGCTCGCCACGGGGCTCTTCGTCGACCGGAGCGCCGAGCCCGCGCTCACCGCGCTGTACGCGGAGCTGAGCGGAGAGCGGCGGCCCTACGCGGAGGTGCTCTACGAGGCGAAGCATGACGTCATGCGCGACTCGCTCGCGGCCGACCTCGAGCGGCTCACCGTCTTCTTCGTGCGCATCTGCGAGGGGCGCCGCCGCTATCGCGACCACACGCGCGCGGCACTGCGCGAGGTCCTGCGCGAGACGGCCGCCTGCTTCCCGGTGTACCGCAGCTACGTCCGCGCCGAGCGCGGCACCATCGCTGCGGAGGACGCGAACGCGATCGAGGAGGCCATCCGCGAGGCGCGCGCGCGCCGCCCTGACCTCGATCCCGATCTCTTCGGGCTGCTTCGCGACATCCTGCTGCTGCGGATCACCGGACCGAACGAGACGGGGCTCGTCATGCGCTTCCAGCAATTCACCGCGCCGGTGATGGCGAAGGGCGCGGAGGACACGGCCTTCTACCGCTACTCGCGCCTCGTCGCGCTGAACGAGGTCGGCGGTGACCCCGGCCGCTTCGGCACGACGCTCTCCGAGTTCCACGATCACAACGCGCTGGTGCAGGCGCGCTGGCCCGCGACGCTGCTCGCGACGTCCACACACGACACGAAGCGCTCCGAGGACGTGCGCCTGCGGATCGCGCTCCTCTCGCAGGTACCGGGAGAGTGGGCGGCCGCGGTCCGGCGCTGGCGCGCGATGAGCGAGCGCTATCGGGACGGCGACGCGCCCGACGGCGAGACGGAGTACCTCCTCTACCAGACGCTCGTCGGCGCGCATCCGCTGCCGCTCGACCGCGCGCTCGCGTACGCCGAGAAGGCGGCGCGGGAGGCGAAGCGGCGGACGAGCTGGTCGCGTCCGGACGAGGCGTACGAATCCGCGGTCGGTGCGTTCCTCGAGGGCGTCTTCCGCGACCGCGCGATCCAGGCCGACCTCGCGGCGTTCGCCGGCGCGATCGCGGGTCCGGCGCGCGACGCGTCCCTGGCGCTGACCCTGCTGAAGCTCACCTCGCCCGGCGTCCCCGACCTCTACCAGGGGACGGAGGTGTGGGACCTCTCGCTCGTGGACCCCGACAACCGCCGCCCGGTCGACTTCGCGCGACGTGAGCGCCTGCTCGCGGAGCTGGCAGGCGCCGACGCGGCCGCCGCCCTCGCGCGCGCCGACGATGGCGCGCCGAAGCTCTTCCTCATCGCGCGCGCGCTCGCACTGCGGGCGCGGCGCGAGCCCGCGTTCGCGGGCGCGTACCAGCCCCTCTGCGCGACCGGGCCACGCGCCGACGACGTCGTCGCGTTCGCGCGCGGCGACGAGGTCGTCGCGGTCGCGCCGCGCGCGCAGTTCCGTCGCGGTCCGTGGGGCGACACGCGCGTGCCGGTGCCGGACGGCGCCTGGCGTGACGTGCTCACCGGCCGGATCTCGCGTGGCGACGATCTCGCCGTCTCCGACCTGCTGGCAGGCTTCCCGGTCGCGCTCCTGGAGCGCGCGTGAGCCTGCGGGCCTGGCCGGGCAGACCGTATCCACTCGGTGCGACGTGGGACGGCAATGGGACGAACTTCGTGCTCTTCTCCGAGGTCGCGACGCGCGTCGAGCTCTGCCTCTTCGACGACCACGGCAACGAGCAGCGCGTCGACCTCCCCGAGGTCACCGCCTACTGCTGGCATGGCTACCTGCCCGCGATCCGGCCGGGGCAGCGCTACGGCTACCGCGTGCACGGTCCGTTCGACCCCTCGCGCGGCCTGCGCTGCCAGCCGGCGAAGCTCCTCCTCGATCCGTACGCCCGCGCGATCGAAGGCCAGGTGCGCTTCGGCCAGGAGGTCTTCGCGTACCGCCTCGGGGGCCAGGACGACCTCGAGCCGGACACGACGGACAGCGCGCCGGCCATGCCGAAGTCCGTCGTCGTCGACGACAGCTACGACTGGGACGGCGACCGCCGCCCGGAGGTGCCCTGGCACCGCACGGTCATCTACGAGACCCACGTGAAGGGGCTCACGATGCGGCACCCCGGCGTCCCGGAGGAGCTTCGCGGCACGTACGGCGCGCTCGCCGAGCGGCCCGTCATCGAGCACCTGCGTACGCTCGGGGTGACCGCCGTCGAGCTGCTTCCCGTCCATCAGTTCGTGCACGACGGGCACCTTCTCGAGCGCGGGCTCCGTAATTACTGGGGATACAACACGATCGGCTACTTCGCGCCGCACAACGAGTACGCCTGCGGCGGCGGCCGCGGGGCGCAGGTCCGCGAGTTCAAGGACATGGTCAAGGGACTCCACGCTGCGGGGCTCGAGGTCATCCTGGACGTCGTCTACAACCACACCGCAGAGGGCAATCACCTCGGGCCGACGCTCTCGTTCCGCGGCATCGACGATCAGGCCTATTACCGGCATACCGGCGATCCCCGCTACTACATGGACTACACGGGGACCGGCAACAGCCTGAACATGCGCCACCCGCACGTCCTGCAGCTGATCATGGACAGCCTCCGCTACTGGGTGAACGAGATGCACGTCGACGGGTTCCGCTTCGACCTCGCCGCGACGCTCGCGCGGGAGCTCCACGATGTCGACCGCCTCTCGTCCTTCTTCGACCTCATCCAGCAGGACCCGGTGCTGCGCGGCGTGAAGCTCATCGCCGAGCCCTGGGACGTCGGCGACGGCGGCTACCAGGTGGGCAACTTCCCGCCGCTCTGGAGCGAGTGGAACGGGACATACCGCGACTCGGTGCGCGATCTCTGGCGCGGCGCGGAGCAGGCCGTGCCGGAGTTCGCGGCGCGCCTCACCGGCAGCTCGGATCTCTACGAGTCGAGCGGTCGCCGCCCTTACAACAGCGTCAACTTCGTGACCGCGCACGACGGGTTCACGCTGCGCGACCTCGTCTCATACGACCGCAAGCACAACGAGGCGAACGGAGACGAGGGCGGCGGCGAGGACAACAACCGCTCCTGGGGTCACGGCGCCGAGGGCCCGACCGACGATCCCGGGGTGAACGCGCTGCGGGCGCGGCAGCAGCGGAACTTCATCGCGACGCTCGCGCTGTCGCAGGGCGTTCCGATGCTCCTCGGCGGCGACGAGATCGGCCGGACGCAGCACGGCAACAACAACGCGTACTGCCAGGACAACGAGCTCTCCTGGTACGACTGGGAGCACGTCGACGCGGCGCTCGCGGCCTTCACGCGAAAGGTCCTCGCGCTGCGGCGCGAGCATCCGGTGTTCCAGCGGCGCCGGTGGTTCCAGGGCCGCCCGATCCGCGGCTCGGGCGTGCGCGACATCGCGTGGTTCGACCTCACCGGGCGCGAGATGGCGGACGAGACCTGGAACGTCGGCTTCGCGCGGTCGCTGTCGCTCTTCCTGAACGGCCGGGCGATCGCTGGCCTATCGGAGCGGGGTCACCCCATCGTTGACGACAGCTTCCTGCTCCTGTTCAACGCGCACCACGAGCCGCTCCCGTTCCACGCGCCGCCGCAACAGTGGACCGCGCGCTGGAACGCGGTCATCGACACCGCGCGGCCCGACGGCGCCGGCCAGGGATCGATCGAGGCGGGCGGGGAGTGGGTGGTCGAGGGCCGCTCGCTCGTGGTGATGCGGTCAGCCGCCTAGGCGCGCTCCTCGCGCAGCGCTGCCCGCGCTGCCTGCGCGCGCCGGTCTTCGCCGGCATCCTCCGCATGCACGAGCGCTGCCCCGGGTGCGGGCTGCTCTTCGAGCGCGAGCACGGCTACTTCACCGGCGCGATGGTCGTGTCGTACGCGCTCGCGATCCCGACCCTCGCTCTCCTGAGCGTCGCCGTCCTCTGGGTGACGCGCTGGCAGGTCGAGTGGGCGCTGCTCGCCGCCGACGTGCTCTTCCTCGCGCTCGTGCCGCTGATCTTCCGCTACTCGCGCGTCATGTGGATGTACTTCGACAGGGCCGTCGACCCGGACGGCAACAACTAGCCGAAGAGATCACCGCACCGGCGGTCGCCTCGAGCGCTGGCCTAGTGCGCGTGCGCGCTGAGCGGTCGCTTGCAGTCCGGACAGAGATCCGCGAGCTGCGTCAGCGCCTGCACCTCGCGCGTGACCATCGGCAGGCCGGCCTTGCGCCAGGCCCCGACCCCGCCCTTCAGCGCGAAGGCCCGGTGTCCCCGCTTGCGAAGGCTGCGCGCCGCACGGGCGCTCGACTCCTCATGCGGTCAGGTGCAGTAGGTGATGAGCGTCCGCTCGCGCGGAAGGTCCTGCACGCGCTCGCGGAACTCGGGCGGCGGCACGCGGAGCGAGCCGGCGGGCACCTCCCGGAGCGTGGCCCACGCGCCCGACTCCACGACGTCGATGAGGATCGCCTCGCCGGCCGCGACGAGCCGCCCGGCCTCCGCCGGTCCGATCACCAGGTCCTCGTCGTCACTCACTCCACCTCATGAGAGCACGCGGCGTGCTCGGGCGGGTAGCCATCAGCGCCGAGCGAATCGCGACCGCGCTGCGACCCGAGCTCCGGGAACGGCTGATAGCGTCGTCGTGGGTATGGGAATGGACGCACTCATCCGCTACGTCTGCATCGATCCCGCACACGCCCGCTCGGGGGCCGCCGCGATCGGTGACCTCACCGTCCATTCGGGAAGCTGGGCGTTCTGCCCGGCCGACGAGCGCACCGGGCATGCCTGGAAGGACGTTGGCGGCGTCGGGGTCGACGGGCTCGTGCCGTTCGGCCTGCGGTCTCCCAAGCAGCGGAGCACGGCCCGCTCGAGCTAGGCTAGCGCTTCCGGCGCGCAGGCCCGAGCCGCGATCGGCGGCGCCTGACCCTAGCGGCGCCTGACCCTAGCGGATCACTTCTGCCGGAAGACGACGTACCCGAGGGCCAGCGCGGCGAGGACGAGCGCGATGGCCGGCGTGAGCGCAGGTCCGGCGACGACGCCGGTCATCACGAGCACGGCGATGATCACGAGCGCGGTGACGAGCGCGACGAGCGCCCAGTCGAGGGCCGCGAAGCGGCTGGCCGGTGTCGCCGTCTGCCGGTACTCGTCCACGAACGTGGCGGAGCGGGGCTTCTGTGCGGCAGGCGTGCCGGTGAGCGGCGCGGCGGGGACGGCCGGGGCCGGGCGCGAGGCGTTCAGCTGCATACGCGCCCGCTTCACCGGATCGCTCTCCTCGACGGCCGGAGCGCCCTCCGGCGCTTCGGCTGCCTCGCTCCGCACGGGCTCGGCCTCCGCCGCGGTCGGCTTCTCGGCCGGGGGTTCCTCGATCACCGGCGCGGCCGCGACCGGCGCAGGCTCCGGCGGTGCCTCGGGTCGCATGAGCTCCACGGCGTTGCGGTCTGGCGCCGTGGAGCGCGTCGCCGCGGCTTCGACCGCCGCGATCTCGCGCTCGACGCGCTCGAGGCGCTCGCGCTCGGAGAGGGCGCTCGCGATCGCGAGCTCGACCTGCGCGATCTCGCGGAGGACGCGGTCGAGACGGTTGCGCTCCGCGGCCGCCTCGCGCGCGAGACGTTCGCGCTGCTCGAGCGCTCCGTTGGTCGAGCCGTCGACACGAACGATGTCGCCGCGGATCCGCTCGAGACGCTCGCGCTCCTCATCGACCTTGCGCTGCAGGCGCTCGCGCTGGCCCTCGGCGGCGTTCAGGACCGCGAGGACGCCAGCGAGGTCCCGTGACGCGCGCTCGCGTGCCTCGGCCAGCCGGCGCTCGGAGCTGTCGCGCTCGGCGAGAGCGGACGTGATGCTCGATTCGAGCTGGGCGATCTCGCGCTTCACGAGCTCGAGCTTCTCGCGCTCCTCGGCCGCACGACGCTCGAGGCGCTCGCGCTCCGCCGCAACGCTGTGGATCGCGGCCTCGACCTGCGCGATCTCGCGCTCCGTGCGCTGGCGGATCTCCGCCGCTTCGCGCTCGGCGCGCTCGCGCTCCTGTGCCGCGATGTTGATGGCCGCCTCGACCTGCGCGATCTCGCGCTCGGTGCGCTCGCGGATGCTCGGGCGCCGCTCGAGACGCTCACGCTCGGAGGTCGAGCTCGAGATCGCGGCCTCGACCTGGGCGATCTCGCGGCTGACACGGTCAAGGCGCTCGCGCTCCTCGACCGCGGTGCTCATCGCCGCCTCGACCTGCGCGATCTCACGCTTGATCCGCTCGAGCCGCTCGCGCTGCTCGGCGGCCTGCCGCTCGAGACGCTCGCGGTCGGTCGTCGCGCCGCGGATGACGAAGTCGATCTGCTCGATCTCGCGCTGGATCCGGGAGGTGAGCTCCTCGGCCTTGCGCTCCTGCCGCTCCTTTTCGAGGACCGCGTTGTGGATCGCGGCCTCGGCCTGTGCGACCTCGCGCCCGATGCGCTCGACGCGCTCACGCTGCTCGCCGGCCTGCCGCTCGAGGCGCTCGCGCTGCAGGCCGTTCGCGGAGATCGTCGCCTCGGTCTGCGCGATCTCGCGCTTGATGCGCTCGGTGCGCTCGCGCAGCTCCGCGGCCTCGCGGTCGAGGCGCCCGCGCTCGGCGCTGACGCTCCCGATGGCGTTCTCGATGACGGAGATCTCGCGACCGGTGCGCTGACGGATCTCGACCGCCTGGCGCTCGAGACGCTCGCGCTCCTCGGTCGCGCCGTGCACCGCCTGCTCGACCATGACGAGCTCACGGCGTACGCGCTCGATCGCGTCGCGGTCCTCGGCCTCCTCCTCGGTCTCTTCGGGGCTGACCTCGGCACGCGGCTCGAGGGGCGCCGCGGCAGGTGCCCAGGCGTCGGTGCGCTCCGCCTCAGCCGGCCGGGTCGGAGGCTCGCCGCCGAGCGCGGTCGCGTCGGGCGTGCGCGGGCGGCCGGTCGTGCCTTCCTCTGACATTCCGCGATGTTTGTACCACGCGCGACCGCCCGAGACAGGTACGTGACGGTCTCGACACATGGGCCGCGTCGGAACGATGCCGAATTGTCACGGGCACGCTCTGTGAGCAGGGACAGCGGCCCCGTCGAACACATCGCATTCGGAACGTGCTCGGCCGGTGACCAAAGCGTCATCTCCCCGTGACCCCCGAACGGGTACGTGGCCGCCCATCTGCCTCCGCAAGCCGCTGACGCATCCCGGACGAACGGGACGCAAGAAGGCTTGATCGCTGGAGGTCATTCAGATGCGCACACGAACGCTGGTCGTCTCAGTTCTCGCGGGTCTCGCCCTGCTGTTCAGCGCGGGGGCGATGCCTGCGTACGCGGATCCCGGCGGCGCGAACGGCACGGTGAAGATCCACGACTGGCCGGAGCACAAGAACGGCTCCGAGATGGCGAACGACCCGAAGGTCTGCCAGTTCGAGATCCACGGCTTCACCTTCGACGCCGGCCAGACCGGCCGCTGGTGGATCCA
>DASUCM010000075.1:0-7466 GCA_036276035.1 Candidatus Limnocylindria bacterium | reverse complement strand
CGATCCGCTCGAGGCGGACCGGGGCCGGTGGGGATTGGAGGGCTGTTGGTCTACCGGGTGCGGCCGGGCGGCGTGCTCGGCTTGTTGCCGGGCTTCTCCGACGGCTTGCCCTTCTGCGCGTCGTCCTTCTTGTCCTTGTCGTTGCCGGTCGTGCGCTCCGCGTCGCCGGAGGGCTTGCCGCGCTCGGCGGGCGGGACCGCGCCGGCGTCCGTGACGGCCTTCTCGACGATGGCGTCCATGTCGGCGATGGCCTCGTCGACGATCGCTGCGAGCGTCGCGTTGAGAGTGACGTCCTCCTTGGGGCCGGCCGCCGTGTCGCAGCCACGGACGCTGTCGGTGGACGTGGTCGTGAGCGCCTCCGAGAACGTCACCGGGCTCGGGCTCGCGCTCGGCGCGGGGCTCGCGCTCGCGGCCGCGCTCGCCGCGGCGTTCGCCTTCGCGACCTGGCCGGTGCGGCCCTGGGTCTCGCGCGCGACGTCGACGAGAGCGGCGGTGAGGACGGAGCGGAGCTCCTCCTGCGCCTTCTTCACGACCGCGTTCAGCTTCTGATGGTCGGCGTCCTTGCCGCCACGGAGCCCGGTGAGCGTCTTGTGATCCTCGTGGAACGCGTCACGCAGCTGCTTGTCCGCTTCGTTGCGCTGCGCGACCTGCTCCGGCTTGCCGCACGACGTGTCCGCCGCGCGACGCTCGTTCGCGGCCTTCGCGACCGCCGCGACCGCGTTGCCGAGCGTGGTCGTCACGGCGCTCGCGCGCTCGACGACCGCCGTCTGGACCTCCGGGACCGTGGCCACCGCACCGCCCGTGACGGTCGTGCCTGCGAGGAGGGCGGCGGCGCCGGCACCCTTCGCGGTCGTGAGCAGGCTCGCGATCTCTCTGAGCATGTCCTTCCACCTCCTGGTGTCGAGCGTCTATCGGAGGCGGGGGCCCGCTCGTTCGGGTGTGTTCCGTCACTGCCGGAGTGCCGCCTGTGACACACCCTGAACGGGTGACCCGGGAGGCGACACTCAACGGAATGGGCACATCGGCCGATAGGACGGGAGATGACGACGAGCCGGCTCTCGCGCTCGCTGCCGCGGCCGGGGACCGCCGCGCCTTCGCGGCGCTCTACGAGCGTCACCTCGACGCTGTCTACCGCTACTGCTTCTTCCGGCTGCGCTCGGTCGCCGAGGCCGAGGACATGACCGCCGACGTGTTCCACCGCGCGCTCGTCGCGATGCCGCGTTACGAGCCGAAGCGGCCGTTCCTCGCCTTCCTCTACAGGATCGCGCGCAACGCGATCGTCGACCGCGCCCGCGCGGCACGGCCCGACGCGCCGTTCGAGGACGCGCTCGCGCACCCGAGCGAGACCCCCGGACCGGAGGCGCACGCGGTGTCGGCCGACGAGGCGCAGGCCGTGCGCACCGCGATCCGCGAGCTCTCGCCCCTCCAGCAGGAGGTCGTCATCCTCCGATTCATCGACGGACGCACGACCAAGGAGATCGCCGCGCTCACCGGCAAGCGCGAGAGCACGATCCGCGGGATCCAGATGCGCGCGCTTGCCAGCCTGCGCGGGATCCTCGGCCGCGACGCATGAACGAGCGCGACGACAAGGTCCTCCGCCTGCTCGCCGCGCAGCGCGGCCTGCGCGCGAGCGACGAGCTCCGGGCGCGCCTTCGCGCCGGTCTCCTCAGCGCGCCCGTCGCCTTCACGGCGCCCTCGCGGCGCCCGGTCTGGTGGCGTCAGCTCGCCGGTGTCGCCCTTGCGCTCGCGATCGTCGCCGCGGGCAGCGGTGCGGCCGCCGCCTCCAGCCTGCCGGGTGAGCCGGCCTTCGTGCTGAAGCAGGTGTTCGAGGAGGTCCAGCTCGCGCTCGCGCCGGATGAGGCCACGCGCGCCTCCGTCGCGGTCGAGATCGCGGAGCGCCGCCTCGCGGAGCTCCAGCGCACGCAGGGCCGGCCCGAGCTCGCGGGCCCGGCTGCCGCGGCGTACGAGCACGCGGCCGCGCGCGTCAGCAAGCATGTCGACCGCCTCCGCACCGCGCCGGCCGCGCCGGCGCGTGACGAGGCGCTCGAGCGCGCCCGCGACGCAGGGACGCGCGCGGTCGAGCGGCTGCACGAGCTCGAGGAGACGCTGCCCGAGCCGGCCCAGAAGGGCATCGAGCGCGCGATCGAGGTCCATGAGGAGCAGCAGCACCGCGACGCCGGCCCGAACGCTCCCGCCCGCACGCCGAAGCCGGAGAGGACGCCGAAGCCGTCCGACAACCCCGGGCGCGGCCCCGGCACTACACCCAGGCGGTAGCGCCTACAGCGGGCGCAGCGCCCGCAGGAACTCGTCCGCGAATGCGGCGATCGGGCGCAGGAACGCGTCCGGCGCGATCCCTCCGAGGAGCAGCGCCGCGAAGATGACCGCGCCGATCGCGCCGGCGACCGGACGGGGCTCGACGCGCCAGGTCTCGATCGGTGCGGCGAAGAGCGCGATCCCCGCGCGCAGCTGAGCGACGAGCAGCAGGAGCGTCGCGCCGACCAGCGCGGTCCCGGCCCAGCCCGAGAACGCGTACGCGATGAGCTCGACGAAGAAGTGGCCGGGGAAGCCGATCAGCGGCGGCAGCCCGATCATGCCGGCCGCGCCCGCGATGAACGCCGCGGCCGCGAGCGGCGCGCGCGCCGCGCTCGGGCGCGCCTCCTCCAGGATCGACGCGCGCTCGAGCGCGCCGGCGGCGAGGAGCTGCTGCGTCGCGCACGCGCCCGTGACGAGCACGATCGCGATGGCGCCGATGATCCCGGGACCCGAGAGCGTGCCGATGCCTACGAGCGAGGCGCCGAGGTTCGAGATGACCGAGTACACGACGAGCCGGCGCAGATCGCCCGCGCCGCTCGCGAGGAGCGCTCCGCCGAGCGCTGACACGAGCCCGAGGCCGAGGAGCAGGTCCTGGATCTTGTGGACCTGCACGATCGCGGGGAGGAGCCCGGAGAGGGTGAGGATCTGCGCGAACGCCAGGAACGTCACGGGCACGAGCACGCCGAAGTAGAGCGCGAGCGCCGCGGCCGGCGCCTCGGACACGAGCAGCGCGGCGTGGGTGTGGAACGGGATCGCGGCGAGCTTCAGCGCGAAGGCGATGACGAGGACCACGACGAGGAGCACGAACGTCATCGCGGGCTGGTCCTTCGGCAGACCCGCGGCGAGCGCGAGAGCGGCGAGCCCCATCGACCCCCCGAGGGCGACGAACGCGAAGTGGCGGAGCGCGGCCTCGACGCTGCGGTTGCGGTGCACCTGGAACACGAACGAGCCGACCGGGATGAGCAGTCCGAGCAGCAGCGTCGCGTAGATCGCGAGCGGCACCACGAGGGAGAGCACGGCCACGACGACCGCGCCGATCCCGAGCGCGGTGGGGAAGAAGTTGTACGCCGGCTCGCCGATCCACACATCGATCACGAGCAGCAGCAGCGTCGCGAGGAGCACCACGCTGCCGAGGCGACCCAGCGCGGTCAGCCGGAACGGGAGATCGAGCACGGTCGCCGTCGCGTCGGCCGGCGCGACGAGGAGCGTTGCGATCGCGGCGGCGAGCGCGATCGTGGACATCGCGCCGACGACCGGGATGCGCTTGCGGACCGGGAAGGCCGCGAGCGCGCTCCCGGCGAGGATCCCGATCGCGATGAGCGCGTTCAACTCTCGCGCGCCGCGCGCTCGTTCACGACGAGGAACGCACCGACGAGCGCGACGACGACCTGGAGCCAGGAGAAGAGGAGCGTGTACGTGAGCTGCGAGCCGCTCACGAGCCGGACCAGCAGCTGGACGCCCGTGATCATGAGCAGCGCCCCGAGCGACATGCGCACCGCGCTCCGCGCCGTGAGCAGGATCGCGATGCCCGAGGAGAGGAGCCAGAAGGCCGCGACCTGCACCGTCACGCCTGCCGCGTCGGCGCCGAGGAGCGGCAGCGCGGGCGCGTCGGCGCTCACGGTCCGGAACGACGCGAACGCCGCCGGCGTCGCCGCGGCCGCGACGATCGTCGCCACCCAGAGACGCCAGCCGGGCTCCTCGCCGTACGACCCGTCGCCCGCGGCGACGTAGAGGAGCGCGGCCGCGACGAGACCCGCGCAGCCGGCGACGGCGAGCTGGCCGGGGGAGGCGGTCCCGGACGCGATCCAGGTCGCGGTGAGCGAGACCGCGAGGAACGCCGCCGCCGCGTGGCGGAGCTGCCGCGCGCCGTTCGCGGCGAGCGTCGCCAGCGCGATGACGGCCAGCAGCATCACGCCCGGGTGGCCCAGAGCAGGAGCGCGAAGATGAGGAGGGCCGCGAGCCACACGCCGCCGCGCTGCTCGAAGATCCCGAACACGCTGCTCGTGCGCATCGCGCCCGCCTCGAGGAGCCGGAACGACGCCAGGACCGCCGGCACCGGGTCGACCGCAAGGACCACCGTGCGGAGCCGGCCCGCGACGGCGCGCAGGTCCGGCAGGAACGGGCGCAGCGTGCGCGCGACGACGACGAGGAGCGTCGCGCTCACCGCGAGCGCGGGCACCACGAACGGCGCGGCCGGGCCGAGCGCGCCGAAGGGTCGGCCGAGCGTCTCATCGAGCCCCGCGTGGATGGCCGTCCCCGCGAGGAGCGCGAGCAGCGCCGTGCCGAGGAAGGCGACCGCGCCGCCGGACACGTCGAGCTCGGTGGGGACGAGCGCCTCGCTCAGCGCGCGCCCGATGTGGACGAGGACGAGCAGGAGCAGCGCGACGAGCGCGATGACGGCGAGGATCTGGGTCACGAGGTCGGCCGCGCCGCGGATGCCGGCGCCGATCGCGAGCACGCCGCCGACGTACGCGGTCGACGTCGCGACGGTCGCGATGTACCAGCGGTGCGGCGGCAGCCAGATGGCGGCGACGAGCGAGGCGACGGCGTCGGCGAGCACGAGGAAGAGCGCGCCCGCGATCGACAGCGGTGTGCCGACCGCGAGCCCGATCCACGCGCCGGCGAGCGTCACGTCGTAGCGCACGACCTCCCACTGCTCGGGCAGGACGAGCGAGACCGCGGCCGCGTACGTGACCGAGACGAGCGCCGCGACCAGGACGGCGTGGCTCCAGTGCACGCCCGGGTAGAGCGCGATGGCGAGCAGCAGCGCCCCGCCGACGACGAGCGGAGGCACCGGCACGGGCCGTCGCCGCGCGACGAGCGCGAGCACGGACGCGATGACGATCGCGACAGCCGCGATGCGTACCGACGGGTGGGCCTGCGGGAGACCGAGCGTGGACAGCTCGATCTCCGTCGAGCCGAGGAGACGGACCAGCACGACCGTCGCGCCGACGCCGGCCGGCATGGCGAGGAGGCCGCGCAGCGGCTCGCGCTCCGGCGCGCGGGCCTGCTCACCCTCGTAGCGCCAGGGGATGAACGGGTACAGCCCCGCGAAGAGGGCGGCGCCGAGCGACGCCGCGAGCACGACGCCCGGGCTGATCGCGGTCGGCCGGATGTCGCCGAACGCGAACGAGCCCGCGCCGGTGCGCGAGATGAGGAGCGCCGCGACGACGAAGCACTGCATCCCGAGCGCGTAGAAGCCGGCGAGCCGCGCGCTCGCCGGCGCGGGCGCGACGATGAGCTGTGCGAAGGCCGTGAGCGCCGCGACGACGCCGAGCACGACCGTCGCGGCGATGAGGTCGTCGGTGACCGCGAGCGCGATCGCGACGAAGCCGTTCGCGAGCACGATCGCGGGAAGCAGCTGGTGGCGGCGTGACGCCCGCTGCACCGCGAGCAGGCCCGCCGTCGTGTAGCAGAGCGCGGCCGCGATCCCGACCGCGGCGACGCCGTCGAAGCGGTACGCGGCCTGGACCGTCGGGCCGCCGACCGCCGACCACTCCCAGAGCGCGCGTCCCGCGGAGCGCGTCACGTCGCGGAACGGATAGAGCAGCAGCGGGATGGCCGCGGCCGCCGTCCCTGCGACGAACGCGCCGCGCGCGCGCCAGCGGAAGCGCCGGCGCGGGAGGGCGAGGATGACCGCAGCGAGCGCGAATGCGAACGCTGACGCGATGAGCGGCAGTTCCGCCGTCACGACCACGGTGGGCTAAGGTAGCCGACGTGGACATGCGCCTGATCCCGCAGCAGCAGATGAAGGTCACGCCGAAGCAGATCGCGGCGAACGCGATCCTCCAGCTGTCCTCGATGGAGCTGCAGGACGTCATCAACCAGGAGCTGGAGGAGAACCCGGCGCTCGACCTGGACGAGGTCCAGGTCTGCCCCCTCTGCGGCAATCCGCTCCCGGGCCGCGTCTGTCTCACCTGCTTCGGCACCGGGAAGGGACCCGGCGCGCACACCTACCAGGAGGATGGGCCCCTCGAGGGCTCCAATCTCATGCAGCGCGACGACGACGACGACGAGTTCGACCCGATCGTCCGCGCCGAGGCGGAGCAGACGCTCGCCGAGTACCTCTCCTGGACCGTCCGGGTGATGCTCCCGCAGCGCCTGCCCCCCGTCGCGGAGTACCTCATCGGGAACCTCAACGACCGGGGGCTCCTCGATGTGAAGCTCGAGGACGCCGCGAAGGTGATGCACGTCTCGCTCGCCGACGCGGAGACCGCGCTCCGGGCGATCCAGTCCGTCGAGCCGTACGGCCTCGGCGCACGCGACACCCGCGAGTGCCTGCTCATCCAGATGGAGCGCCTCGCCGAGAACGGCGAGGACGTCCCGCCGCACGCCCTCGCGATCGTCAGCGACCCGCAGCACTTCCGCGAGCTCGGCGAGCACAAGTTCGGCGACATCGCGCAGGCGCTGCGCATCTCGCGCGACGACGTGCAGAGCGCGATGGACTACATCAAGGACAACCTCAACCCGTCACCCGCGAACGCGTTCGCGGCGGGGCCGGACGGCATGAGCATCGGCGGCCGGCAGGCGGCGCTGCGGCCGGACGTGCTCATCGTCCGGAACGAGCAGGGCAACTTCGAGGTCGAGGTCATCGAGTCGCGCCGGTTCCAGCTGAAGGTGAACCCGGTGTACCGGCAGCTCGTCGGCGAGCTGCAGGCGGCGCGCTCCTCCGGCGCCACGGCGCCGTCCATGTCCGATCAGGAGCGGCAGCACATCCGGGAGTACGTCACCCGCGCGAAGTTCTTCATCGACAACATCAACCAACGGCGCCAGACGATGGCCCGCATCACGGAGGTCATCGTCGAGTGCCAGGAGGACTTCCTGCGCCACGGGGTGCAGTCTCTCCGGTCGCTCACGCGGGCCGAGGTGGGTGAGCGCATCGGCATGCACGAGTCGACGGTGAGCCGCGCCACGGCCGGGAAGTACGTGATGCTGCCGAGCGGTCAGGTCGTCGCGTTCTCGATGTTCTTCACGGCCTCGCTCGGCACGAAGGACGTGATCAAGAACATCATCGATGCCGAGGATCGCTCACACCCGCTGTCGGATCAGGAGATCGTCGAGAAGCTGCGCTCCGACCACGGGATCATCCTCGCGCGCCGCACGGTGGCGAAGTACCGCGAGGAGCTGCAGATCCTGCCGGCGCGCCTGCGGAA
>DASUCM010000074.1:0-10904 GCA_036276035.1 Candidatus Limnocylindria bacterium | reverse complement strand
TGACGCGCAGGAGTACATCGAAGAGCACGTTTCCTAGAACCGCTTTCGTCAACAACGCAGTCATAGGGGAGGCAGGGGCCGCAAGGCTCCTGCCTCTTCGTTCGTCGAGGAGGGAATGAAAGACGCGCAGGAGATCGGCGGTCATCGCTTCCGCGACGCGGCGCTGCTCGCGGCCGCGCTCACGCACGCCTCGTACTACAACGAGGAGCCGGGCGCGCGCGCCCCGGAGCACCCGGAGCGGCTCGAGTTCCTCGGCGACGCTGTCGTGGGTCTCGTGATCGGAGAGGAGCTGTACCGCCGGCTGCCCGACGCGCGCGAGGGTGATCTCACGGAACGTCGCGCGGCGCTCGTGAACCGGCCGGCGCTCGCCACGGTCGGTGCGCGGCTCGGGCTGCTGGAGCGCGCGCGCCTCGGTCGCAGCCTGCAGGGAGTGGGCGACACGTTCGGCCTGTCGGGGCTCATCTACGAGTCGGTCGTCGGCGCCGTGTACCTCGACGGCGGGCTCGAAGCTGCGCGCGCGTTCGTGCTGCGCACGATGGGCAGCGCGATCGACGAGGCCGTCAGCGCGCCGTCGTCGGCGACCGAGCGGCGGGTGCCGCAGCGTTCGCCGAAGACGACGCTGCAAGAGCTCGCGCAGACGAGCGTCGGGACCGTCCCGCTATATCGCACGGTCGAGGTAAGCGGCCCCGATCACCGGCGCCAGTACACGGTCGAGGTCGAGCTCGACGGGCGGAAGGCGCGTGGGACGGGGATGTCGATGCGCGAGGCGCAGGAAGCGGCAGCGAGCGCGCTGCTCGACGAGATCGAGAAGTGAGCGACGAGCTGAAGCTCATCGAGGGCGGCGTGAGCGCACCCAACGCGGTGCTCAAGTCGCTCACGATGACCGGGTTCAAGAGCATGCTGCAGAAGACGACGCTCGAGTTCGCTCCAGGGATCACCGCGATCATCGGTCCGAACGGCTCGGGCAAGAGCAACGTCGCAGACGCTATCCGCTGGGCGCTCGGTGAGAACAACGCGCGCATCCTGCGCGCGAAGCGGAACGACGAGCTCATCTTCGCGGGCAGCGAGACGCGCCGCGGCGTCGGCATGGCCGAGGTGACCCTCCATCTCGACAACACCTCGCGGCGCCTGCCGGTGGACTTCACCGAGCTCGAGGTCGGACGCCGGCTCTTCAAGAGCGGCGAGGCGGAGTACCTCGTGAACCGCGCGCGCGTGCGCCTCCGCGATCTCCAGGATCTCCTCGCCGGCGCGAACCTTGCCGACAACCCGTTCGTCGTCATTGGCCAGGGCCTCGTGGACCAGGTCCTCGCGCTGAAGCCGTCGGACCGCCGCATCGTCATCGAGGAGGCCGCCGGCACGCGCCGCCTCCACCTGCGGCGCGAGGACGCCCTGAACCGCCTGAAGAACGCGGAGGTCGAGCTCGTCCGCGTGGTCGACATCCTCCGCGAGATCGGCCCGCGCGTCGCGCTCCTCGAGGAGCAGGCGAAGAAGTGGACCGAGTACGAGACGATCCGCAACGAGCTGCGGCGACGCGCGCTGCGCTGGTACCGCTCGTCCTTCGGCGAGACCGCCACCGCGCGCGCCGACCTCGCCGCGCGGCTCGTGTCCGTTGACCGCGAGATCGAGCGCCTCACGGACTACGTGGCCGAGAGCGAGGGCATGGCCGCCGGCACCGACGATGAGCTCCGCCTCGCGCGCGAGGAGGAGGAGCGCCGCCGTCTCGCCGCGGGCGACGCGGTCGCGACGGAGGCCGCGCTGCGCGAGCGCATCGCGGCCCTGCAGGCGGCGACGGAGGCCGCGGTCGCCGAGCGCGACCGCACGCGCACCGTCCTCTCGACCCTTCCCGCCGAGGCCGCGGCGCTCCGCCAGCGGCGCGCGACCGTCGACGAGGAGGCCGCGGAGGCGGCGCGCCGCGCGCGCGCCGCCGCTGACGAGGCGCGCAGCGCGGAGGAGGAGGCATCGCGCACGCGCATCGCGCTCGCTGAGGCGCAGGCCGCGCGCGTCGAGACGCTCCTGCGCGGCGAGGCGGCCGCGCTGCGCGAGTCCGTCGAGCGTGCCGAGCGCGATCTCGCCATCCACGCCGAGCCTGACCAACCCGCGCTGCCGTCGGGCCTGCAGTGGCTGAGCGAGCGCCTGAAGGTCGACGACGCGATCGCGCCGGCGGTGCGCGCGGCGCTCGGCGAGCTCGTGGCGATCGCGCCGACGCGGGCCGCCGCGGTCGGGGCGAAGACGCCCGGACTGAGCATCCTCGTCCCCGACGACCTCGTCGAGGTGCGGACGCCCGCCGGCTGCGAGCGGCTCCTGGACCACCTGCGCATCGACCCCGAGCTCCGCGGGGTGGTCGAGGCGGCCCTGCACAACGTCTTCCTCGCGCCGGACCGGCGGACCGCGCTCGCCGCCGCGCGGGGGCTCGTCGGAGGCCTCGTCGTCACTGCTGACGGCTTCGCGGCGCGGCCGGGGCTCGTGCGCACGCCGGATGGCGGTGCCGGCGCCGCGGCGCAGGCGAACGCGAGACTGCGCGCGGTCCTCGAGTGGCTGCGCGAGGAGCTCGTCGCCCGCGGCGGAGCGGACGGCCCGTCCGGTGCCGACGCGGTCCACGAGGTCGAGGCCGCGGAGCGCGCGGCGGTCGACGCGCACACCGCGGCGTCGAAGGCCGCGGAGGATGCCCGTCTCGAGTCAGCGACGAGCGAGGAGCGCCGCGCGTCTCACGCGCGGCTGCGCGACGCGCTCGACGAGCAGGTGAGCGCGACCGAGCGCCGCCTCGCCGACGAGGAAGAGCGGCTGCGCGCGCTCATCGCGCAGGAGCGCGACACGCGCGAGCGGCTCCAGGCCGCGCAGGCCGCGCTCGTCACGACGTCCGCCCAGGCGAGCGAGGCGCGGCGCTCCGCCGAGCTCGCGCGCGAGCGCGCGCTCGCGGCCGAGGGCTCGCGCCGCGAGTCGGAGCAGCGCCTCGCGAAGGCCCGGGAGCGGCTCGCGGAGCTCCGCGGCGAGCGCTCGAAGCTGGCGGTGGAGGAGGAGCGCGCCTCCGGCGCCCTGCGGCTGCTCGAGGAGCAGGTGCGCGCCGAGCTCGGGCTCCCGGACGACGAGCCGCTGCCGGACCCCGCGTCGCTCGAGGTCGAAGGCGAGGACGATGCGGACGAGCGCGCGAGCACGATGCGCGAGCTGCAGCGACTCCGGCGACGGCTCATCTCGCTCGAGCCGGTGAACCCGCTCGCGGCGAGCGAGCTCGCCGAGGTGGGTGAGCGGCACCGCTTCCTCGCGACCCAGCGCGCGGACCTCGACCGCGCGATCGCGGACCTCCGCTCCCTCGCGGACGAGCTCGCGACGACGATCGCGGAGCAGTTCAGCGCCACGTTCCAGGCGGTCGACCGCGAGTTCGGGAGCTTCTTCGCGAAGCTGTTCAACGGCGGCCAGGCCTCGCTCCGGACGAGCGAGGACCCGGACGAGCCGGGCATCGACATCTACGCGCGTCCGCCCGGCAAGCGGATCGGCAGCCTGCAGCAGCTCTCCGGCGGCGAGCGCGCCCTCACCGCGACCGCGCTCCTGCTCGCGATCCTGCGCGTGAAGCCGACGCCCTTCTGCGTCCTCGACGAGGTCGACGCCGCGCTCGACGAGCGCAACGTCGGCCGGTTCACCCAGGCGCTGCGCGAGCTCACCGACCGCACCCAGTTCGTCGTCATCACGCACAACCGCGGCACGATCGAGGCGGCCGACACCCTCTACGGGGTCTCGATGGACGACGGCGGTGTCTCGAAGATGATCTCGCTCCGTCTCGCCGATCTCGACGAGCGCGCCGGCTGACCGACGCCGAGTCTTTACCCGACCGAGCGCGCTCCGTCACTCCGTCAGGCAGCGCCGATGCGAAGAGCACGGCAGGTGGACTGGATCGCGCGCTTCCTCGACTGGACCCAGGCGCAGCGCTGCCGCGTGTGCGGCGCCTCGCTCGGTGACTCGCGCGTCGTCCTGGTGAAGGGTGAGGGCGCGGCGTGGCGTGCGGACCTGCGCTGCCGGGCCTGCAAGGCGATGCTCGTCACCGAGGTCGACGAAGCGGCCTAGCGGCCGGGCCGACACTATGGTCGCGTGAGCATCGACAGCGGCCTCGCGCGCACGCGCGGCGGCTTCCTCTCCCGCCTGTTCGGCCGGAAGCCGGACGAGCCGGTCACCGAAGAGTGGCTCGACGCCCTCGAGGAGGCGCTCCTGCGCTCGGACCTCTCCGTGTCGCTTGCCGACTCGGTGATGCTCCAGGCCCGCGACATCGTCCGCGACGGCAAGGCGAAGACGCAGCCGAAGGTCCTCGACGCCGTCCGCGACGCGCTGGTCGCCGTCCTCGCGGGGCCGGCTGTCGCGGCGCCGTCGGAGCGCCGCCCGCGCGTCGTGCTCGTCGTCGGCGTGAACGGGAGCGGCAAGACGACGACCGCCGCGAAGCTCGCGAAGCGGCTGCGCGAGTCCGGGGAGACGCCGCTCCTCGCGGCGGCAGACACGTTCCGCGCGGCGGCGATCGAGCAGCTCGAGACCTGGGCGTCGCGGATCGGCGTGCCGATCGTGTCGGGCCGGCCCGAGGGCGACCCCGCGGCGGTCGTGTTCGACGCGATCAACGCCGCGGCCGCGCGCGGGAACAGCGTCGTCATCGCGGACACCGCGGGCCGTCTCCACACCAAGGGCCATCTCATGGACGAGCTCGGCAAGGTCGTGCGCGTCGCCGCGCGCGCGCGCGAGGGCGCGCCCGACGAGGTGCTGCTCGTGCTCGACGGCACGCAGGGGCAGAACGCGATCATCCAGGCCCGCGAGTTCACGAAGACCGCCGCCGTGACCGGTCTCGTCGTCACGAAGCTCGACGGCACGGCCAAGGGCGGTGCCGTGTTCGCGATCGTCGACGAGCTCCGGCTGCCCGTGCGCTTCCTCGGCGTCGGGGAGAAGGCCGACGATCTCATCCCGCTCGATCCGCGGGCGTTCGTCGACGCCATGCTGCCGCGCAGTGGCTAGGTCCCATGCCTGAGCTCACGCGCCTCGGGCCAGCCGGCACCGACGAGCTCGCGTCGCTCCATCTCGACCTCCGCACGCCGCCCGAGCACGCCGGGCGGCCTCACGTCGCGCTGAACTTCGTCCTCACCGCTGACGGCCGCGCGAGCTTCCGCGGCCGCGCGGAGATCGGGACGCGGACCGACCGCGAGCTCATGTTCCACCTCCGGTCCCTCGCCGACGCGGTCATGTCAGGAGCGGGCACGCTGCGGGTCGACCCGTTCACGCCCGTCGTAAAGGGCCGCGAGCGGCAGCCGCTGGCCGTCGTCGTGAGCGGCTCGGCGTCGCTGCCGGCGGACAACCGGTTCTTCGCGATCCCGAACCCGAAGCTCGTCGTGACGACGTACGCGGCGAGCGAGGAGGCCGCGTCCGCGCTGCGGCACGCGGGGGTCGAGGTCCTCCGCCTCGGCGAGGACGACGTGGACCTCGCGGCGCTCCTCGCGCTCCTGCGTGAGCGCGGCGTGCGCTTCCTCCTGTGCGAAGGCGGGCCGCTCCTCGCGGGCGCGCTCCTCGTCCGCGGCCTCGTCGACGAGCTGTTCCTCACGCACGCGACGCGCGTGACCGCGGAGCCGGGCGCGAAGCGCCTGTTCGAGTCGTCCGAGCCGCTCGGCGGGGAGGTCCGCCTCGAGCGGGTCTCGCTGCACCAGTCCCCGGATGGGGAGCGCTACGAGCGCGCCCGCATCCGATACTCGTCGTGATGGATCTCCCGGGCTGGGCGGCCTGATGTTCGAGCAGCTCTCCGACCGCCTCACCACGACCTTCGCGAAGCTGCAGGGCCGGCCGAAGGTCGGCGAGGCCGACCTCGACGAGGCGCTCCGCGAGGTGCGCCTCGCGCTCCTCGAAGCGGACGTGAACTTCAAGGTGGTCCGCCAGCTCGTCGCGGCGGTGCGCGAGCGCGCGATCGGCGAGCGCGTGGTCGAGAGCGTCACCGGGGCGCAGATGGTCGTGAAGATCGTCCACGACGCGCTCGTGGAGATGCTCGGCGGCGAGGCGTCGCCGCTGGCGCGCGCCGAGCGGCCGCCGACCGTCATCGCGCTCGTCGGCCTGCAAGGCTCCGGCAAGACGACGACCGCCGGGAAGATCGCGAACCTCCTGCGCAAGCAGGGCCGGAAGCCGCTCCTCGTCGCGGCGGACGTCCACCGTCCCGCGGCCATCGATCAGCTCGAGGCGCTCGGGAAGCAGCTCTCGCTCCCGGTGCGCCGCGTGCGCGCCGACGCGCTCGCGGCGGACGTCGCGACCGCGGTCCGCGAGGCGCCGGGCGCCGGTCAGGACGTCGTCATCGTCGACACCGCCGGCCGCCTGCACATCGACGAGGCGATGATGGTCGAGGTCGAGCAGATCATCAGTAGCGCGGCGCCGCACGAGATCCTCCTCGTCGTCGACGCGATGGCCGGACAGGACGCCGTCGATGCCGCGACCACATTCAAGGGACGCCTGCCGGTCACCGGCCTCGTCGTCACCAAGGTCGACAGCGACGCGCGTGGCGGCGCCGCGCTCTCGATCCGCGCGGCGACCGGCGTACCGGTGAAGCTCATGGGCACCAGCGAGCGGCTCGACGGCCTCGAGGCCTTCCACCCGGACCGCCTCGCGCAGCGCATCCTCGGCATGGGCGACATCGTCACGCTCGTCGAGCGCGCGCAGGAGCATGTCGACCAGAAAGAGGCGGAGGAGTCCGCGAAGCGCCTCATGGAGGCGCGCTTCACCTTCGAGGACTTCCTCTCGAGCCTCCGCCAGATCCGGAAGATGGGCCCGATCGGCGACCTCATGAAGATGATCCCCGGCATGGGCCAGCTCGCCCGGCAGCTGCCCGAGGGCGACCAGGCCGAGCGCGAGCTGAAGCGCATCGAGGCGATCATCTCGTCGATGACGCTCGCCGAGCGCCGCGATCCGTCGCTGCTGAACGGCTCACGCCGCAAGCGGATCGCGGCCGGGTCGGGCACGACCGTGTCCGAGGTGAACGCGATGGTGAAGCAGTTCGGCGAGATGCAGAAGCTCATGAAGCAGCTCGGCCCGATGGCGAAGGCAGGGAAGCTCCCGCGGATCCCGGGGATGCCCCGCCTCTAGGAGGGACCGAGCAGCCCGAGCCCTCGAAGCAGTGCCAGGCGAAGGGCGACCGGATCCGTCGCGGTCGTGGGCCTGATGTAGATCGACGACGTGACCTCGGCGCAGTTGTGGCCATAGCAAACGTGTTCTTCCGCAGCGCGAGTGCTCAGGGGATCCGGCCCGAATGCGTACGCGATCCGTTCCGGGGTCGCGACGACCACCCACAGCTGGGACGCGCTGACCTGATCGACCGCTACCGTCGGGGTCGTGCCGACCGGTCCCTGTCCGCTCCGCTTCGGGTGGACCGTGTCCGTCGCGATGAGCGTGGGGACGCGCGGACATGCCACGACCGGCGAGCGTGGTGCCCCCTGGTACGGGCCGAGCGCCCATGCAGCATCAAGACCGTCGAATGCGGCCTGCACGGCGACACGTGCGGCGGTGAGATCGCCGCGCTCGTCGAACACGCAGAGCCCAAGGGACGTCCTTGTCACGCCCGGAAGATCGCTGAGGTTCGCGCGTGGCGACGCCTGCGGCCGACAACCGGAGTCGCGCAGCGTCACGGGCGGTGCCCCGGGCTCTGCGCTCTCGACCGTGAGCGATCCGAACGTCGCGAGGAACTCGCGCAGCTGCGGACCGCGAACACCCGACCACGTGACACCCCTGGTGCCGGCAGGCAGTTGCTTCAGCACGCACGACGTGTCGATCACCCCCGAGCCGGAGATCACGACCTGCGCAAGGGTCGAGCGGTCCGCCCTGGCGAGCCGCAGTGCGTAGGGTCGGGGCGACTCGAACGCGAAGACGAGGCGGTACTCCTCGGGACCGGCACCCAGATCGACGCCCCAGTAGGCGGCGATCGGTCGGGGCGGGGGACTCGGCGAGGGTGACGCCGGCAGTGTCGGGGTGGCCGCCGCTGACGCCGGTGGAGACGCCGGCAGTGTCGGGGTGGCCGCCACCCGGGTGGCCTCGGGTGCGCTGCACGAGGCGGCGAGCACCAGCGCCATGATCCCGAGCGCACCCCGCCTCATGAGCGGCGTACGCTCCGCGGGCGCGAGGTCGGGAGCACGGGCATCGCTGGTATCATTCCACGCAGCGCCGCAGTGGAGCGGCGCATCATTTTTGTCCCGGAGGACCTGTTGGCAGTACACATCCGCCTGCGCCGTGCCGGCAAGACGAAGGCTCCCACGTACCGTGTCGTGGTCGCCGACTCGCGCTCGCCGCGCAACGGGCGCTTCATCGAGAACATCGGTCACTACGACCCGCGCAGCGAGACGGGCGACCTCGCGATCGACGCCGAGCGCGCGCGCCACTGGTTCAAGAACGGCGCCCGCCCGACAGCGACCGCGCGCTCGCTCCTCGTGCGCAGTGGCA
The DNA here is from genome assembly GCA_036276035.1 of Candidatus Limnocylindria bacterium. Taxonomy (GTDB): domain Bacteria; phylum Chloroflexota; class Limnocylindria; order P2-11E; family P2-11E; genus JACDAF01. The sequence continues at coordinate 2,474 of DASUCM010000074.1, read as the reverse complement.
TCCCCGAGGCCGAGGTCCCGCCGGTCGCCCGGTGACGGACGCGGTCGCGACCCCGGAAGGCATCCTCCTCGAGCACGTCGCGAAGCAGCTCGTCGACGACCCCGCGGGCGTCGTCGTCACCGAGTCGCGGGACGGCGATTTCCTGAAGCTCCACCTCGCGGTCGCCGAGGCCGACGTCGGGAAGGTCATCGGGCGCGGCGGGCGGATCGCGAAGGCGATCCGCGCGCTGCTGAAGGTCATGGCGACCCGTGACGGGTCGAAGGTCAGCCTCGACATCGATTGACGGCGGTCGCGTCGTCGTCGGCGTGATCCGCACTGCGCACGGCCTCCACGGCGAGGTGCGCGTGGACGCCACCACCGATGTCCCCGACCGCTTCCGCCCGGGCGTCACGCTCGAGTGCGAGGGCGTGGGCACGCTGCGCGTCGAGTCCGTGCGGCCAGGGACGAAGGCGACGATCCTGCGCTTCCGCGGCTACTCCACGCGCGCGTCGGCGGAATCGTTGCGCGGCCGCTCCCTCTCCGTGTCGCGCGACGAAGCGCGGCGCGCGGCCGGGGACGCCTACCTCTGGGCGGACCTGATCGGCCTGCGGGCCGAAGATCCCGCAGGAGCCGAGCTCGGCACGCTGAGCGAGGTCATCCGCGCGGGCGAGACCGACGTGCTGGTCATCGCGCGCGAGAAGGGCGACGATCTGCTCGTTCCAGCGCTCGCATCCGTCGTCCGCGAGGTCGATGTCGCCGGCGGGCGCATCGTCATCGCGCCCCAGGAGGAGGCCTAGTGGCCCGTCCCGGACGCCCGGCCATGAAGATCGACGTCATCACGCTCTTCCCGAAGATGTTCGCCGGCCCGTTCGACGAGAGCATCGTGGCGCGCGCGCGCAGCGCGGGGTCGCTCGAGCTCGCGTTCCATGACCTCCGTTCGTGGGCGCCGGACCGTCACCACGTCGTCGACGACGCGCCGTACGGCGGCGGCGCAGGCATGGTGCTGAAGCCCGAGCCGCTCGCGCGCGCGATCCGCGCGGTCCGCGGTGACGACGGGCACGTCGTCCTCATGTCGGCCCAGGGCGCGCTCTTCGACCAGGCTGCGGCCCGGCGCCTCGCGCTGCTGCCGCACCTCGTCCTCGTCGCCGGCCACTACGAGGGCGTCGACGAGCGGGTGATCGAGTCCGACGTGAACGAGGAGCTCTCGGTGGGGGACGTCGTCGTCACCGGCGGCGAGCTCCCGTCGATGATCGTCATCGACGCCGTCGCCCGCCTCCTGCCGGGCGTCATCGACGCCGCGTCGCTCGAGCACGAGTCGCACACGGGCGGTCTGCTCGAGGGGCCGCAGTACACCCGGCCGCCGGAGTTCGAGGGACGCGCGGTGCCGCCGGTGCTCCTTTCGGGCGACCACGCCGCGGTCGCGATGTGGCGCCGCGCGCAGGCGATCCGGCGGACGCTCGAGCGGCGGCCCGATCTCCTCGCGACCGCCGCGCTCACTCCCGCAGAGCGCGCACGGCTCCCGGTCGTGCGCGCCCGGACCGCCGTTCGCGACGCCGACCTTGTCGAGGCCTATCGGTCCGGCGTCGGCTCGTATCGCATCGCCGCGCGCTTCGGCATCTCCCCGGCGTCCGTCCGCTCGCGCCTTCGGGCGGCCGGGGTGCGCCTGCGCAGCCCGCGCGGCACCCTGCGGGGTCCGACGGCCGCGGAGGTCGCCCGCATGCGGCGCGCGGGGCTCACCGTGCGCGAGCTCGCGAAGCACTTCGGCGTCTCGCACGTCACGATCCTCGACCGCCTGAAGCGGACCGCGCGCTAGGGCGGTCGCCAGCCGCGCCGCGCCTCCCGCGCGTCATTCGCGTCGAGGGTGCTCTCTGCGGTAGAATCTCGGAGCCCCGTGCAGAACACCCTTGTTATGAACGACGTGTTGAAGACGCTCGCCTCCGAACAACTGAAGACCGGCCTTCCCGAGGTCCGCCCCGGGGACACGGTCCGAGTGTCGGTGCGCGTCGTCGAAGGCAACCGCGAGCGCCTCCAGGCGTTCGAGGGCACGGTCCTGCGCGTGCGCAACGGCGGCCTCGACCAGCAGATCACCGTGCGCCGCATCGCCAGCGGCGTCGGCGTCGAGCGCACCTTCCTCGTCCACTCCCCCCGCGTCGAGAAGATCGAGGTCACGCGCCACGGCCACGTGCGCCGCGCGGCCCTCTACTTCCTCCGCGATCGCGTCGGCAAGTCCGCGACGCTGCGCGAGAAGAGGCGCTGACCTTCTAGCCCCGGTCCCGCGCTGACTGCGCCTGCGCGGCTCCCGGGGACCCTGCGGCTCGCTCGGGCAAAGCCCTCACTCGCCTAATCTCCACGTGTGCCGTCGCTCAACCACGAGAAGGCGCTGTGGTCCCAGGGACTCCTGCGCGTCGTCGGCGTCGACGAGGTCGGCATGGCCGCGCTCGCGGGCCCGGTCGTCGCCGCGGCGTGCCTCGTCACGCCCGAGGTGAAGCTCATCC
>DASUCM010000073.1:0-2553 GCA_036276035.1 Candidatus Limnocylindria bacterium | reverse complement strand
CGGCGAGGATCGCGAAGAGCGTCTCGCGGATGCGGTCGGTCGCGGAGCGCGTCCCGCCGCCCTTCGCGGCGACGAGGGTGCGCCCCTTCGCCTCGCCCGCGATCACTCTCATGCGAGCGCGGTGCGCCGCCAGAGCTTCTCGACCTCGGCGGCGAGGCCGCGATGCTCCGGCGCGCGCAGCTCGCCATCCGCGAGGAGGATGCGGTCCGCCTCCTGGGCCGTCTCCTGCAGGAGGAGCGGGTCGACGTCGGAGAGGTCGACGACGCGAAGCTCGGGCAGTCCGTGCTGCCGCTCGCCGAGGAACTCGCCGGGCCCGCGGATGGCGAGGTCGCGCCGCGCGAGCTCGAAGCCGTCGAGCGGCTTCCCGTCCTTGCGTTCCGTCATCGCCGCGAGCCGCTCGGACTCGCCCGCTGCCTCGCTCACGAGCACCGCGAAGGAGCGCTTCTCGCCGCGGCCGACGCGGCCGCGCAGCTGGTGGAGCTGCGCGAGCCCGAAGCGCTCGGCGCCGAGCACGACCATCACGGTCGCATTCGCGACGTCGATGCCCACCTCGATGACGGTCGTCGCAACGAGGACGTCGATCTCGCCCCGCGCGAAGCGCGCCATCGTCTCGTCGCGCTCCTTCGCTGGCATGCGTCCGTGCAGGAGCGCGAGCCGCAGCCCGCGGAGCGCGCCGGCGCGAAGCTCCGCTTCGACCGCGACGGCGCTCGGCACGTCGGCGCCATCGGCATCGTCCTTCGCGTCGATGCGGGGACAGACGACGTAGACCTGCTCGTCCGCCGCGACGCGCTCGCGGACCCACTCCCAGATCTTCGGCAGCGCGCTGCTCGTGCGGACCTCCGTGCGGATCTCCTGCCTGCCGGACGGGAGCTCGTCGATCGTCGAGATGTCGAGGTCGCGGTAGACCGTCTGCCAGAGCGTCTGCGGGATCGGGGTCGCGGTGGTGAGCAGGAGGTGCGGGTCGACGCCCTTCTCGCGGAACGCGGCGCGCTGCGCGACGCCGAAGCGGTGCTGCTCGTCCACGATCGCGAGCGCGAGCGTGCGGAAGGCGACGTCGCCTTCGATGAGCGCGTGCGTCCCGACAACGATGTCGAGCTCGCCGCTTCCGAGTCCCTCGAGGACGCGGCGCCGCTCCGAGGCGGGGACGCTCGAGGTGAGGAGCGCGCGGCTCGGGCCGCCTGCGCTGAACAGCCGGTCGAGGGTCCGGAAGTGCTGCTCCGCGAGGAGCTCCGTCGGCGCCATGAGCGCGGTCTGCGCCTTCGACGCGGCGGCGATGCGCGCGGCGAGCGCGGCGACGACGGTCTTGCCGGAGCCGACGTCGCCCTGCAGCAGACGGGACATCGGGATGGGCCGGTCGAGATCCGCGCGGATCTCCGCGAGCGAGCGCCGCTGCGACTCAGTCAGGGTGAAGGGCAGCTCCCCGATCCATGCGTCGAGATCCGCGCCGGCCGCCCGGAGGGGCTTCGCGTGCGCGTCCTTCGTCCACCGCGCGCGGCGCTGGCCGAGCGCGAGCTGCAGGACGAGGAGCTCGTCGAAGGCGAGACGCCGGCGCGCGCTGAAGAGCTCGGGCTCGCCCGTCGGGAAGTGCACCTCGCGGATCGCATCCGGGAGCGCGAGGAGCCGGCGGCGCTCGCGCACGTCCGAGGGGAGCGGATCGGCGACCTCGCGGATGAGGGGGGTCCGCCGCGGTCCGCCCTCCACGACGGTGTGGAGCCAGCGGCGGAGATTGCCCTCCTTCAGTCCCTCGGTGAGGCGGTACACCGGGACCATCCGCCCGGTGTGCACGGCCTCCGCGTCGGCAGGTTCGACCTTCGGCTGGCGGAACTGCAGCGACCGGCCGAAGAACCCGACCTTCCCGGACACGCGCACGCGCTGGCCCTCGCGCAGGCGCTCCTTGATGAACTGCCGGCCGAACCACGCCGCGGTGACGCGCGTCGGCTGTCCCTCCTCGTCGAGCAGCTGGACCTCGGTGAGCACCTGCCCGCGCGCCGTGCGTCGCTGCGAGATCGGCCCGACGATCGCGAGCGCGCTCTGCTCCTCGTCCGGCACGAGCGAGCGCAGCGGGCGGAACGTCGAGTAGTCGAGGTAGCGCGTCGGCAGGTGCCAGAGGAGGTCGCCCAGCGTGCGGATCCCCAGGCGCGCCAGCAGCTTCACGGACTCGGCGCCGACGGTCGGGAGGCTCCCGACGTCGACGTCGAGCGGGTTACTGGGGGGACCCAAGGTGGACGCGGTCACGCGGACACCTTGGGAGGACCCTGCAGACCGCAGGGGCGCCGGCCCCGAGGACTATTCGGCGGCGACGAGGAACGGGTAGTGGGGCTGGCCGCCATCGACGACCTCCACATCGGCACCCGCGCACGCGCTGCGCAAGGCCTCGCGCGCCCGGTCCACGCGCTCCGGCCCGACCGACGATCCGACGTACAGCGTGAGGAGCGCGGGGTCGTCGAGCCCGCGCGCCGCTTCGGCGAGCACGGCTCCCTCGTCCGGGCCGTGCGCGACGAGCTTGCCGTCGAGGAGCGCGATGGCCTCCCCCGCCCGGACCTTCTGCCCGTC
>DASUCM010000072.1:0-37292 GCA_036276035.1 Candidatus Limnocylindria bacterium | reverse complement strand
TCGTCGCCCGCGCGTGCCGCACCACGTTCGTCAGCGCCTCCTGCGCCACGCGGTACAGGGCCAGCGTCGCTGCATCCGGCAGGCCGCGAGCTTCCGTGCGGATGTGGAGCTCGACCGGAAGGCCGGTCTCGCTGCGGACGCGCGCGGACACGACGTCGAGCGCGGCCGGGAGTCCGAGGTCGCGAAGGACGGTCGGCCCGAGGTCGGTGGCGAGGGTCCGGACGCCGTCGAGCGTCTCGACGACCAGCCGGCCGACGTCGTCGAGCTCGCGACGCACCTCAGGGTCCTGGATGCGCTCGGCGAGCGTCGTCAGGCGGACGAGCATGAGCGCAAGCGCCTGACCCGTGTCGTCGTGCAGCTCGCGCGCGACCCGTGCGCGCTCTTCCTCCTGCGCGCGGAGGATCCTGCCGGCAAGAGCACGTGCCCCGACGGCGCGGCGCAGCAGCGGTGCCTCCTCGCAGGTCTCGCACCGCGCCGGAAGGATGTGCGGGAGGACCGTCATCGGCGGCACTTGCGGACAGCGCGGCGGCACCGGCGGGTGCGGCCTGGATGCAGGTCTGACGGCCCGAAGGTCCGTCGCCCATCGCGCTGAGAGAGCGGGGCCGCCCGGAGCGGTGGGGACGCCGCGCTGTCCATGAGGCCATCCTGTCCGCGGGGCGCCCGCCCGCGAGGGCCGTGCGGCCCACCTCCCGGTGACGTTCCTCCCTATCTGATCACGCTCCGGGCTGCGACCGTTCGGAGCGTGGACGCCGCATTCGCGTACCGTGCCCAGACCGCCTTCGAGGTGCTCGGCCCGAGCATCTTCCCGGTCCACGGCCCCCGCAACACCCGGCTGGACGTCGATGTCGTGGACACCGGTACGGCCGGCGATGTCCGCACCTGCATCGTCGTGCTGCCGTGGGGCCTCGAGGGGGTCATCTTCACGGCCGACGCGGACTTCCCCGAGTCCATCGTGCTCGGTGGCCGCCACCTGCGCGTGTCACCGCACGCGGTGCCCGCGCTCGGGCGGTTCCGCACCGTCGAGCTCGTGGACGATGTCGCGCCCCTTGCCAGCCCGCGCCACGCGCGGAAGGTCGCCTGCCTCATCGGCCCGTCCTTCCGCCAGGCCGTCGAGCGCGCGGCCGCCGAGCGGTTCGCCGGATAGCGCCATGCACGTCGATCCGTCGCTCATCGCGATCGTCGTCGCGCTCGCCGTTGGGATCGCGACGGTCATGGGCGCATTCGCGGCGGGGCTCATCATCGAGGCGACGAAGGGCGACATCGACATCGGATCGTCGTGAGACGGCGCGCGCTCCTGATCTCCCTCGCCGCGGCAGGCGCCACGGCGTGTACCGCACAAGCGGCCCGCCCGATCTCCGGTGGCCCGACCGCGCGCGCAACGCTGCCGGAAGCGCTGCTCGCCGATCCCGCCCTCGGTGTCTGGCCCGCCGCCTACCGCGCGGCGACGGAGCACACGCGCGAGGCCTACCGCTACGCCATCGACCGCCCGGATGTCCTCCAGTGGATGCCCTGCTTCTGCGGCTGCGTGAACGACGGCCACGAGAGCAACGTCGACTGCTTCGTCCGGACGCGGCTCGCGGAGGGTCGCGTCGTGCTCGATGCACACGGCTTCGGCTGAGGCTCGTGTGTCGGGGTCGCGCGTGACGCGGCCGCTCTCGTGAGGCAGGGGCTCTCGCTGCGTCAGGTGAGGGACGCAGTCGACCGGAAGTGGTCGCCGGTGGGGCCCCCCACCCGGACTGCGTACCCGCCCGCGTGAGATGGAGATCCTCTTCGCGACCGACGGCTCGCGCGGAGCGGCGATCGCGCTGGAGCTGCTCAGTGGCCTGCCGCTCGGACACCGTGATCGCGTAACGGCGATCAGCGCCGCGGTCGATCCCGCGCACCTTCCCGCCGCGCGAGCGGCAGCGGACGCGGCGGCGCAGCGGCTGCTCGCGGCCGGGATCGCGGCTCGCGCGGTCGTCGCCCGTGGCGCGCCGGTGCCGTCGATCGTCGAGCGCCTGGTGTCCGCCCCGGCCGACCTGCTGGTCGCGGGCTCGCGCGGTCTCGGTGTCGTGAGCGGAACGCTCCTCGGCAGTGTGTCGCGCGCGCTCGCGGCGCACGCGCCGGCCCCGCTGCTCGTCGTGGGCGAGCGCGCCGACGTCCCGCGCCACATCCTCGTCGCGAGCGACGGGTCCGACGAGGCGGAGCAGGCGCTCGAGATCGTCGAACGGATCCCCCTCCCCCAGGACGCCCGGTCGTCGCGCTGGCGTCTCCAGGACGGGCCACGCAGCGCGGACCAGACCGTCCGCGAGGCGCACGCGAGGGGCGCGGATCTTCTCGCCCTCGGGTTCGCCGCGGCGCGGCGCGCCCACCCGCCGCTCCTGCCCGGCCTGATCGAGACGGTCCTCGCGCACGCGCATTGCGCCGTCCTGATCGCGACGCCACCTCTCGCGCCGAGGCTGGATCAGCGTCCGGTCCTCGAGAGGACGGTCATCTGCCCGGCGGGATAGCCCGCCGGACACGGACACACCCGGAGACCTGAATTTCGGACCCGTGCGTACGCGACCCCGGACGTGGGGCGCGGTGCGACATGGTCCTGCCCCACCAAGGGGCCGTTCGGACCTCCCCGAAGGGGCCGTGCGGTCATTCCCCCGGGCACCGCCCCACCGCATCTTCCGCTCACAGGAGCGCGCGCAGACTGCGGCGCTCGAGAGGGGCGGACGGATATGGGGCCAGGCCTGACGCGCCGCAAGTTGCTGACGAAGGTCGGGGTCGCCGGCGCGGGGACCGCGGCCGCCGCGCTCGTGCCGATCCACTTCGACCCGGCCGCGGCCGGCGCGGCGACGAAGGACGCACCCGACCGCCAGTGGGCGATGGTCATCGACATGCGCCGCTGCGACGGCTGCGGTGACTGCACGAAGGCCTGCCAGACCGAGCACGAGCTGCCCAAGGACTTCGAGTGGATCAAGGTCTTCGAAGTCGAGGACAAGCAGGGGCGCAAGTACTTCATGCCGCGCCCGTGCTTCCAGTGCGAGAGCGCACCATGCCTGAAGGTCTGTCCCGTCGCGGCGACGTACAAGGAGGCCGACGGCGTCGTGCTCGTCGACCAGGACCGCTGCATCGGGTGCCGCATGTGCATGGCGGCCTGTCCCTACGGCGCGCGCTACTTCAACTACACCGAGCCGCCGAAGAGCGCCAACCCCTTCCAGCACGCGACGCCGCAGTTCCCCGTGCCGCAGCAGAAGGGCACGGTCGGGAAGTGCATGTTCTGTGTGCACCGGATCGCCGACGGAAAGCTCCCCGCCTGCGTCGACGCCTGCGGGATGCGCGCGATCTGGATCGGCGACCTCGTCGAGGACGTCGCGACGAACGGCGAGGAGACGGTCCGGCTCTCGCAGTTCCTCAAGGAGAACGACGCCTTCCGCTACAAGGAAGAGCTGAACACGGGCCCGCGCGTGTACTACATCGCCGGCCACGGCCAGCACCTGGAGTACTGATGGACGCCCGGACGCACGACGCCTACGTGGAGCGCGCCATGTGGCAGGTCGGGAAGGGCGGGCTCCGCTACTGGGGGACCCTTGCCGTGCTCGGCTCCCTGGTCCTGTTCGGCTTGTACGCGTACGTCTACCAGCTCCAGCGCGGGCTCTCGGTCACCGGGCTCAACCAGAAGGTGTCGTGGGGCTTCTACATCATCAACTGCGTCTTCTTCATCGGCATGAGCTACGGCGGCGCGATGACGAGCGCGATCCTGCGCCTCACCGGCGCGAAGTGGCGGGCGCCGCTCACACGCATCGCGGAAGCGACCGCGGTCGCAGCGCTGCTCGTCGGCGCGGTGTACCCGCTCATCGACCTCGGGCGGCCGGACCGGTTCCTGTACCTCTTCCTGTACCCGCAGGTCGGGTCACCGGTGGTGTGGGACCTCGTCGCCATCTCGACGTACATGCTCGCGAGCTTCGTCTTCCTGTACCTGCCGCTCATCCCGGACGTCGCGCTGGCCCGTGACACGATGGGCGCGCGCGCTGGCCGCGTCCGCGCGACGTTGTACCGCGTGCTCGCGCTCGGCTGGAGCGGCACGCCGTCGCAGGAGCGGGCGCTCCGGCGCGGCGTCGGGATCATGGCCGTCCTCATCATCCCGCTCGCCGTCTCGGTCCACTCGGTCCTCGCCTGGCTGTTCGCGGTGACCGTGCGGGGTGGCTGGCACAGCACGATCTTCGCCCCGCTCTTCGTGCTCGCGGCGATGCTCTCCGGGGTCGCGGCGGTGATCCTCGTCGTCGCCGCGCTGCGGTCCGCCTACGGCCTGCAGCAGTTCATCACCGCCAAGCACTTCCGCTACCTGTCGTACCTGCTCATCTCGCTCGGCCTCGGCTACGTGTACTTCATGATCAGCGAGTACCTCACGGAGGGCTACGTCGCCGCCGAGACCTCCGGTGCTGTCCTCGAGTCGCTCTTCGTCGGCCAGTACGCGTTCACGTTCTGGACGTTCGCGATCCTGGGACTGCTCCTCCCGCTCGTGCTCGTGGCACTGCCGGGCCGCTTCCCGATCGCCCGCGCGTGCACGGCCTCCGCGCTCATCGTCGCCGGGATGTGGCTGAAGCGGTTCCTCATCGTCGTCCCCGGCATGGCCGACCCGATCATGCCGTGGGACTGGGGCCGCTACACGCCGACCTGGGTCGAGCTCGCCATCACGGTCGGCTCGGCCGCGGCGATCCCGCTGCTGCTCATCGTGTTCTTCCGCTTCTTCCCCGTGATGTCCGTCCACGAGCTCGATGAGATCGAGGGCCCGGAGGTCACGCGTCCCGTGCTCCGACCGGCCTTCGCCGGAGGTGGCGATGACTAGGCGCTTTCCGCTCATCCTCGCGACGGCCGCGCTGGCCATGCTGCTGCTCGCGGGCCCCGCATCGGCGGACCACCTGCGCGCGGTGGTCTCGGTCTCGGCGACGGCGGAAGCGCGCGCCGAGATCGGGTACGTGCTGACAGCGCAGGTCCGGCGGAGCGACGGCAGGGCGATCGGGGACACCAGGGTGCGGTTCTACGACCTCGTCGACTTCTACGGGCCGCGCGAGATGTTCATCGGAGCGGCGACCACGGATGCCGGGGGCCGGGCAAGCCTCACGTATCTCCCGGCGCGGACCGGGCCTCGCGAGATCGTCGCCCTCTTTCCCGGTGCCGACCACCTCGCACCCGTACGCGCGACGATGACGCTCGACGCCACCGTGGCCGCGCCGCCCTATCACGCCGAGGCCTCAGGCCTCGCGCTCTTCAGCACCCGCGTGCCCTACGTCGTCGGCGTGCTCGTCCTCGCCGTGTGGGCGCTCATCGCGTACGCATTCATCGGTGCCGCGCGCGGGGTCATGGCCGGCGCGCGGACGGGGAAAGGAGGAATCACATGACATCACGCCGCATCACCGCGATCGCCAGCGCGTTCATCTTCCTCACCGCGACCCTCGCCGCGTGTGGCGGGGACTCAGGCGTCGGGGCGCAGCCCGCCGCCACCGCGGCACCGACCGTCCAGGCCGCCGCGACCGCAGCTCCGGCGCCGAAGCCGACCTTCCTCATGCTCCTCGGCGACACCGTCCGCGGGACGGCCGGCCTGAGCGATGAGGAGAAGGCGGTCCTCACGTGCGTCACCTTCAGCAAGTTCCCGCACGGCAGCCGCATCGTGTGGCGGATCCGGGTACTCGACCCGGTCGCCAACAAGGCGCTCGACGACAAGGCGCTCGAGCACGTCACCCTCACGCTGCCAGACGGCAAGACCCAGGCGCTCAAGTACGGGCCGCACGGCGGCACCAAGGAGAACCCGACCGACTTCTTCTGGGTCACGGGGTGGACGGTCCCTGCGGACTACCCGACAGGCGTCTTCAACTACAAGGTCGACGCGAAGAGCCTCGAGGGCGCAAGCGGATCCTTCGGCTTCGACTACTTCAAGGTCACCTCTGGCCAGCTCACGATCGTTCCGGCTCCCTTCCCGAAGAAGTAAGGGACGCACCTGAAAGGATGAGATGACGATGACCCGCCACGAGCGCCTCAGCCGACTGGCGATCGCGCTACTGGCCACGGCGCTCGTGGCGGCGGCCTGCTCGCCAGCCACGGCGCCGACAACGGATCCGGCCGGCGCGAAGCCGTCCGTCGCCGCGGCCCCGCCTGCACCCGCTTCCGCTGCGACACCCGCACTGCCCCGCATGGAGCTCACCGGCACGTTCAAGCTCGAGCCCGCGCACGGTCCCTGGGACACGCCGGTGACCGCGACCGCGACCGGGCTGCGCGCCCAGACGAAGTACGACCTCGTGTGGTCCACCGCCAAGGTGCAGTGGAAGCTCTCCGAAGACCGCAGCCGGTATGTCGGCCGCGAGGCCCAGCCTGTGCAGCAGGTCCTGCAGAGCGTCACCACCGACCCCGCCGGCGCGTTCGCCGTGCGGTTCCTCGTCCCGCAGGGCTTCGGCTACGGCCACGACGTCGCGGTCGTGGACTCGGACCGCGTGATCCGCAACAAGATGCTGTTCAACGTGGACATGGAGACCCGCATCACGCCGACCAGCGGACCGGTCGGGACCCCCATCACCGTCGAAGTGCGCGGGATCGGCTACCAGGCGTATCAGAACAGCTTCCAGCTCACGTACGACAACAAGTACACGGGCTGGGTCTCCTCGATCACGACCGACGGGCACGCGAAGTTCGTCATACCCGCGACCGGCAACCCCGGCGTGCACATCATCACGCTCGGGCACAGCGAGTTCGGCGCGCCATATATGAACCCGAACCAGCAGCCTCTCGTCGCCAGCAGGCCGTTCCCGAAGCTCCCGTTCACGGTCACCGAGGGACCGGCAGCGATGCCGTCGCCTGCTGAGAAGCAGGGCTTCACGACGATCCCGGCCAAGCCCGTGACGAAGGGCATCTGGGCCGACCCGTACGGCGCGACCGTCGGCACGGCGGCGACCCTTCACGGCAGCGGGCTCCCCGCGAACGCGGACGTCGAGATCCTGTGGACGACACAGGTCGGCAACCGGTCGGTCAGCGGATTCGAGGAGCGCACCGCCCCGATCGGCAAGGCCAAGACCGACGCCAGCGGCACGCTGGCCTGGAAGTTCAGCGTGCCCGACGACCTCGGAGGCGAGCACACGATCACGGCGAAGATCGGCAGCAGCGAGGTCGCCAAGACGAAGCTCTACATCGTGGCCAACGCGTTCCCGCTCACCGTCGACCGCGGTCCATCAGGGACGCAGACGACGGTGCACCTGAAGGGCGTCGGCTGGACCGAGACCGAGCAGATCTACCACGTGGTGTACGACAACGCCTTCACCGGATACGCCTGCGCGTTCCAGAGCAAGGGCGACCTCACGATCTTCCTGACCGTCTCGGGCGACCCAGGGTGGCACTACATCGATCTGTATCCGGGCATCTACCAGGGCGAGGAGAAACGGCCCGCCAACTACAAGATGCCGCAACTCACGGCGCTCGACGACCACCCGGGAGAGCGGATGCCCATCTTCCGGTTCGCGTTCTTCATCTCGGCACCCTGACGACGGGACCTCACTCGCGCGTGTCGCCAGACACGCGAGGTGGGATACCTGACCGAACGAGGACCGAACGACCCGCCACCGGCGGGTCGTTCGCTCCTGTGGCGGGCGATCCGCACCCGACATCCTCTGATCACGAACACATACGGAGGACTCTGATGTCAGCTCTCGCCGCACGCGCAGGCAACGGGCTGGCCCGTCTTGCCACCGCGGAGGAGAACGCCGGCGGGAACGAGTGGCGACCGTGGTACCGCACCGGGGCCTTCGCGGCGATCGCCGTCGTCGCGCTTATCCCGATCCAGGCGGCAGTCTTCATCGCCTGGCCGACCCCGACCGGCGCCGGCGCGGTCTTCGCGCTCTTCGACGAAAGTGCGTTCGCCGGCCTGCTCGCGTTCGATCTGCTGCTCATGGGCAGCTGGATCCTCTCGGTCCTCATGTTCCTCGGCCTGTACGCAGCCATGCGCCGCGAGCGCGCTGCTCTGATCACGGTCGCGCTCCTGACCGAGCTCGTCGCGGTGGCGATCTACTTCTCGTCGAACACCGCGTTCTCGCTGCTCGGGCTCAGCCAGCAGCACGCCGCCGCGACGACGCAGGAGGAGCGCTCGCTGCTCCTCTCCGCGGGGCAGGCGATGCTCGCGCTCTACACCGGCACCGGTTTCAACGTGAGCTACGTGCTCAGTGGTGTCGGGGCGCTGCTGGCGGGCCTCGCCATGCTGCGCAGCAGCGTCTTCGGCCGGGTCACCGCGTACGTGGGCATCGCGTACGCGGCCATGCAGCTGCTACCGCCGACCGCCGGCGCACCAGGCATGGCAGCCTCGCTCGCGTCCCTGCTGCCGATGGTCGTCTGGCTGATCCTCATCGCGCGGGCGTTGCTCCGGATGCCCGCGAGCGACGCACCTCCGAGCGGACGTGTGGGGTAGCCGCCCGACGGCGTCGGGCCGAACCTACTGACCGAGCTGCCCGAAGGGCTCTTCGCCTCAACGCTTGCGCTACCGATGCTGGATCCGACGTTGTGGTCGGGCATGCCGGGTCCCCCGTCCGAACGAACGGAGGTCAGGCCATGAATGCCGCGCAAGACATCACGCAGCTGTCGGCTGCGTCGAGGAGGAGAGGTCCGGTGGAGCTGATCATCACGGGGTTCGTCGACAAGTTGCTGATCCCGTTCCTCGAGAGCGGCGCTGCGTTCGTCCTGTTCGCGCTGCTCTGGGGCGCATTCGCATACGCGCTGGTCGCGCGGCAGGCGACCTTGGATGAGACGTGGCAGGCGATCCGGTCGCTGCCGTTCATCGCGCAGGCCGTGATCTGGCTGCTGTTCCTCCCCGTGATGGCGGGACTCTGGGTCTGGGAAGCGACCTGGCCGGTCGTCCTGCGCCTCGCGGTCGTCGCCGGTCTGGCGGGATGGAACCTGATGATGTTCCTTCCGAAGTGGCTGACTGCCGCGCGCCCGTAGCACCGCCGCCGTCCGCGGCGCGGCCGCAGCCGGCTATGCGCTGACGATGAGCGCGGTGACCATGCCGAACATGCCGGTCTGACCCTCAGCGTGGCCGAGCACGTGGCAGTGGAAGGCCCACACGCCGGGCTCGTCCGCGATCACGATCGCGTCCCACCGCTCCCCAGGTGCGATGTTCAGGGTGTCGCACTTGAACGGCTGGGCGAGCGGGTAGCCATCACGTGCGAACACCTCGAGCGTGAGGCCGTGCAGGTGCGCGGGGTGGATCTGTTGGCCTTCGTTCATGAAGCGGAAGCGGATCCGCTCGCCGAGCTTCGCGGTGAACGGCCGGGTGGCGGGGAAACCCTTGCCGTTGATCGTGAGGCCACCGAGACCGTCGTTGAAGACGAAGAACTCCTCGCGGTCGTAGGCAGGGTCGACTCGCGGATCCTTCGGCACGACGACGAGGGGCCCGAGCATGCCCTGACCGACCTGCTGCGTCGCGTTGTGGTGCGAGTGATACATGTGCGTGCCGATCGGGCCGGCGATGAACTCGTACGTGTACGTCTGGCCCGGCTTGATCGGGAGCTGGGTGATGAACGGCACGCCGTCTGCCGCGTTGCGGACGCGCTGGCCATGCCAGTGCACACCGGTGCTCTCGGCAAGCTCGTTGCGGACCTTCACGCGTACGCGCTCGCCCTCCGTGACCCGGATGACCGGTCCCGGAACGCGGTCGTTGTACGAGAACGCGTCGAAGAAGTGACCGGGCGTGACCTCGAACCTCGTGCGCTTCGTCACGATCTCGAACTCGCGCGCGCCGTCGACGACGCGGGACGGAAGGTCGCCGAGGCTCTCTCCCTGCGTCTTGGCGGGGAAGGCCTTGATGACGGCCTCGTGCTCGGGGTCGTGATCGATCGCGGCGGCGGTCGGCTTTGCGGTCGGGCGCACTGCCGGCGTCGGCATCGTCGTATGACCCGGCATGAGCGTCGGTGTCGCCGAGGCGGCTGCGGCCCGCGCAGGGGCCGCCACGAGCTGTCCGGTCGCGCCGAGGACCGCCACGGTCCCCAGACCCGCGGCGACGAGGCCGAGATTCCCAAGCAGCGCGCGGCGCGCGATCGTGCCGGCGCGATCCTCTGGATCGCGGTCGCGCTCTTCGGGCCCCGGCGCCTCCGACATGCACGGGAACGTACGGGTCGCGCCGGACACGGACGACGGCCGATCGGCCCCGTCAGGAAGGACAAAGGTCCCGACATTGCGCAGGAGCAGCCCTTCGGCCCCGGTGAACGGGTGGGCCGGCCCTCGCAGGCAGGACAGGCGGCCCGCATCCTGGTGCCACAGGAGGCGTGCACATGGACACCCGACGACGGTTCACCACGACGGAGGCACTGCGGACCGCCAGCGCGATCGGTCTCGATCTCGCGCGCGAGTCATTCGATGTGGAGCAGTTCCGCATGGGTCTCGACGTGGAGCTCGAGCACGGCCGGCGGGACCCGGCGACGAACGTCACGGACGACGACCCTGCGACGACCGGGAAGATCGCGCTCGCGCATCTGCGCGAGCTACCCGACTACTACACGCGGCTGGCCGAGATGGAGAAGGGTTGATGCTCGGGACGCTCGACCGCGATCAGATCGAGCGCGTGCTGCACGCCGAGGTCGTCGGCCGCATCGGTGTCCACGCCGACGGCCGAACGTACGTCGTGCCGGTGAGCTACGTGTACGACGGGGACGCCGTCTACGTGCACTCGCTGGAGGGACTGAAGGTCCGCATGCTCCGGGCGGCGAAGCAGGTGTGCTTCGAGGTCGACCACATCAGGGACCTCGGCAACTGGCAGAGCGTCATCGCGTGGGGCCGCTACGAGGAGCTCGCGGGCGACGTCGCGACGGCCGCGATGAACCTGCTGGCGTCCCGCCTGGCGCCGGTCACCGGCAGCGAGACGGCCGGACCGTCCGGCCCCGGCGGCGCCGGCACGTCGATCGCCTTCCGGATCCGCCTCGACGAGCGGACCGGCCGCTACGAGAAGAGCTGACCCGGGCTAGTACCTCGGGCGGTGCTTCGCGACGTACGCCGCTGCCTCGGCGCGGCGTGCGAGCCCGAGCTTGTCGAGGATCCGGCTGACGTAGTTCTTCACGGTCTTCTCCGAGAGGAAGAGCACGCCGCCGATCTCACGGTTCGTCTTTCCTTCGGCGAGCTGCTCCAGGACCTTGCGCTCCTGGTCGGTGAGCGATGCGATCCCCGGATCCTCGTCATCGCGGCCGCGCCGAACGCGGTCGAGGACCTTGCCCGTGACGTCAGGATCGAGCAGCGAGCGGCCTTTCGCCACGGCCTGGATCGCGTCGACGACGGCCTGGCCACGCGTCTGCTTGAGCAGATAGCCGGCGGCACCTGCGACGATCGAGGCGAAGACCGCCTCGTCGTCGGCGTACGACGTGAGCATGATGACCCCCGTCTCCGGCCGCGCCTCACGGATCTCCCGGCAGGCTTCGACGCCGCTTCCGTCGGGCAGCCGGACGTCCATGATCACGACATCGGGCTTCGCCTTGGCCGCGGTCTCGATCGCCTCATGCATCGTCGCCGCCTCGCCGACGACGGTCATCCCCGCGGTGCGGCTGATGAGCGTGCGGAGCCCCTCGCGCACGATCTCGTGATCGTCGCAGAGCATCACCCTGATCGCGCTCGCCTCGCTCACGCTCGGACCTCCTTCCGCACCGGCAGCTCGACCCGCACGCGCGAGCCCTCGCCGGGTGCACTGTCGACGACGAGCCATCCGCCGGCGGAGAAGGCCCGCTGGCGCATGTTGCGCAGGCCGAGGCCTTCGGCACGGACGTTCGGGTCGAATCCCACTCCATCATCCTCTACCTCGAGCACCAGGCGGTCAGGCTCGCGCGCCGCCCGCAAGGACGCCCGATGGGCGCGCGCGTGACGAGCGATGTTCGCGAGCGCATCGGCAGCGACGAAGAACGCGGCCTCCCGGAGGTCGGGATCCAGCCCGTCGTCGACGTGCGGCGCGACGTCGACCTCCACCTCGAGCAGCGCGTTCGCGGCCAGCTGCGCGGCGAGCTCCGGGAGGGACTCCGCGAGCGGCCGGCTGCTCGAGCGGACGGGTGCGAGGCCGAGGACGTACGAACGAAGGTCGGCGATCGTCGCGTTCAGCCGGTCGACCGCGCGGCCGACGGTCGCTCGCGTCGCCTCCGGCTCGGACGTAACGCGTTCGGCGGCATCTTCGAGGATCAGTCCGATCCCGTAGAGCGACTGGATCGCGCCGTCGTGGAGGTCCATGCCGATGCGCTGCCGCTCTTCGAGCACGGCGACGCGCTCGAGCTGCTCGTAGAGCCGCGCGTTCTCGATCGCGATCGCGGCCTGGGCGGCGAAGGTGAGCAGCGCCTTCTCATCCTCCGGCGTGAACTCGTCGGCGCCCTGCTTCTCGGTGAGGTAGAGGTTCCCCACCGAGCGGCCACGCCACATGATCGGCACACCGAGGAAGCTGCGCATCGGCGGGTGATGCGGGGGAAAGCTGACGGACTCCGGGTGGTCCTTCAGGTCACGAAGGCGCAGTGGCCGTCCGTCGCGCGGCAGGACGCCGAGGACACCGCGGCCCTGCGGCAACGGGCCGATGCGGGCGCGCTCCTCGGCCGTGATACCCGCGGTGATGAACTGCCTGACGCGCCGATCGGCACCGAAGATCCCGAGCGCCGCGTACTTCGCGTTCGCGACCCCTTTTGCGAGATCGACGATCTTCTGCAGCACCGCGGCGCTGTCGAGCTCGACGCTGAGCGCCATGCCGGCCTCGTTCAGCGCCTCCATGGCCCCGCGTCGCTCCTCGAGGTCGTGCGCGAGCGCACGCAGCCGCGCGTTCTGTTCCTGGTCGCGCTCGTGCAGCTGCGAGAGCCGCGTGAAGATCGCGACGGAGAAGGCGACGACGCCGGCGACACCGATGACCATGGTGATGATCGTGGCCTCTGACCGGTCGACGACCTGGTCGAGCACGAAGTAGCGGAAGAGGATCAGCGCGCTCAGGAGCGCCGCCGGGATCACGACGGCGGCCACACGCAGAGCGAGCGGGTAGCCTCCAGGCGCCGACGGGCGTTCCATGGGCTGCATCCTAGGAGGCCACAGCGGGGCTGGATGACCCCGGTGCGACGTCCGTTCGGCCCTGTCGGGCCGCCCCGCCCGCGTCGACCATCCCTCCATGGGACAGGTGGGACGCTCGCTCACGCGGCAGATCATCGAGACGCATCTCGTCGACGGCCGGATCGCCGTCGGGTCGGAGATCGCGATCCGGATCGACCAGGCGCTGACCCAGGATGCGACCGGAACGCTCGCCGCGCTCCAGTTCGAGGCGCTCGGCATCGAGCGCGCCCGCTGCGAGGTCGCCGTCTCGTACGTCGATCACAACATGCTGCAGACCGGCTCGGAGAACGCGGATGACCACCGCTTCCTCCGCACGTTCTCGGCCTCGCGCGGCATCCGGTTCTCGCGCCCCGGGAACGGCATCTGCCATCAGATCCACCTGGAGCGTTTCGGCTTGCCGGGAAAGACACTGCTCGGCTCGGACTCGCACACGCCGACCGGCGGCGGTCTCGGGATGCTCGCGATCGGAGCGGGCGGGCTCGACGTCGCGCTCGCGATGGCGGGCCAGCCGTTCCGTCTCGCGATGCCACGGGTGCTCGGCGTGACGCTCCTCGGCCGGCTCGCGCCGTGGGTCACCGCGAAGGACATCATCCTCGAGGTCCTCCGTCGTCTCGGGACGCGAGGGGGCGTCGGCCGGGTCATCGAGTATCGAGGCGAGGGTGTCGCGACGCTGTCGGTGCCCGAGCGCGCGACCATCGCGAACATGGGCGCCGAGCTCGGCGCGACCTCGAGCGTCTTCCCGAGCGACGAGCAGACCCGGCGCTTCCTCGAGGCGCAAGGCCGCGCCGACGGGTGGAAGGCGATGGCCGCGGATGTCGATGCCGCCTACGACGATGAGCTCGAGATCGCGCTCGGCACGCTCGAGCCGCTCATCGCGCTCCCGCACGCCCCCGACAACGTCGTGACGGTGCGGTCGGCGGCCGGGACGCCTGTCCAGCAGGTCGCCGTCGGCTCCTGCACGAACTCGAGCTATCGCGACCTGATGATCGCCGCGAAGATGCTCGACGGACGGCGCGTCCACCCGGACGTCTCGCTCGTCATCTCGCCGGGTTCCCGGCAGGCGTTCCTCATGGCCGAGCTCGCAGGGGCGATCGAGAACTTCATCGAGGCCGGAGCGCGGATCCTGGAGTCGGCATGCGGACCGTGCATCGGCATGGGGCAGGCGCCTGCGACCGGATCCGTCTCGCTGCGGTCGTTCAACCGCAACTTCGCCGGCCGTTCGGGCACGCCGGACGCCCTCGTCCACCTCGCGAGCGTCGAGACCTGCATCGCGGCGGCGCTCACGGGCGTGATCACGGATCCGCGCGACCTCGGGATGCCGTTCCCGGACCTGCCGGCGATCCCGGCGCGGTACGTCGTCGACGACAGCGGGATCCTCGCTCCGGACGGACGCTCCGGCCGGGTCGTCGTGCGCGGGCCGAACATCGCGGCCCTTCCGGAGCTCACGCCGCTTCCCGAGGACCTCGAGGGACGGGTGCTGCTCGCGCTGGGGGACGACATCACGACCGATGACATCCTCCCGGCCGGCGCGAAGATCCTGCCGCTGCGCTCGAACCTGCCGGCGCTCTCGCGGTTCACGTTCTCGCGCCTCGATCCGACCTTCGCGGAGCGGGCTTCCGCCGGGCCGGGGATCATCGTTGCGGGGCAGAACTACGGTCAGGGAAGCTCCCGCGAGCATGCGGCGCTCGCGCCGCGGATCCTCGGGGTCAGGGCCGTCATCGCACGGTCGTTCGCGCGCATCCACCGCTCGAACCTGATCAACTTCGGCATCCTGCCGCTGACCTTCGCGAGCGCGGAGGACCGCGACGCCGTCGTGGCCGGCGACCAGCTGCGGCTCCCGGGCGCTGCGGCCGCGTTGCGCGCGGGGGACATCCGCCTGACGGTCGACGACGAGCGGTCGCGCCGGTTCGAGGTCGACTGCGACCTGAACGTGCGTGAACGCGCGATCGTGCTCGCGGGCGGCGCGCTCGCGCACGCGAAGCAGGAGCTCGGCCTGGAGCTCGTGCCCGCGTAGACGCGGTGATGGACGCGAGCCCGGGGATCAGATCGCCGGGGGGTCAGGCGTCTCCCAGGTGACGTTCCCCGGGTCCGAGATAGACCTGGCGCGGACGCGCGATCTTCTGATCCGGATCGAGGAAGCCTTCCTCCCACTGCGCGAGCCAGCCGGGCATGCGACCGATGGCGAAGAGCACGGGGAACATGTCCACCGGGAAGCCCATCGCCTGGTAGATGAGGCCCGAGTAGAAGTCCACGTTCGGGTAGAGCTTGTGGCTGATGAAGTACTCGTCCTCGAGCGCGATCCGCTCGAGCTCGAGCGCGACGTCGAGCAGCGGATTCCGACCGGTGACGGCGAACACGTCGTCGGCGACGCGCTTGATGAGCCTCGCGCGCGGGTCGTAGCTCTTGTAGACCCGGTGACCGAAGCCCATGAGCCGGAGCTCTCCCTTGCGAACCCGCTCGATGTGCTCCGGCACGCGGTCGACCGAACCGATGTCCTCGAGCATCCGCAGGACCTGCTCGTTCGCGCCGCCGTGGAGGGGCCCGTACAGCGCACCGATGCCTGCAGCGACCGCGGAGTACGGATCGGCGCGCGAGCTGCCGACCACGCGCACCGTGCTCGTCGAGCAGTTCTGCTCGTGGTCCGCGTGAAGGATGAAGAGGATCTCGAGCGCTCGCTCCAGCACCGGGTCGGGCTGGTACTTCAGCTCGGTCGTCTTGCGCATCATGTTGAGGAAATTCCCGGTGTAGCTGAGGTCGTTGTCGGGATAGGCGTACGGCAGCCCGACCGCGTGCCGGTACGCGAAGGCGGCGATCGTCGGGATCTTCGCGATGAGCCGCACGATCTGCTGCCGCCGCAGCTTCGGCTCGCTGATGCGCTTCGCCTCCGGGTAGAACGTCGAGAGCGCCGCCACCGTGCTCATGAGGATCCCCATGGGGTGCGCGTCGTGGCGGAAGCCGTCGATGAACTTCTTGATGTTCTCGTGGATGAAGGTGTGATGGGTGATCTCGTCCTGCCACGCTGCGAGCTGCTGATCGGTCGGGAGCTCGCCGTCGAGGAGGAGATAGGCCACCTCGAGGAAACCGCACTCCTCGGCGAGCTCCTCGATCGGGTAGCCCCGGTAGCGCAGGATCCCGGCGTCGCCGTCGATGAACGTCACGCCGCTCCGGACCGCGGCGGTGGCCATGAAGCCCGGGTCGTACGTGAGCAGGCCGGTGCCATCCGGTGCCTTGATCTGCTGGAGGTCCGCGGCGCGGATGACGCCGTTCCGCACCGGCACGACATAGGTCTGCCCGGTCCGGTCGTCCCGGATCGTCAGCGACGACCCCGGCGCGGGATCGCCAGGCGCGGCCGCGGCCCGCTGCGCCGCAAGTGTCGTCGGGTCCATGCCGGACATCGTCAGGTGACCGGCGCCGCGCGCGAAGGGCCGAAGGTCCCCATCTGCAGGGACGGACCGCTCGTCTGAGGCCGCCGGCCACGGTCAGGGCCGACCGGCCCTCGATCGGGGCGGACCAGCACTGTCGCTGCCGGGTGAACGACGCGACGATCGCGATCGACATGGGTGAGCTGACGGGAACGCTGTCGGTCCGTCACATCGGTGGGGACCGCTACGACACGCACGTGCGCGGTCACTGGATCGTCCTCGACCAGCCGACCTCCGGTGACGCCGGACCCACTCCGGTCGAGGCGTTCGTGACCTCGCTCGCGGCCTGCGCCGCGTTCTACGCCGGCCGGTTCCTCGCGCGCCACGCCGTCGCGGGACATCGCGTGGAGTGCCGGTACGAGCAGGACGCCGGTGGCGCGGTCACCCTCGTTGCGCTCACGCTGCGCACGGAGGCGGCACTTCCCGACGGGGTGCGGATCGGCGCGCTCCGCGCGATGGAGCACTGTGCGGTCATGCGGTCGATCCGCGGCGCCCTCGACGTGACGGTCGCGGCCGAGGCGAACGACCCGGTGGAGGCGTAACCCCCGCGGGGCGGCACCTGACGCAAGAACGGGACGCTCGCCAGACGGAAAAGACCATGCGCGTCTTTCGCGACGGGGAAGGAAGGCGCACGGTGCGGTCATGAAGTTCGGGCACGTATCAGAGCACAGAGAGGTGAACGACATGCTCAGCACGCTGCTGCGACCGAAGCACGACGCACCCGCGAAGACGCGAACGATCGGGGTGATCAAGGTCGTCGAGCTCGTCGGCACATCGCCCGCCAGCTTCGACGACGCGATCCGCATGGCGGTGAAACGCGCCGCCGGCAGCCTCCGGCACATCACGGGCGTCGACGTGAAGCACATGACCGCCGCCGTGACGGATGGTGAGGTCAGTGAGTACCGGGTCGACCTGAAGGTCGCCTTCGCGCTCGACGACGAAGACGACGACGACTAGGAAGGAAGAGACGATGGAGATCCTGTTCGCGACCGACGGCTCCGAGGGCTCGGCGCACGCGCTCGACGTCCTCTGCGACCTTCCGCTGGGGAAGCGGGACCACGTCATCGTCTTGAGCGTCCCCGTGCACCAGTCGCTCGGGCTGACCTTCGACGGCTCTTCAGGCGTCCTCATCGCCGAGCTCATCGAGGCGGAGGAGCAGCGGGCGCAGGAGGTCGCTCGCGCCGCGGCTCGCCGGCTCAGCGCGATCGGGTTCGCCGCCAATGCGGTGACCGCGGACGAGGGCACCCCGCCGATGACGATCATGTCGTACCTGAGACGGCACCCTGTCGACCTCGTCCTCATCGGGTCACGAGGGCTCGGCAACGTGATGAGCACGGTGCTCGGCAGCACCGCGCGCGCCCTCGCGCGGCACTCGCCGGTCCCGGTCCTCGTCGTGCGCGGCCGTCGCGAGGCACCGCGGCGGATCCTCGCCGCGGTCGACGGTTCCGCGGACTCGGACGCAGCCATCGCGCTGCTCGCGGGACTCCCGCTCCCGCTGGACGCGGAGATCACGTGCATGCACGTGACACCCGAGCCGATCGTGCACCGCACGCTCATCGACGGGATCAACGAGGCCATCGAACGGGCGCAGAAGACGGCGGCGAGCGTGGTTCTCGAGCGCGCGGCGAAGACCCTCGGCTCACACGGCAGGATCGCCGCGATCGTGGCGGAGCGCGGTCACGTCGCGGAACAGGTCCTCGCGCGCGCGGAGGCCATGGGTGCGGACCTCATCGTCCTCGGCTCCCGCGGCCAGACGCTTGGACGCGGGTTCCTCCAGGGCAGCGTCGCCGAGCGCGTCCTCAGCGAGGCGCACTGCGCCGTCCTCGTCGCGAAGCCGGCACCCGCCAGCCCGCAGCCGGCGGAGCACCGCCAGGTCGCGCACCCGCTCAGCCTCTGACCCGACGCGGACCTCTTCCTTCCACCACGCTGGGGGGCCGGACGGCGATGTCCGGCCCCCGGCGTATGCCCTTCGGCCCCCCGAACGGGACCTTCGACCCACGACCGAGCGGCGGCTGCGGCCTAGCGTGCGAGACGTGAAGGATCCGCTGCGCGTGCTCATCGCGAGCGACGGATCTCCGTCTGCGGAGCGCGCGATCTCGCTCGCCGAGTGCGTGGCCTGGCCGGCCGGGACCGAGCTCCGGATCATCACCGTCGTCGCGCCGGTGCCGGTGCTCGTCGCGACGGCCCTGATCGCGGATCTGGATCCGATGCCGGTACAGACCACGCGCAGGTCCCGCTCCATCGGCGGATCCGAGGTCGAGGTGAGCGTGCGCGAGGGCAGGCCCGCCACACGGATCGTGGACGAGGCGAGGGAGTGGCACGCGGACCTCGTGATCGTCGGCAGCCGCGGACAGGGCGCGCTGCGGGCGGCGCTCCTGGGATCTGTGGCGGCGGAGGTGGTCGACCACGCGCCGTGCGCGGTCCTTGTCGCGCGGACCGTCTGCGCGCACAGCGTCCTGCTCGCCGAAGACGGATCGGGCACCGCCGCGACCGCCGCGGCGTTCCTCGTCCGCGTTCCCTCGCTCGGCGAGCGCGACCTGCGGATCCTGAGCGTCGCGCACGTCCTCGCGCCGCTTCTCAGCGGCGTCGCGCCGCACCTGCGGGAGCTCGCGCGGGAGGCGCACGTCGAGGCCGTCGAAGCAGCGCGCGCTGAGCACGAGCGGATCGCGGCGACGCGGGCCGGCGCCTTCGCCCGGCCGTCCGGTGCCGTCAGCTACGACGTCCGCATCGGCGATCCGGCGGACGAGATCCTCAAGGAGGCCGCGGAACGGCGGACCGACCTCGTGGTCCTCGGGAGCCACGGCCGGACCGGGCTCCAGCGGGTCCTCCTCGGCAGCGTCGCGCGCACGGTCCTGGTCCACGCCGACAGCTCGGTCCTCATCGTGCGTCCGCACCACGTCCGCGGCGCCGATCGCGGCTGGGCGTCCGGCCACGTCCTCGCGTCAACGAATGAGCCAAATGCGCACGGAGGTGATCTGAAGTGATGGGCCCAGGGACGATGTTCATGGATCCAGGGATGACGGGCTGGATGATGGCGAGCTCGCTCGTCTTCTGGCTCGTTCTCGCTGCGGTCGCGATCTTCGCGATCATGCGTCTCGGTCGTCAGCCCGATCGACGCGGTGGCGCTGAGACGATCCTCGACGAGCGCCTCGCTCGCGGCGAGATCGACGTCGAGGAATACCGCATGAGGCGCGCTCAGCTCGTCAGCCGCTGACGGCGAGCGCGTGACGGGCGCCGCGCCGAGGCCCGTCGGGGGTCAGGCGCGGCGCTGCTGGAGGGGCAGCCAGAGGAGCCCGACCGCGCCCGCGATGGCGTAGAGGATCCCGGCGAGCTGGCCGCCTTGGAGCCCTGCGAGCACGACCGGATCGAGGCGGAGGTTCGACGAGAGCGCGCGGCCCGTGCCATACATGAGAAGGAAGACGAGCCACACCCGCCCCTCGGGCGGCCGGCCGCGGAGGCGGCGCCAGAGCGTGTAGGTCGTGCCGAGGATGACGAGGTCCCAGATGAGGTCGTAGGCCACGACGGGGTGCACGGGACCGGCCTGGCCGAGCGTCGCCGGGTGCGTGTAGCCGACGCACCACGGGACTCCCGAGCACGCGGCGGCGTGGTGCTCGCCGTTGATGACGTCGCCGATGCGGCCGATGGCGAGGCCGAGCGAGATGCCGATGACCGTCGTGTCGAACATGAAGCCGAGTGGCAGGCCGAGCCGCTTCGCTGCGATGTAGCCGGAGATCGTCGAGCCGAGCGGTGCGCCCATCGTGCCGATGCCGCCGTTCCAGATCGCGAGCGCCTCGATGGGGTTCCCCGCGTAGCGGGGCCAGCTGTCGAGCAGATGCATCGCCCGCGCGCCGACGAGACCACCAACGACGACCGCGATCGCGAACGGGTAGATGCGCTGGTCCTTGACGAGGTAGCGCGCGCAGCGGAAGGACAGCCACGCACCGGCGAGCAGGCCGACGTACGAGAAGATCGAGTGCCAGGAGACCCGCAACGGCCCGAGTACCAGGCTCGGGTCGAACGGGATCTCGATCACGCGGGCGAGGGCGGCGCGGCCGGAGCGCCGGGCCGGCCCCGGCGGGTGTAGAGGTAGCCGAGCAGCACGATGGCGACGAGCATCGTCGCGAGACCGACGAGCTGGTCCTGGCGGAGGCCGAGGATGCTCGTCGGATCGGCGATGCGCAGGAACGAGATGACGAATCGCCCGAGGCCGTACAGCAGCGCCCAGAGCCAGAAGATCGAGCCCGGCGGGAGCGCGCGGCGGGTGCCGGAGCCTTCCGGCGAAGCGTCACGGCGGAGGTAGAGCCAGAGCGCGAGCGCAACGGTAGCGAGGACGTAGATCATCTCGTAGCCGATCGCGAGGTGGACCGGGCCGGGCTGCCCGAGCGTGTCGGGATGCGTGTAGCCGACGCAGATCCCGGTGACGCAATCCGTCGCGTGGTGCTCACCGTTGATGATGTCCCCGATGCGCCCGATCGCGAGCCCGAGCCCGACGCCGGACACCGCGGCGTCGGCGGTGTTCCCGATGGCGATCTTGCGGCGGAGCGCGATGTAGTAGCCGGACAGCGCACCGCCGATCACCGCGCCCCACACCGCGATCCCGCCGGTCCAGATCGCGAAGATCTGCAGCGGCTCGCGCAGGTAGAAGTCGAGGCGGTCGAAGACGTGGAGCAGGCGCGCGCCGATGATCCCGCCGACGACGCCCCACGTCGCGATGGCGTAGGCATCGTCCTCGGAGACCCTGCCGCGAAGGAGCCGGACGGGGAGCGCGACGCCGAAGAAGATCCCGACGGCCGTGAAGATCCCGTGCCACGAGATCGCGAGCGGGCCGAGGTGCAGGTTCGGGTCGAACGGGATCTCGATCATCCCGCTAGCGACCGTGACACTTCTTGTACTTCTTGCCGGAGCCGCAGAAGCACGGATCGTTGCGGCCGAGCTTCTTGCCGTCCGGCGCCTGCGGCGCGCGCGCGGGTCCGGTCTCGGTGCGGTTCGTCGTTGTCGGCGGAGGCGCCTGCTCCTCGGTCGCGGCCTGCTCCGCTGTCTTCACGCTCACGCGGAGGATCGTCTGCGCGACGCCGGCGCCGATGCGCGCCTGCATCTCCTCGTAGAAGCGGTGCGCCTCGTTCTTGTACGCGACGAGCGGGTCCTGCTGCCCGTAGCCGCGCAGGTAGATGCCCTCGCGCAGCTCCTCCATCGCGGTGAGGTGCTCGATCCAGTGGGTGTCGATCGTGCGCAGGAGGACCCACCGCTCGACCGCGCGCATCACGTCGGGGCCGAGCTCGGCCTCGCGCCGCTCGTACGTCTCGTCGACGAGCTCCGCGGCGCGCGTGAGGAGATCCTCGCGCCGGTCGATGCCCTCGAAGCTCTGCGGCGTGATCTCGCCGCCACGCGCGAGGATCCCGTTCAGCGCGGCAGAGAGCGACGCGAGATCCCAGTCCTCGGGGTCGGCGCTGTCGGCCGTGCCCTCGGCGAGCACGGCGACCTCGGCGTGGAGGTGGTCGAGGATCGTCTCGCGCACGTCGCCCTGCTCGAGGATCGTGCGGCGGTCCTCGTAGATGCGGTTGCGCTGGTTGTTCAGGACATCGTCGAACTCGAGCGCCCGCTTGCGGATGTCGAAGTTGCGCGTCTCGACCTTGATCTGCGCCTGCGTGATGGCACCGGTCACCATCCCGGACTCGATGGGCTGGCTATCGTCGAAGCCGAGCCGGGCCATGAGCCCGGCGACGCGCTCCGAGGCGAAGATCCGGATGAGGTCGTCCTCGAGCGAGTTGAAGAAGCGAGACGACCCGGGATCGCCCTGACGGCCCGCGCGGCCGCGCAGCTGGTTGTCGATGCGCCGCGCCTCGTGGCGCTCGGTGCCGATGACGTGGAGGCCGCCGACGTCGGCCACGCCCGGGCCAAGCAGGATGTCGACGCCTCGGCCGGCCATGTTCGTCGAGAGCGTCACGGCACCCTTCTGCCCGGCGTCCGCGATGATGAGCGCCTCGCGCTCGTGGTTCTTGGCGTTCAGGATCTCGTGCTTGAGGCCGTGACGCCGGAGCTCGCCGGAGAGCCGCTCGCTCTTCTCCACCGAGGTCGTGCCGATGAGCACCGGCTGGCCCTTCGCGTTGCGCTCCTGGACCTCGGCGACGACCGCGTCCCACTTGCCCTGCTCGGTCTTGTACACGAGGTCGGGGTGGTCCACCCGGATCATCGGCCGGTGCGTCGGGATCTGGGTGACCTCGAGCTTGTAGACCTTGAAGAGCTCCTCGGCCTCGGTCGCGGCTGTACCCGTCATCCCGGCGAGCTTCTTGTACATGCGGAAGTAGTTCTGGATCGTGATCGTCGCGAACGTGCGCGTCTCCCGCTGGATCGGGACGCCTTCCTTCGCCTCGACGGCCTGGTGCAGCCCGTCGCTCCAGCGGCGGCCCGGCATCTGCCGGCCCGTGAACTCATCGATGATCACGACCTCGCGGTCGGCGCTGACGATGTACTCCTTATCGCGGCGGTAGAGGGCGCGCGCCTTCACCGCGTTGTCGAGGTAGTGGATCGCCGTTCCATCCCCGGAATAGAGGTCCTTCACGCCGAGGAGCTTCTCCGCCTTCTCGATCCCCTCCTCGGTGAGCGAGACCGCGTTCTGCTTCTCCTCGACGATGTAGTCGGTCCCGGGGACGAGCTTCGCCGCGGCGCGCGCGAACGCGTAGTACTGCTCGGAGGCGTCCTCCGCCGCTGACGAGATGATGAGCGGCGTCCGCGCCTCGTCGATGAGGATCGAGTCCGCCTCGTCGACGATCCCGAAGTTCAGCTCGCGCTGCACGCGGTCCGCGAGGTCCATGACCATGTTGTCGCGCAGGTAGTCGAAGCCGAACTCGCTGTTCTGGCCGTACGTGATGTCGGCGAGGTAGGCGTCCCTGCGCGCGACGTCGCGCCAGTGACGGTGGCGCGGGTCGACCGCGTCGAGCTCGATAGCGGGGTCGTAGATCGCGGAGCGCTCGTGGGCGATGTACGCGACGCTCATGCCGAGCGCGTGGTAGATCGGCGCCATCCAGCCGGCGCCCGTCTTCGCGAGGTAGTCATTCGTCGTGACGAGGTGCGCGCCCTTCCCCTCGAGCGCGTTCAGGTAGAGCGCGGCCGACGCGACGAGCGTCTTGCCCTCACCGGTCCGCATCTCGGCGACGTGGCCGCGGTGCAGCGCGAGCGCGCCCATGAGCTGCACGTCGAAGTGCGTCTGCCCGAGCGTGCGCGTCGCGGCCTCGCGGACGGCGGCGAAGGCCTCAGGCATCACGTCATCGAGCGCCTCGCCGGCCGCGATGCGCTCGCGCAGGCGCTGCGTCGTGAGGCAGAGCTCGTCCGCGCTCTGCTGCGCCGTGCGCTCCTTCAGGGCATTGACGCGCTCGACCTGCTTGCGCAGTCGCCTGAGCTCAGCCTCGTTCTGGTCGAGGAAACCGAAGAGCTTCGGGATCGGACCCTTTCCTTCTGCTAGGTGACCTGCAACGGCAGCTGCAACCCCGGCGGATCGAAGAGCGCGCCGACCGACTCGCCCTCGTGGATCCGGCGGATCGCCTCCGCGAACAGCGTGGCGACCGGGAGGACGTGGATCTTGTCGAGCCCGCGCGCCGAGGGGCGCAGCGGCACGGAGTCCGTGGTCACGAGCTCGGTGATGCCGCTCGAGCAGAGCCGCTCCGCGGCGTCGCCGGACAGGGTCGCGTGCGTGCAGGCCACGTAGATGTCCTTCACGCCGTGCCGCTGCAGCACCTTGATGGTGTTCAGCACGGTCGTGCCGGTGTCGATCTCGTCGTCGAGGATGATCGCGCGCTCGTGGTCGATGTCACCGATGACCCCGGTGATCTCGCTCTTGCCGCTGTTGTCGCGGTGCGCCTTCTGCATGAACACGAGCGGCAGCGCGAGCCGCTCGGCGACCTTGCGTCCAGCGTTCGCGTACCCGAGGTCGGGTACGACGAGCACCGTGGACTTCTGGCGCATCTCGAGCAGCCCGGCGAAGTGGTCGATGAGCAGGTTCTGCGCGGTGAGCTCGTCCCCCGGGATCCCGAAGAAGCCCTGGATCTGCATCTGGTGCAGGTCCATGGTGAGGAAGCGGTCCGCACCCGCGACCCCGATGAGGTCCGCGAGCAGGCGCGCGGTGATCGGGACGCGCGGCTGGTCCTTCTTGTCGCTGCGGCCGTAGGCGTAGAACGGCATGACCGCGGTGATGCGGCCGGCCGACGCGCGCTTGAACGCGTCGAGCATGATGAGCAGCTCCATGATCGCGTCGCTCACGGACGGCGCGGCGACGAGGGACTGCACGACGAAGACGTCGTGCTCGCGCGCGTTCTCGAGGACCTTCACGAAGATGTTGTCGTTCGCGAACTTCGTGACCTCCGCACGCCCGAGCGGGATCTCGAGATGGCGGCAGATGTCCTGCGCGAACTTCGGGTGGGCGTTGCCGGTGTAGACGGAAAGACCCCGGAACACGGCTCCCCTCCCCTCGCCAAGTGGGCGTCGTGCGCGGGATGAGTGTAGTGGACCGCGATAGGCTGCTACCGATGCTGCTCCGGACCGGTCATCGTCTCCGCTGGCTCGCGGTGTGGGGGTCCGTGGCGGTCTGGTTCATCGGGCTCGCCTTCGACCTTGGCGGGAACGCGATCCACCTCGTGCTCCTCCTCGCGATGGCCGTCCTCGTGTACGAGCTGCTTGTGGAGGAGCCGCCGCCGGCATGACCGCCGGGCAGCGGCCGGCCCTCGGGCTGATCGTCGCCGGCGCGTTCTCGCTGCTCGTCCCCGCGCTCGTCGCACTGTCGAGCGGCGCCTGCACGGCGCTCTGGACCCAGCCCGGGACCTGGGCCGGCCTCGCGACCATGTCGGCCGCCGGCCTCTCCCTCGTCTGGGCAGGCATGGACGGCCGTGACGGTGCGCGGATCCTCGCGCAGCTGCCGGCCGGCATCGTCGTCGGCCTGCAGATCCAGCCGTCGACGGGCGCGCTCGTCGCGCTGCTCGTGGCCGGGCTCGCGCTCCGGGCGGCGCCGCGGAGCTGGTTCGCGGAGGCGATCTCGGTCTTCGCCGCGGCGGCGGGGCTCGGCTTCCTCGTCCTCATGCGCGCCTTCTCCGGCGGGGCGAGCTGCTGAGGCTGAGCGCTAGAGCGGGGTCCGCACCCGCCGTCCGTCGAGGAAGCGCTCGTGGGAGAGCGCCGCGTCCTCGATCATCTTCGCGGTCCGCTCGAGCTCGAGGAGCGGCCCGTGCGTGTCCGAGCCGACCGAGAACCGCGCGCCGGCCCGTTTCGCGCGCAGGAGGAACGCGTGATGCGGGACCCCGTACGACTCGTTCAGCTCGATCGCGACGTCGGCGCGCACGCACAGCTCGATGAGGCGCTCCTGCCAGTCGATCGGGTACGAGGTCTCGGGATCGCCGAGCGCCTGGAGGGGCGTGAACGTGGGATGGCCGAGCACGTCGATGCCGACCTCCTCGATGCCCTCGCGCACGACCTCGAGCGTGCGCTCGAGGATGCGCCGGCGGAGCGGCTCGTCGGAGGAGAACCGCTGGTGCTCGGGGAACGGCTTCCCGCCGAGCTTCCCCTTCACGAACTGCCCCGCGATGTCGTAGCCGATGCGCACGCCGTCGACCTCGAGCTGGTGGACCGCGCCGATGAGGTAGTGCAGCGAGCGCCGCGTGCTCCCGAGCAGCGGCGGCGCGACGCCGAGGTCGTACTCGAGCCCGACGCGCAGCCCGAGCGACGCCGCGTCGTCGAGGTAGCGGAGCACGTCGTCGTCGTGCCGCATCTTGTCGCGCCAGGGGTAGTGGTCCGAGATGCCGTGCGGGCGCACCGCGACGCTGCGCGCGCGGTCGGCGAGGCTCACCTCGCCGTCCGAGCGCGTGCTGTGGATGTGATGATCGAAGAGGCGAAGGCTCAGTCGGTGGGCTCCGGGTGGCCGGACCACGCCGCCTCGACCATCGTCCAGAGGACACCGGAGACGAGCGTGTGCCCGCCGAGAAGGAGCGGCATGCGCGCGTCGCGAGCGGCCTGCGTGAACGCGGCGAGCTCTGGTCCCGCGCTCTCGGCGTCGAAGAGGTCGGAGGCGAAGCGCTCCGCCGCGGAGGGCCGCCAGCCGAGGTGCGCGAAGAGCACGCGCGAGTCGAAGAGCATGCCGTCGCCGAGCTCCGCCATGCGCTCGAAGAATCCGACCGGACCGGTCCGCTCGTAGAGGAAGCCGAGCGCGGTGCGCGCGGCGCCGGACGCGTCGCGCCCCGCCGCCTGCATGCCGCGCTCCTCCGCGAGCATCCGCACACGACAGGCGGTCTGCGACTCGAGGTACGTCCAGACGGGCGCGCCGACCCGGCCGGCCACGAGCAGCTCGCGGTCCGCGGTGGTGATGAGCTGCATGAGCGCGTCGATCCGGCCGCCGAGCTCGCGCTCCCAGGTGAGCAGGCCGCGCAGCTCGGGCGGGCAGCCGGGGTGGCGCACGAGGACCGTCGCGTCGGCGGGCGTGTCGACGTCGAGCAGCGTCGCCGCCGACCGCGTGAGCTGCTTCGACCGCAGCCCCGCCTCCTGGTGGAGGAGGCGCGGGAGCGGGTTGTCGGTCGCCGGGAGCGCGATCGCGTCGAGCGCGCTCGCGGGGGTGAAGGCGACGAGGTCCGCCGAGTAGTAGTTGTTCGACAGCACGAGCGCCTCGGCCGTCTCGAGCTCCTCGCGCATCGCGCGCAGATCCGTCGCACCGAGCAGGGCCCCCGCGCCGGCGCCGATGCAGCAGATCCGCTCGAGGCCGCGCTCGCGCGCGATCGCCGCGAGCTCGTTGCCCAGGTGGAACGGCTCGGTGCGCTCCGGGATCGCCTCGGCGCCAGCGCTGCGGAAGGCGCGCACCGCTTCGGCGTCGCGGGCGACGGCGATGAGCGGCGCGAAGCCGGCCTCTCCCGCGCGTCGCAGGACCGACGCGGCGATCGCGATGCGGACGGCATCGAGCCGCATCTCGAGCTCGCTCGTGCCGGCGCGCCCGAAGAAGAGGACGAACGCGGTCATGCCGGTAGCGCGGCGAGGGCCTCATCGCCGAGATCGAGGGCGAAGCCGACGAATTCGCCGAAGGGCTCGGCCGCATCCTCGAGCGACATCCCGAACTTCCGCTCGAGCCACTCGCGGCGCGCCGGGAGCGTGAACCAGCGGAGCCAGAGCGGCGCCGGGATGCCTGCCCAGAGCGCTGCGCTCGCCGCGTAGGCAAAGCGCACGTCCGCCTCCGAGCCCTTCCAGCCGGCATCGCGCAGGCCATCGACGTACGACGAGAACGAGAGCTCGCCGAGCGCCTGCGCATCGGCGGCGTCGAGGCTCAGCCACACCCGCGCGCCGGTCGTGAAGACGGCGATCTCCTGGCCGGCGGGCGCGAGGCCAAGGAGCGACCAGTCGATCGCGACGGTCTCCGTCGCGCCGTCACTGTCGCGTGCGAGGAGGTTCGCCCGCCACGCGTCGAGATGCGAGACCGTTCGCGGGAGGCGATCGAGCGCGGCGAGCAGGCGCAGGCGCTCGGCGTGCAGCGCTCGCAGGCGGTCGAGCCACTCGCGCGGGACGGCCCGGCGGACGAGCTCGTGGTCGGTCACCGAGGGATCGTCGAGGAATTCCGGAGCGCGCTGGCCGGTCATCGCGACCCATCCCGCGAGCCAGTCGGCTCCGAGCGGCGGCTGCTCCGGCACCGGACGGCCGGCGAGGTACGCGCCGTTGAAGCGCCCGAGGTCGCGTGCGGCGACGGCATAGCGGGACAGCGGCCACACCGGTACGGATTCCACGATCTCCTCGAGCCAGAGCGAGATCTCGGCCGCGCTTTCGTCGATCGCGTACACGCGAGGCGCGCGGATCCCCGGAGGCAGCCGCTCGAGGACCCCGGACGCGTAGACGTCGGCCTCGCGGCGCCAGTCCGAGTTCCAGCGCGCGTCGGCTTGGCGGATCACCTTGTTGATCGCAGACCACACGCGTCCATCCGGGGTCGTGCCGCTGTAGCGCATGAGAGCGGCCGTGGTCGGCGCGATCGACTGCCACTGGACGGGCGTGCTCTCCCACGGGCCGGCGGTCGCGTCCGGATCGCCGAGCGCCGCACGCACGACGCGCGCGATCGTTGTCGCGTCCGGCTTCGTCACGCCCGCGACGCTACCACCCGCTCCTGGCGGATCAGGAGCGCGACGACGACCGCGGAGAGGACGGCTGCGACGAGCGCGCGCACGCCGCCCGCGGGAAGGTCGCCGAGGACCGCGAGCCACTGCGGATCGCCCCAGTCGAAGAGGCGCTCCGGCGCGAAGTTCACGTTCTCGGGCCGCATGTCCCACCGCTCGTTGCTGTAGACGAGCGCGGCGACGTTGAACAGGAGCAGCGACCACGCGCCCGCGACCCAGAAGGCGACGCGCCACGGGCGCGCGGCGAGGAGCCCCTGCCCGATCCCCCACGCGAGCGCGGCGAAGAGCACCGGCGCCAGGTCGTCGAGGAAGCGCGCGCCGAACACGCGGCCGCCCCACCACTCGGCGTACATCGCGTAGAGCAGGAGCGTCGCGACCCAGGCGAGCGAGAGGCCCCGCAGCCGCGACGCGACGGGGCCCGGCCGGCGCCAGGCGAGGACGAGCGCCGCGATCGCGAAGAGGAGATAGGGCGCGTACACGAACAGGCCACGGCTCGGCGAGAGGAGCAGGCCGTAGAGGCCCTGCGCGACGTTCGCGTCGAAGGGCTTCGGGCCGTAGCCCTGCTCGAACGCGTTCCCGAACGCGATCGCGTTCCAGGCGAGGAGCGGCAGCGCGCCGACGGTCGCGCCGGCGAGGGCCAGCGCCGCGCGACGGAGATCGAGGCCGCCGATGCCGAGCGCGGCGATGACCGTCGTCTGGCGCACGACCGTGCCGAGCCCGAGCAGCACGCCCGCCGCGAGCTCGCGCGCGCGCGACACGGGGGCCTCGCGCAGCACGAGCCAGAGCGCCGCGGCGACGGCGAGGTGCACGCCCGCGTGCTGCCAGAGCGCCTGCGACGCGACGGTCCGCACGCTCGTGCCGAGGAAGTACAGGAGGATGAGCCCCAGCGCCCAGCGCGCGGAGACGAAGCGCGCGAGGACCGACCAGAGCAGCAGCGTCGCGAGCGCCTCGATGAGCGCGGCCGCGAGGTGAGCGGAGAGGATCACCGTCGTGAGCTCGGGCAGGCGCTCCGACAGCGCGAATGGCAGCAGGATGGGCAGCGCGAGGAGCCCGATGCCGGGCGGGAAGATCGAGCAGACGCGGTCGTTCGGCCCCGGTGCAGGTGGTCCTCCGATCGAGCGCACGGCCTTCGGCGGCTCCGTCGCGGTCGAGACACCGCAGGCGCGGAAGAAGTACGCCTCGCGGTCGAGGTCCGGACCCGGGTATGGATCGATCAACATCCCGACCATCTGGTTGACCTCCATGCGGCCGGGGACCTTCGTGTACTCGTCGTAGTCGACGTCCCGCTCGTGCACGAGCGTCCACGACAGGAGCGCGTTCGGCACGACGTCGGGCGACCAGATCTCGTTCAGGTTCGCGAACGACAGCACGACGAGGAGCAGGCCGCGCATGAGCCAGCGCATCGTCACGGCACGCGACCCTACAGGTCGCTCGCGACGGTGTAGGCGCGGACGGAGCGCGCGCCGCACGCGCGCGCCGCGGCCGCCGCGCTGCGCAGCGTCGCGCCGGTCGTCGTGACGTCGTCCACCAGGGCAACGCGAAGGCCGCGCAGGGAGCCCGCGACGCCGACGAACGCGCCGCGCACGCTCTCCGCCCGCCGCGCGCGGTCGAGCTCCACCTGCGGCACGGAGCGCCGGATCCGCCGAAGCGCCGGGAGGAGCGGCAGGCCGCACGAGCGCGCGACCGCCGCCGCGAGCAGGTGCGCCTGGTCGTAGCCGCGCTCGCGGAGGCGCGCGCGATGGAGCGGCACGACGACGACCGCGTCGAGGACCGCTCCGCGCGCGAGATCCCGCGCGACCTCGGCCGCGACGAGCGCGCCGAGCTCGATCGCGAGCGCATGCTCGCCGCCGTACTTCAGCGCGTGGATGGCCTCGCGCAGCGGCCCGGCGAAGGTCCCGGCGGCGCGCCCGGCGAGGGCGCGTCCGAGCGCGAGCGGCTCCGGCTCGCAGGCGTCGCGGCACTCCAGGCAGAGCCACTCGCCGGGCGCGCGGCAGCCGGAGCAGCGCCGGGGCAGCACGAGGTCGCTGAGCGCGCCCACTCTTCTAGACCGGCTCGTACTGGAGTTCGTCACCGGCTTGCGTCCCCGTGCGCGCGATCGTCCCCGCGGGGAGCTCGATGACCTCGTCCGCGCCGCGCGCGGAGGCGGCGAGGAGCCAGGGACGCAGGCGCTCGCGCACCTTCACGACACGGCGCGAGCGGTCGACCCACACCGCATCGATCGGGAAGCGCATGAACCACATCGTGATGGCGTTCGTCTTCGTGATGCGCAGTCCCTCCCCCTCGCGCAGCGACGATCTGGGCAGCAGGCCGAGCCCGCGGGAGAAGAGGTTGTCAGCGGTCGCGCAGTCCGTGGCGAGCGTCGTCGACCGCGTGCGGTTGAGGATGCGCTGGTGGGTCAGACGCTCCCGCAGGACGACATCGCCGTGAGCGCCGCGGGCGCGAGGATGACGATGAAGAGGGACGGGAAGATGCAGCCGACCGTCGGCAGCATGATGAGGATCGGGGCCTTGGCGGCCTTGTTCTCGGCGCGCTGACGGCGCTCGGTCCGCATCTGCTCGGACTGGATCCGGAGCACCTTCGACATCGAGACGCCGAGCTGGTCCGCCTGGATGATGGCGGAGATGAAGGAGTGGAACTCCTTCACGTCGACGCGCTCCGTGATGCCGCGGAGCGACTCCTGGCGGGACTTGCCGACGCGCTGCTCGCCCGCGGCACGCTTGAACTCGTCCGAGAGGGGACCCTTCATCTTCTCGGTCACCTTCACGAGCGCGGCGTCGAAGCCGAGGCCGGCCTCAACGGAGATCGTGAGCAGGTCGAGCGCATCGGGCAGCGCCTCGAGGATGAGCGTGTTGCGCTTACCGGCCTTGTTCCGAAGGAAGAAGTCGGGCGCCATGAACCCGAGCACGACACCGCCGATGGCGCCGAGCATCGTCTGCAGCCCGTCGGAGGTCATGAGGTTCACCAGGGCGGAGACGCCGATCGCGCCGACGATCGCGGCGAAGCCCTTCACGCCGAGGAAGAACTCGGTGCTCGTGTTCTCCATGCCGGCGCGCTTCAGCTTCAGGCCGAGGCCGCGGACGGTGTTCTGCGGGTAGAACCGGCCGACGAGACGGGAGAGCGAGTTGATGATCGGCTTCAGCGTGCGCTCGGAGAGCGGCCGCTGGAGCTCGAGCTCCTCGAGGCTCTTCGGGCGGACCGAGATCTGCGCGAGCCGGGCCTGGACCGGGTCGAGCTGCGACCCGAGCAGGAGCGAGCCGATGATCATGAGCACCGCGACGAACATGAGGAAGGCGAAGAGGATGGCTTCCACTTAGACCTTGATGTCCGTGATCTTCATGATCGCGAAGAAGCCGATCGCCATCATCGTGATCCCGACGCCGATGAGGATCTGGCCGATGAGCTGGGTGAAGAGCGGCGCCATGAAGGCGGGGTTGATGAAGTTGAGCGCGATGGCGATGCCGACCGGGAGGAACGCGACGAGGTAGCCGGACATCCGGCCCTGCGCCGTGAGCGTCCCGATCTCGGCCTTGATGCGCACGCGCTCGCGGATCGTGAAGGCGATGGTGTCGAGGATCTCCGCGAGGTTGCCACCGACCTGCTGCTGGATGCCGATCGCCGTGACCATGAGATCGAGGTCCTCGCTCTTGATCCGGCGAACGAGGTTCGCGAGCGACTCCTCCATGCCGAGGCCGAGGTTCACCTCGCGGACGACGCGGCCCATCTCCTCGCTCATCGGCGGCTCGCCCTCACGCGAGACGAGCTCGATCGACTGCAGGAAGCTCGAGCCCGCGCGCAGGGAGTTCGAGAGCAGGACGATGGTGTCGGGCAGCTGCTTGTTGAAGGCCTTCAGGCGGCTGCTGATGCGGCGGCCGACCCAGAACCGCGGGAGCATGTAGCCGACGAGCGCGCCGATGATCCCGGACACCGGGTCGCGGAAGAGCCAGAGCAGCAGGCCGAGCCCCAGGGCCATGCCGATGCGGATGTAGTAGTACTCGGAGGGCCGGAGCTTGAGGTTCGCACGCGCGAGATCGCGCTGGATCTTCACGACGCGCCGCTTGTCCTCGACGTCGCCGGAGAGCGTCGCGAAGGGGTCGATCTCCTGACGCGTCTTCTTCGCCTTCTTGCCGGACTTCTCGCGCTCCTTCTTCTGGGCCTCGGCGCCGCCGGCATACCTCGCCATGCGGGCCTCGACGCTCTCGCCGCCGCCGCTCATGAGCGATGACACGCCCCAGAAGATGAAGATGACGCCGAAGAAGATCCCCGCGGGGAGCGCGTACTCCATCTAGCGCAGGCTCGCCGACATGTCGCCGAAGACGCCCTGCGGCAGGCGGATGCCGGCCGACTCGAACTTCTCCGCGAACTTCGGCCGGATACCGGTCGGGCGAAGGCGACCCTGGACCTTCCCGTCCACGTATGCGGTCTGCTCGAAGATGAAGACGTCCTGGAGGACGATCGCGTCACCCTCGAGGCCCTGGACCTCGGTGATGTGCGTGATCTTCCGCGAGCCGTCCTTCAGCCGCGAGATCTGCACGATGAGGTCGAGCGCGCTCGCGATCTGCTCGCGGATCGCCCGGGCGGGCAGATCGACCCCGGCCATGAGGCACATCGTCTCGATGCGGCTGAGCATGTCCCGCGGCGAGTTCGCGTGGCCGGTCGACAGCGAGCCGTCGTGGCCGGTGTTCATGGCCTGGAGCATCGAGAGCGCCTCGCCACCACGGATCTCACCGACGACGATGCGCTCCGGGCGCATACGCAGGGAGTTCTTCACGAGATCCATGATCGTCACCGCGCCCTTGCCTTCGATGTTCGCGGCGCGCGACTCGAGGCGCACGACATGGTCCTGGACGAGGCGGAGCTCGGCCGCGTCCTCGATCGTGACGATGCGCTCGTCCTCGGGGATGAAGCCGGAGAGGATGTTCAGGAGCGTCGTCTTGCCGGAGCCGGTGCCGCCGGAGACGAAGATGTTCAGGCGCGCCTCCACGCAGCCGCGGAGGAACTCCATCATCTCGGCGGTCGCGGTGCCGAACTTCACGTAGTCCTCGACCTGGATCCGGTACTTCGGGAACTTCCGGATGGTCACGACCGGACCGTTCAGCGCGAGCGGCGGGATGATGATGTTCACGCGCGAGCCGTCCGGCAGGCGGGCGTCCTCGTACGGCTTCGATTCGTCGACGCGCCGGCCGATCGGGGCGATGATCCGCTCGATGACGCGCATGCAGTGCTCGTCGTTCTGGAACGTGTACTCGGACAGCTGCAGCTTGCCCTTTCGCTCGACGTAGACGCGGAACGGGCCGTTCACCATCACCTCGGTGACGGTGTCGTCGTTCAGCAGCGGCTGGATCGGACCGAAGCCGAGGATCTCGTCGAGGATCTGGTCGAGCATCCGCTGGCGCTCGACGCGGGTGACGACGCTGCCCTCCTCGTCGAGGAAGCGGTTGAACATGCCCTCGATCTCGGCGCGCACCTTCTTCGCATCGGAGAGATCGAGCCGCGGGTCGAGGTTGTTGATGATCTTCGTCTGGATCTGGATGCGGACGTCGCGCATGCCGTCGCGTGCCGGCTGCGTGCTCTGGGTGAGCGGTCCGCCGGCGGGCGGCGGCTGGCCCGGGCCACCGGTCCCGCGGCCCTGATCGCTCTGGCCGCCTTCCGGCTGCTGCGGCCGCTGGCCCTCGATCCTCTTGAGAAGCGACATGCTGACCCCCCTGACCCGGCTGGCGGGCGCCTGTTCTGAGCACGCGACAGGCGCCTGCTCCCTGGGCCGGAGTCTACGACCGCACGGTCGTTCGACAACCGTCCGGGCGGGTCAAATGGGTGGCTAGCGGGCCCCGAAGAGGCGCATCCCGCTCCGCTGGGCGGGTTTCGCGGCGGTCGGAGCCGCGGCGGAGGCCTCACCGCCCTGCCCGGAGAGCCTCGCGGCGAGGGTGAACATGTCCTTGCTCACTTGGCTGTCCTTGTGACTGATGACGAATGGCACACCCCGGTTGACGGCCAGGACGAGCGCGCGGCCGTCAGAGACGATGGTGTGCGGGATCTTCCGGCCGAGGCTCGCCTCGACGTCGCTCGCCTTGATGCCGCCCGAGCTGTCGTTCCGGTTCGCCACGAGCTGGACCTTGTGCTCGTCGTAGCCGAGCTTCTCGGCGATCTCGAGGAACACCCGCACGTTCTTCAGCGAGGTGATCTCGAGCGTCATGAGCGTGAGGATGACGTCCGCCGTGTCGAGCATCGTGAGCACGACCTCCTGGAAGGAGGGCCAGGTGTCCACGATGACGAAGGCGTAGCGCTGCGCGAGGATCTCGAGGACCTTCTTCATGTTCGCGGCCGTGATGAGCTCCGCCGCTTCCGGCGTGGGCGGCGCGAGGAGCACCTTGATCCCCGTCGTGTGCGAGACGAGGACCGTCTCGAGGACGTCGGCGTCGACCGCGTCGAAGCTTCCGACGAGGTCGGCGATGGTCTTCGCCTTCGGGCTCATGTTGAGGATCACGGCGACGTCGCCGAACGGGAGGCTGCCGTCGACGAGCACGACGGGCCGGTTCGTCGACTGGTGGAGCGCCACCGCGAGATTCGTCGCGATCGTCGTGCGCCCGACGCCGCCCTTCGGGGAGAAGAAGGAGATGATCTGACCCTTCTGCTGCCCCTGCGCCGGCTGCGCCTGCACCGGACCGCCGGCCACCGGCTGCGGCGCCTGCTGCTGGTACCGCGCGCGCTTCACCTTCTCGAGCTCGTTCACGTGGCGGATCGCGTTCACGAGCTCGTCCGCGGAGAACGGCTTCACGAGGAACTCGCGCGCGCCGGCGAGCATCGAGCGGCGCAGGTAGTCCTGCTCGCCCTGGACGCTCATCATGATGATCGGCGACTCGGGGACGGTGTTCGCGATGATCTCGGTCGCCGTGATGCCGTCCATGTCCGGCATGTTGATGTCCATGAGGATCACGTGAGGGCGCTCGCGCTTCGCCATGTCGATGGCCTGCTGGCCACTGTTCGCCGACCCCGCGATCTCCATGTCGGGCTCGAACCCGATGAGCTTCGCGAGGTTCTCGCGCGTCTCGTCGATGTCGTCGACGATAAGGATGCGGATCTTGTCGGTCATGGAAGCCTGGGCAGCATATCGCGGTCCGACCAGTGGGAACTCACCCGCGCGTGACGTCCATCGCCAGCGCGATCAGGCCGCCTGCACCGAGCGCGACCCCGTACGGGATCCACGTCTTCAGCACCTTGCGCATGGTGTTCGGCTCCTCGCCGGGGGCCGGCCGCGCGAAGCGCCGCAGCACGATGACGACGAGCGCGACCAGGCCGCCGAGCATCACGCCGTAGAAGGTGCTGACGAGCAGGAACTGCGTGCCGCGAAGCGCCCCGACGGCCATGAGGAGCTTCACGTCGCCGGCCTTGAGCCCGCCGGCCGCATAGAAGGGGTACAGCAGGGCGAAGCCGAGAACGACCGCGGCAAGGTGATCGAGGAACCCGGTCTGGAACACGGCGCCGAGGCCCGCGAGCGCGGAGAGGATGAGGCCGAGGACGATCGTCGGGTACGTGACGACGTTGGGGATCCGATGCGAGCGGAAGTCCGTGACCATGACGGTAACGAGGAACGCGACGAGCAGGACGTTCTGGATGAGACGAAGCCCGTCGATCCCCTGCCCCCTTCATCCGGTCGAATGCA
The DNA here is from genome assembly GCA_036276035.1 of Candidatus Limnocylindria bacterium. Lineage (GTDB taxonomy): Bacteria > Chloroflexota > Limnocylindria > P2-11E > P2-11E > JACDAF01. The sequence continues at coordinate 1,041 of DASUCM010000072.1, read as the reverse complement.
CGAGCGGCGTCCCCGCAAGGGGACGCCGCTCGTATTCTCCGCCGACGGCCGCGCTAGGTGAGGTTGTTGCCGATGTTGCTGAAGATGTTCTGGATCTGATCGCGAAGGAAGATCATCGCGACGATGACGGCAATGGCGATGACGGCGATGATGAGCGCATATTCGACGAGCCCCTGACCGTCGTCCTCGCGAAGGAACAGCTTGAGATCCATGCGGACCCCCCTTTCTCCAGTGACGCTTGGCAGTGAGCCTGTATCGGTCCGGCCCGGACCGCAATTAGGAAAAGGGTCCTCCCCCGAATGCCGACCCGTCAAGGGCTAGACTGCCTGTCTGCAAGGAGGTGTGCCAGTGGCCACTGCCGCCCCGGCCGTCACCCCAACGGGGGACAAGATCGGTTTCCTCACGCGGACGCTCGCGTTCATCGTGGATTCGATCCTTCTGGCCGTGGTCAACGGCATCCTCACGGGCGTCCTGTTCGAGGGTGACCTCGGCCGCGGGCAGGGCCTCAGCACCATCCTCGGCCTCGCCTACTACGTGTACTTCTGGAGCTCGGCGGGCGGCGGCCAGACCCTCGGCATGAAGGCCCTCGCGATCAAGGTGGTGAGGACCGACGGCACGGCGCTCTCCGTGACGAGCGCGATCATCCGCTACGTCGGGCTCATCGTCTCGTTCCTCTGCCTGTTCATCGGCGTGATCTGGGTCGCCTTCGACGCGAACAAGCAGGGGTGGCACGACAAGATCGCGGGCACCTACGTGGTGAAGGCCTAGGCGCGGAGGAGCGACAGCAGCGGCGGGCCAAGGAACACGATGAGCAGCGCGGGCAGGACACAGAACGTGAGCGGGAACATCATGAGGACCGGAAGGCGGCGCGCTCGGGCTTCGGCGTGCCGCCGCTCTGCATCGCGCAGCGAGTCGGCCTGGAGCACGAGCAGCTCCGCGAGGGGCGCGCCGAGGCGCGTCGCCGCGCTCACGATCGCCGCGACCCTGGCCTCGGGGCCCCCGTGCGCCGCGAACGCGCCGAACGCGCGTGCGCGCCCGACG
>DASUCM010000071.1:0-9303 GCA_036276035.1 Candidatus Limnocylindria bacterium | reverse complement strand
GTACTTCGGCCACCTCGAGGATCTGCCGTGGTCGGACACCGTCGTGCTCCGGGACATCTACTACTTCGAGGACGCGCGGAAGATGAACACGAACCTCGACGTCGCGCTCGTGAAGCGCGGCGGCGAGGTCCACCAGCCCGCCGACGCGATGCGCGTGCGGCGCGACAAGATCCTCGCGGTCGAGCGCATCAGCCCTGCGTCGCCCGTCGCGCGCGCCATCGCCGTCCAGCGCTCGCTCGAGCGGCCACGCTGATGGAGCGCCAGGTCCGCATCCCGCGACGTGCGTTCCTCATCATCGTGTCCGTCGCGATCGTCGGCGCGATCCTCGTCGTGCCCGCGACGCGCGAGCGGATCGCGAGCGCGGTGGATCCGCGGGCGACGGCGCCGGCGAGCGAGCTCGTGGCGCAGCGCGAGCTCACGGAACGCGCGATCCAGCGCGCGGCCTCGAAGGCGCTCGAGCAGGCGCGGACCGCGCGTGGGCTCCGGCTCGCCATCAGCGATCGGGAGGCCGACGCGATCCTCGAGCAGACGGTCGTCGACCTGCGCGCGCTCCGGCGGGAGGCGCTGACCGCGCTTGCGCAGACCCTCGGAATGAGCGGGGCGGACCTCACGACGTACGTGCAGCAGACGGAGGTGCGGCTCGACCAGACGGTCCTCGATCAGACGCCCGCGCTCCTCGCGCCGCGCCTCTACACGATCGTGCAGCGCACGAGCCAGGTCGCGCAGCAGATCGCGGACAAGGCGACACAGGAGCTCACGCGCGCACCGACCCCCGCGCCCGCATCGACGTCCGCGCCCGCGCGGACCGCGAGCCCTTCGCCGACGGGCTCACGGTAGAGTGCCGTCGTGGTCACGCTGAACCTGCGCTCCGTCGTCCTCGCGGTCTCGCTCGTGCTCGCGCTCGTCGTCGTGGGCTATGGCAGCGTCGCGTACTCCGAGGGCTACCCGCCGTTCGGACCGGGCGACGACCAGTGGACCGGTGTCTTCCTCACGAACGGGCAGGCGTACTTCGGTCACTTCTACTCCGGACCGGGCGACTACGCGCGGCTGCGCGACGTCCACTACGTGCTCGCCACGCAGCTGCAGTCACAGAACCCGACGCAGCCGCAGACGGCGCTCAGCCTGCAGCGGCTCGGCGGCGAGATCCACGGGCCGAAGACCGAGATGAAGATCGCGAAGGCGCAGATCCTCTTCATCGAGGAGCTGCGCCCTGACTCGGCCGTCGTGCAGTCGATCCTGCAGCTGCGCACCGCGACGCCCGCGCCGGTGCCTGCCGTGACACCGGCTCCCGCGACGCCCGCCACCACGGTCTCCCCGTCGCCCGCGCGCAGCCCGTCGCCTTCCCCGCGGTAGAGATCCCGATACCGGCTCGCCCGTTCGGGGGAGGGCCAGGCAGGCGCACGCGCGACATGTGCGCTGTGTCACCCGTGCGAAGTAGCCGGAAGTACTAGGACCCCACCCGCTTGCTCGCTATCCTTTGAAGCGGCCGCCCGGCCGTCGCGAGTGGGTAATGGGGTGATGCGGACATCAAGGGCTCTCGCCTGAACGGCGTCTGGCGCCGCGCGACCACGGCTGTGCTCGTGGTGTCCTTTGTCTTGTCCGCGCTCCAGCTGACCGCCGTCACGGCGCTCGCGAGCACACCCGTGGCGGGCAGCGGCTTCGCCTTCTCCTCTTATGTCGCGCTCGGTGACGACCTGGTCGGGCTGGCCTTCCAGCCGGGCACGGGTGTGCTGTTCGCCACGGACGAGGCCGGCCAGCTCTGGTCCGTCCCGGCCGGCGGCGGGGCCGCGACCCCGGTCGGCGCGCCCTTCCCGAAGAAGCCGCGCGGCATCGCGTTCGGCCTCGACGGAAGGATGTACATCGCCCGCTACGACAACGGAACGTCCACCGGCGCTGGGGACGTCATCGAGGTCCACCCCGCCACCGGCGCGATCCTGCGAACCGTCGTATCGAGGGGCTGTGTCGACGGGATCGCGACGGAGCCGTCCAGCGGCGACCTTCTCATCACGAGCTGCCGGCAGATGTGGCGAGTTGTCGCCCCCGCCTCGGCAGCGCCCACGATCGTCAGCTACGCCGCGGTGTTCAACGCGCACGCCATCCAGATCAGCCCGTCGGGCCAGGTCTTCGTGAACGCGCCGGTGAACGCGACGTCGTGTGTGGCGAGCTGCTCGAACGACCGGAGCGAGATCTGGGACGTGACCGGCGGGACTGCGCAGTCCGTGAAGAACATCCCGGGGACGAACGGGCTCGCGCTCGTGGGGATCATTGCGACGCCGACCGGGTCTTTCCCGCACTTCGTCTTCACGAACTCGCTCGCGGGCGACGTCCAGAAGGTGAACCTGGACACCGCGGGTCCGAACCTGCCGGTGCTCGACGCCGACGACGGCGACGTCATGACCATCGGCCCGGACAACTGCCTCTACGCGATCCACGACGCCACCGTGCATCGCATCTCGAAGTCCGACGGCACGTGCGACCTCGAGACGGCGGGGGAGACGGTCCCCGCGTTCGAGCTCAGCGCGCCCGGGGGCACGCAGCACATCGGCAGCCCGTACACCGTCACGGCGACGCTGGATGGGATCGGCGTCGATCCGGCGACGCTCGTGGTCCTCTTCGACGTGACCGGCGCGAACCCGCAGGCCGGCCTGGTGGGCACCTTGATCGGCGGCGGCGCCGCGCTGGGCTGGGGGAAGTGGTCCGTCACGTACACCGGGACGACCATCGGCACGGACACCGTCACGGCCCGCACCGTGTACGCGGCGCTTCCGGTGACGTCCGATCCGCTCACCGTCGTCTGGGGCCCGGCCGCCGACGTCACACCGCCGGTCGTGAAGGTGAAGGTCACGGGCCCCCACGGGCCCACGGGCTTCGCGTGCGCCGCGCTCGACGCCTTTGTCGAGATCTCGGTCGTGGAGACGTGTGGCTTCTTCACCGGAGCGCCGACGGTCCAGTGGCAGATCTCGGAGCCCGAGTCCCCGGCGACGCTCACCGGCATCTGCCCGACGCAGACGCTGAACTACCCGAGCCCGGCCACCGGCACGCCGTTCACCTGCAGCGTCGGCAGCGAGGGCGGGAGCACGCAGAAGACGGTCGTGCTGCAGGCGGCCCCTGTCGCGCCCGAGGTCACCGTCATCGCGAAGACCGCGAGCAACGCTCCCTACGCCCCGGGCACCCCGACGCGTGAGACCGTCACGGTCGAGTTCACGTGCAAGGCCGCGTACGGCCCGCCCTTCATGGCCTGCGTCAGCGCGGGCGCGACGTTCAGCGCGCCGTCGCTCGTGATCCCGCCCGCGCCGCCCGGCGGCTGCACCGCGGTCGCCTGCCTCCCGTACACGGTCGTGAAGGCGACGCACACCTTCGCCGCGGACGGGACCTTCAGCGCGTCCGCCTCCGCGAGCGACGCGACCGGCCGATCGGACGCCGAGGCGTTCGGGACCGTGGTCGTCGACAAGACCGCCCCCGTCGTGAGCGCGACGGCGTCGCGCCCGCCGGACCTGAACGGCTGGTACAGCGCCGACCTCACGCTGACGTGGGGCTGCGCCGACCTCGGTGTCGTGGTCACGGGGTGCACGGTCGCTGCTCCGGTGAGCGTGCTCGTGAGCGCGCAGGGCGACCTCCTGCACAGCAAGACCGCCCAGGACGGCGTTGGCAACGTCGGGACAGGCACCATCCGGGTGAAGCTCGACAAGACCGCACCGACGGTGACGGCCACCGCCACCGCGAACGGCCTGCCGTACGTCCCAGGTGCGCTCACGCGGCACGACGTCGTCGTGACCTTCAGCTGCGCCGACAACGCCGGCGGCTCGGGCATCGCGACGTGCCCGGCCCCGCTCACCGTCACGTCCGCGACGCCTCTCGTCAGCGCGACCGGCACGGACCTCGCGGGGAACGTCTCGGCCCCCGCGACGTTCGGCCCCATCGTCATCGACAACATCCCGCCGACGATCGCGGCCGCGGTCGACCGCGGGCCTGACCACAACGGCTGGTACACGGCGCCGGTCACGGTGACCTTCACCTGCTCGCCGGACGCGCTCGCCTGTCCGTCGCCGAGCGAGATCGCGACGGACGGGGCGGACCAGAGCCGCAGCGGGACCGCGGCCGACCTCGCGGGGAACACCTCCACCGCGACCGCGAGCGGCATCGACATCGATCAGCAGGCCCCGACGATCAGCGCGTCCGTGACGCCGCCGGCGAACGCTCATGGCTGGCGGAACGCACCGGTGTCGGTGACATTCGCCTGCGCCGATCAGGCCGGGCTCTCCGGCATCGAGAGCTGCCTCGGCGCCGCCACGCTCGGCGAGGGCGCCGACCAGGCGGTCAGCGGCACCGCCACCGACGTCGCGGGCAACACCGCCTCTCTTGTCGTATCGGACATCGACGTCGACCTCACGAAGCCGGGCATCGCGGCCTCGCCGGACCGTGGCGCGAACGCCGACGGGTGGTACAACGCCGACGTCACCGTCACGTTCGCCTGCGCTGACGCGCTCTCCGGCATCGACCTCTGCCCTGCCGCCGTGACGCGCGGTCACGGGGGCGGGCAGGTCGTCGCGGGCGTCGCGCGCGACCGGGCCGGCAACGAGGAGAGCGCGTCGGTGACGCTCGACATCGACACGGTCGCGCCGTCGCTGGTCGCGTTCGCTCCGAGCGGCGATCCCGCGGACGGCGGCCGCTTCGCCCTCCAGGCCACGATCGCGATCACCGGTACCGATGATCTCTCCGGCGTGAGGAGCGTCGCGTACCGCAGCCGCACCGAGCCGTACGCGGACCCCGGCAAGACCGTTCTCGGCGCGCCGGGTCCGTGGACCGCGTCGACGACCGTGAGCGGCGCCACGACGTCGTTCGTGTGGACGCCCGAAGGGCGCACGACCTTCGAGATCACGATCACCGATCGCGCGGGGAACACGTTCACCACGACCCGGGCCATCACGATCGTGCACGTCATCGCAACGCAGACGGTCATCACGAGCGCGCGGACGCTGCGCGACGGCACGATCGAGGTCACCGCGACGGTGCGCTACCTCTTCTCGCCGGCGCTCACGGTGCCGGCCGGCCGGCAGGTCGTGTTCGGCACGACGCCGGCGGGCGCGACGTCGACGGCGATGACGAGCGCGAGCGGCGTCGCGACCGCCACGCTGGCGCGTGCTCCCGGGCTCTACACGGTCACCGCGACGTTCCCGGAGCAGCTGCCCTTCCTCCGAAGCGACGCGGCATCGGCGACGCAGGTCGCGGCGGCCGCGGAGACGAGCTTCGTGATCTGGGGCGCGAACGCCGGTGGCGTCCAGGTCGGGCAGCGTGCGCAGTTCTGGGGCGCCGCGTGGACGAAGCAGGTCGTCGGCGGCAGGGCCGCGTTCCGGGCGAACAGCTCGTTCAAGGGCTGGGGCGGCACCGTCACTGGCGCGAGCTGGTCGACGAAGGGCGGGAACACCACGGAGCCCAGGACCGTGGCGTCGTACATCACCGTCATCATCACCACCGCGACCGACAGGGACGGGCGCTTCGATCGCGGCAACGTCGCGGGCTACGCGGTCCTCCGTGTCGAGGACCCCGCCCGGTACGCCGCCAACCCCGGCCACGACGCGTACGGACGGGTCATCCAGACCGGCCCGTAGCCCCGAAGGGGGAGGCAGGCGCACGCCCGGACGCCTACCATCGCCGCGAGTCGTCTCGTGGAGGTTCGCATGACCGTCCGTCCGTCCGCGCGTCTGAGGATCGCGAGCGCACTTCTTGCCGCGCTCTTCGTCGTCGCGTTCGGCACGGCGTGCCAGAAGACACCAGCCGAGCTCACCAGCGAGGCGCTCACCCGGGCGCAGACGGCGCACAACGCAGGGAAGAACGACGAGGCGATCAAGGGCTATTACGAGACCCTCGGGAACGATCCGCGCAACGAGATCGCGCTTACGAACCTCGGGATCATCTATCGCTTCGCGAACAAGCCGCAGATCGCGGAGGGCTTCTACCGCGCTGCGCTCGAGGTGAACCCGAACTCCGCGGGCTCGCTCTTCGGTCTCGCGGTCATCCGCGCTGCCGCGGGCGACACGCAGGAAGCGATCGATCTGTACCGCCGGCTGCTCGTGCTGAACCCGAACGACGCGATCGCGCACTACAACCTCGGGCTCGTGCTCCGTGCCACCGGACGCGTCGCCGAGGGCGATGCCGAGATCCGGCAGGCGATCGCGATCGATCCGAAGCTCCCGCCGGCGCCGGCGGCAACGCCCGTGCCGACGCAGCGGCCGAGCCCGAGCCCGACCGGCCGCTAGCCCGCGGTCGCGATGACCTCGCGCGCGCGTGCGCTCTGGCGCGACGAACGCGTGCGCGGCCTGGTCGTCCTCTTTGGCGCCGCGCTGGCGCTGCGCCTCCTCCTCATCGGCGCGCGCGGCTTCACCGTCGACTACGAAGAGCTCATGTCCTGGGGCCGGGGCATGGCCGCCTTTGGCCCTTTCGACTTCTACGAGCGCTTCGGCAGTGGCCGGTTCGGCTTCCCGCCGAACTATCCCGCGCTCCTGTATCCCCTCTGGGTCATCGCCGAGCTGCTCCAGGGGGACGCCTACCGCAACGCCGTGAAGGGGCTCTCGATCCCGTTCGACCTCGGCATCGGCGCGGCGCTGTACGCGATGGTGCGGCCGCACGCCGGCCACCCGCGCGCGCTCGCCGCCGCGGCGCTCTACCTCTTCGCGCCACCAGTGCTCATCGCCGGCCCGTATTGGGGCCAGGTCGACGCGGCAGGGACGCTCCCGTTCCTGCTCGCCCTGTGGGCCGCGGCATCGCGTCGCTGGGCTCTCGCAGGCGCGCTCGCGATGGCGGCGGCGCTCGTGAAGCCGCAATTCGCCGTCGCCGGCTGGGTCGTCCTCGTCGCCGCCGTCTTCGTTGCGGTCCGTGACCGTGACCTGCGCCCGCCCGCCTGGCTCGCGGCCGGTGCGCTCGCGATGCTGCTCGTCGTCGCGGTGCCGCTGCGCCTCACCCCGGGCGCGTTCATCCAGCTCCTCCGGGATCAGAGCGCGCTCTTCGAATTCAGCTCCGTCTACGCGCTGAACCCCTGGGGCGTGATCTTCGGCTTCCTGGTGCCCGACACCGGTCAGGCCCCTATCGGCCTCGCGCTCCTCGCGATCGGCCTCGTCGCCGCGGTGGTGCCGCTCCGGCGCCGGCAGGACCTCGCGGCGCTCCTCGCCGCCGGCGTCTTCGTCGCGATCGCCTCGTACTTCCTCCCGACCCGCGTGCACGAGCGGTACCTCTTCCCCGCGATCGCGCTCATCGCGCCGTTCGCCGCAACGCGCATCCGGCTGCGCTGGCCGTTCGCGGTCGTGACCGGCGCCTTCACGGTCGGCCTGCTGTACGTCCTGTGGCGGGCCACGAGCGTCGCGGGCCTGACCGTCCCGGCGGTCGTCCGCGACACGCTCTTCACCACTCCGGGGATGAACGCCGTGGCGCTCGCGCTGATGGCGGCGTCGGCGGTCGCCGTCTGGCGGCTCGCGCGCGGCGATGCCTCGCTCGAGCCCGATGGCCCGCCGCCGGCATGGCCCGCCGCCGGGGTGCCCGGCCGGGCGCGCCTGCGCGCCTTCGCGCTCCCCGCGCCGCCCCCGGAGCAGCGGCCGCAGCGGATCGCCGTCGCGATCCTCCTCGCGGTGCCGACGCTCCTCAACCTCATCGGCCTCTGGCCCGAGCTCGTCTCGAGCGTGCCGAAGGTGAACGACGAGACGCTCCACTTCGTGTTCACGCAGCGGGCGGCCGATGCGTTCGCGAGCGGGCAGAACGTCATCGACTTCTGGATGGCGGAGCTCGAGCTCGGGTTCCCCGAGTTCTTCTACTACCAGCACCTTCCGCATCTGTTCGTCGCCGCGTTGCAGGCGATCCTGTTCGATCTGCCCGATCCGTACCTGCTCTTCAACGCGGTCCGGTACGCCCTGCTCATCGCGTTCCCGTTCACGGTGTACTGGTCGCTGCGCACGATGGGCTTCCCGCGCGTCGGGAGCGCGGCCGCCGCGGCCGCCTCGTCGCTCATCCACTCGCAGCCGGCCTTCGGCCTCGAGTACGGCTCGTACATCTGGCGCGGATACGGCCTCTTCACGCAGCTCTGGGCGGCGCACCTGTTCTTCATCGGGCTCGCGCTCTTCGAGCGCCTCATGCGGACCGGACGGGGGCATCCGGCCGCGACGATCGCGTTCGCCGCGCTCGCCCTGTCGCACCTCGCGTACGCGTACATGCTCGCCGTGACGACCGCGGTCGTCCTCCTCGCCGGCGTCGATCGCGGGAACATCGTCCGCCGCGTCCGCGACCTCGTTCTCGTCGGCGCCGGCACGGCGGCGATCGCCGCCTACATGATCGTGCCGTTCGCGCTCGAGCCCGCGTTCCTCCAGATCAGCCCATACCTGCCGCGCTTCCGCTGGGACAGCTTCGGCGCGGGGCAGGTGCTCGAGTGGCTCGTCCGGGGCGCCCTCCTCGACCACGGCAGGCTTGCCGTCCTCACCGCGCTCTGCGCGGTGGGCGCCGTTGCCGCGGTGGTCGCACGCGATCGGCTCGCGGCCCTCTCGCTCGGGATCTTCGGGACGTGGCTCGTCCTGTACTTCGGTCGCGCGAGCCTCGGACCGATCGCGGACCTGTTCCCCTTCAGCGAGGGGCTTCCCGCGCACCGGTTCATCGGCGCGGTGCACGTCGGCGCCCTCATGCTCATCGCCCTCGCCGGCGACGCGATCTGGCGCCTCGCCACGCCGCCGCTCGCGCGGCGTCTCGCGGCCTCGCGGCGCGCGTGGGCCGGCCTCGCCGCCGCCGGGCTGATCCTCCTCGCGCTCGCGCCCGCGCTGGCGGAGCGGCGCGAGTACTACGCGGTGAACGCGGCCTGGATGGAGGAGACGCGCGCGGCGGTCGCGCGCGACGCCGACGCGCGGCGGATCCTCGACGAGCTCCGCCGACTGCCCCCGGGGCGCATCTGGTCCGGCTTCCCGGCGGCGTGGGGCGGGAGCCTCGACTTCGGGGTGTCATTCCGGAGCGTGCGCTTCTACCACCTCGTCGCGGGCTCCGGCCTGCCGCTCGCGGCGCCGCCGCTCTTCTCGTGGTCGCTGAACTCCGACCTCACCTGGGACCTCGACCAGACGCGCCCGGCCGACTACGACCTGCTGAACATCCGGTACGTCGTCGCGCCGCGCGGCCTCGCGCTCCCGGAGTTCCTGCGGCTCATCACGGAAGCGGGGTCGTACCGCCTCTACGAAGCGCCGACGACCGGCTACACCGGGCTCGTCGGCATCGCCGAGCGCCGCTCCGCCGCGACGCAGGGCAGCCTGTTCCAACAGAACCGCGCGTGGGCGCGCACGA
>DASUCM010000070.1:0-3569 GCA_036276035.1 Candidatus Limnocylindria bacterium | reverse complement strand
ACGTGCGGCGAGTAGCGCGTGATGTCGAAGTCGGCGCGCAGGCGGAAGCGCGCGCCCATCGGCGGGAGCGACGGGTCGCGCGCGGCGCCAGCCTCGTGACGCGCGGGCCAGACGAAGCTCCGATCCGTGCGCGAGGCCGTGAAGCGGATCGCGTGGTCGACGAGGCCGCGCCCGAAGACCTCGTCGTAGCGGACGAGCCCCGGGAAGATCGGCAGGCCCGCGGCGTCGGCGGAGGTCCAGGTCGCGGGTCGCAGCGCGTTCGAGCGCAGGTCGAAGATCGCGCCGGAGCCCGCGCGCGGCGTGCCGCCGTTCCACTCCGCGTCGAAGAGCTCGTAGAGGATGCAGGCGTCGCGATCGATCATGAAGGCGTGCCGGTCGCTCGCAGGCTCGATCGCCGTCTGCGCGGTGAACGGGTACGGGCCGGGGTCGCTCTCGTCCTGGTAGTCGAACGAGACAGCGGTGCGCGGCGTGGTGCGGCCCACGTAGGTGATCGGGTAGCCGTACGGCGGTCCGCCGAAGTCGGGATGCAGACGGCGCGCCGGCCCGCCCATGTTCGCGAGCCACTGCGGGCTCTGGGGCGCGACGGGCATCTGGCTGATGTCGGCACGCCAGACGTTGTCGACCGGGAGGATCTCGCAGCTCGGCGCCTCCGGCGGCGGCCAGGCGGCAGCCGGTGCGGCCGTGGTGGCCGCGACGACGAGGGCGACGACGAGCGAGAGGGCGAGGCGGTGCACCTGGCGCTCTAACGCCACGCCTGCCTGCCCGTTACCTGCGCTACCTCACTGCGGCGGCGGCGACCTCCACGGGCGCATAGCGCTCGCGCCGGACGAGCGTGTTGAAGGTCCGCACCTGCCCGTCGCGGACCTTCGCGTACCGGGCGAGCTGGACGTCGACGCGCCGCTGCAGGTCGGCGAACAGCGCCTCGGCGGCAGCCGTGGGGCGCGCGTCGCCCATCGAGACCGCGGCGGCGAGACCGGCGATCTTCGCGTTCAGCTTGATCGGGAAGTTGAGCGTGTCCTGGCGGCTCTTCGCCTTCGTCTGCACGAGCTCCTCCTCGATCGAGGTGAGCTCCTTGCGCAGGGCCGCGGCCGCCTTCACGACCGCGCGCGCCGGCTTCCCCTTCGCGGCGCGCCGCTCCCAGTCCTCGACCTGCGCGCGCAGCGCGCGGATCTCCGTGATGGTCTCGTGCGTCGTCGACAGGAGCTCCCGGATGCGCATGAGCAGGTCGAACTGCGCCGCGAGATCCTGCTGCGTGGCGGCGATCCGCGGATCGGCCCGCGTCTCGAACGGCACCGTGTACGTGCGCCCCTCCACCTTCAGCCGGACCTGGTAGCGCCCGGGGACCGCGACGGGTCCCGCGAGCGCGCGCTCGAACTCCTCCATCGAGGCGTCGTTCTCGATCTTCGCCGCGTCGGGGTAGCGCATGTTCCACACGAACCGGTTGAGCCCTGCCTTCTTCGGCACGACGGGGTCCTTCTTCTTCTCGGGCTCGCCCGCGCCAGGCTGCTGCACGGTCTCGGCGCCCTCGGCCGGAAGCGCCGACTCCGGCGCGGGCGCCGCCTCGTCGTCGTCCCTACGGCTCGAGAACGAGCGGATCTGGCGGCCGCGCGAGTCGAGGAACGTGAGCGTGACCTCGCCCTTCGGCCGCTCGCGGAACCAGTACTGCACGAGGACGCCCTCGGGCGGGTTCTTGGCCGCGTCGAGGTAGGTCTCCTTGTTCTCGCCGGTCTCCTTGTCCTTGCCGAGCTCGTACGGGACGATCGCTGCGCCGGTGAAGCGGTAGTTGATGCCCGGGACGGGCTTCGCCGGGAAGCCGCCCTTCGAGCGGATGCGCACGGTCGCTCGCGGCGGGAACAGCACCTCCCGATCGCGCGGGCCGGCCTTCCACTCGCGCACAGGCGTGAGGTCGTCGAGCACCCAGAACGACCGGCCGTGCGTGCCGAGCACGAGATCGTCGTCCTTGACGACGAGGTCGTGGATCGGCACGACGGGCAGGTTCCCGCCGAGCCGCTGCCACCGCGCGCCGTCGTCGTGCGAGACGTACAGGCCGGTCTCGGTGCCCGCGTAGAGGAGGCCCTTGCGCTTCGGGTCGCTGCGGACGGCCCGCGTGAACGCGTCCGCCGCGATCCCCGCGGTGATCTTCGTCCAGGTGCGGCCGAAGTCGCGGGTCCGGAACAGATAAGGTCGGAAATCGTCGAGCTTGTAGCGCGTCGCGGCGACGTACGCGGTGCCGGCGTCGAACGGCGAGGCCTCGATGATGCTGATGAGCGCCCATGCGGGCAGGCCCTTCGGCGTCACATTGCGCCACGTCTTCCCGGCGTCGCGCGAGACGTGGATGAGGCCGTCGTCCGATCCGGCCCAGAGGACACCGCGCTCCACGGGCGACTCGGCGAACGCGAAGATCGTCCCGTAGTACTCCGCGCCGGTGTTGTCCTTCGTGATCTCGCCCCCCGAGGGCAGGAGCCGCTTCGGGTCGTTGCGCGTGAGGTCCCCGGAAAGCTCCTGCCAGGTCTGCCCCTCGTCGCGCGAGCGGAACACGCGGTTGCCGGTGACGTAGAGGTCGTTCGGGTCGTGCGGCGAGATGACGATCGGGAAGGTCCACTGGAAGCGGTATCTCAGCTCGCCCGCGCCCTGTCCCGATGAGACCTCGGGCCAGACCATGATGTTGCGCATCTGCAGCGTGCGGTGGTCGTACCGCGTGAGGAAGCCCTGGTACGACCCCGAGTACACGATGTCCGGATCGTCGGGACGGATCGCGATGTAGCCGCTCTCGCCGCCGCCGACCTCGTCGAGCTCGTGGTTCGTGATCGCCGCGAGCCGCGCGCGGCTCGGGACCACCGCGGTCGTGTTGTCCTGCTGCGCGCCGTAGATCCAGTACGGCGTCCGGGTGTCGGTATGCACGTGGTACATCTCGGCCGTCGGCTGGTTGTAGATGGAGGACCAGGTCTTCCCGCCATCCAGCGAGACGGTCGCGCCGCCGTCGTTCCCCTCGACCATGCGCAGGGGATCCTTCGGGTCGATCCAGAGGTCGTGGTTGTCGCCGTGCGGGATCTCGACCTGCTGGAACGTCGCGCCCGCGTCCGTCGACCGCCAGGTGTCGACGTTCAGGACCCACACCGTCTCGGGGTCCTTCGGGTCCGCGTAGATGTGGTGGTAGTACCAGGCGCGCTGGCGCAGGTTGCGGTCCTCGCAGAGCTTCTGCCACGTCTCGCCACCGTCGTCGGAGCGGAAGACCGCGCCATCCTTCGCCTCGATGATCGCGTACACGCGCTCCGCCCGGGCGCCGCTCACGCAGATGCCGATCTTCCCGAACGGCAGCTTCGGCAGACCCTTCGCGCGCGTCAGGTCGCTCCAGGTGTCGCCGCCGTCGGTGCTCTTCCAGATCCCGCTGCCCGGCCCGCCGCTGTTCAGGTAGTGGGGGCCGCGCCGCGCCTCCCAGGTCGTCGCGTACATGACGCGCGGGTTGTTCGGGTCGAGCGCGAGGTCGATCGCGCCGGCGTCGACGCCGCGGTACAGCACCTTCTTCCAGGTGCGGCCGCCGTCTCGCGTGCGGAACACGCCGCGCTCGG
>DASUCM010000069.1:0-24254 GCA_036276035.1 Candidatus Limnocylindria bacterium | reverse complement strand
ACGGTCCCGGGTCCCGCTCGCCGGCGCGGCGCAGTGCCGCGCGGTGACGCGGTCATGCGCCGCGTCACCGTCGCGAGGTCGGGCCTACTTCAGCGCCGCCATGTAGTGACCGTCGTGGTCGAGCAGCCGCCGGTGCTCGTCACGCACGATCTCGTAGCACTCGCACGAGCGCGCTTCGAGCGCGGCGGCGTCGCGGATGCGGATCTTGCCGCGGCGGTAATCCATGAGGCCATCACGCTGGAAGGTCCCCGCGGCGAGCGTCACCGTCGGGCGCTGGACGCCGATCATCATGGCGAGGTACTCCTGCGTGAGCTCGAGCTCGGCCCCGTCCGCGGCGTCGCGGCTCACGAGGAGCCAGCGCGCGAGGCGCTGCTCGACGTCGTGCGCACGGTTGCAGGCGGCGGTCTGGGCGATGAGCGCGATGTGCGCGCTCGTCGCGATCTCGATCGCCCTGCGCAGCGCCGAGCTGCGGTCCTGCGCCCGAACGAGCAGCTCCGCATCCAGCACGAGCGCCTCGCCCGGTATCTGGACGGCCGTGCGGAACCCGAGATTCCGGGCGCCGGCGTACACCGGGAGGCCGCTCATGCCCTGGCGTCCGATGACGCCGACCTCCGCCTGCTCCCCGGAGCGCAGCTGCGCGACCATCGAGATCAGGCCGGCGATGGGGAAGTAGATCTCTCGGATGATCGCGTGCGGCGCGTAGATCTCCTGCTCGCGCCGCAGCTCGACGCGCCGCAAGTGCGGGCGCAGCGTGTCCAGCTCGGCCGCGGGGAAGGACGCGAGCACGGCATTCGTGGCGGGCTCATGGACGGTGATGAGGCGCACCTTTCGTCGATCGTGCGACCGCGCGTCAGGAGTGTTCGAACGCGACGGTCGTCGTGTGTGTGTATGACTGTGCGCCCCCCGGGCGGCCGCGATAGGTAGACGAACGTCGGACCGCCGTACGCGCTTGACGCTCGGAGCGGCATCTGCCGTACGGAGAGCGCCCGCTCCCGCCGATGCGCGACACTTCCGGCCGTGAACGCGTTCGGGCTCGAGGGGACGGTGGCGCTCGTCACCGGCGGCGGGACCGGGCTCGGCAGGTCCATCGCCCTCGCCCTCGCGGCGCACGGCGCCGACGTCGCCGTGACGGAGCTTCCGCACAAGACGGCGCTCGCGGAGCGGACCGCGGAGGAGATCCGCGGCCGGGGACGCCGCGCGGCCGTCGTGCCGCTCGACGTCACCGATCTGCGCTCCATCGACGCGCTCGTGCCCGCGGTCCTCGCGGGGCTCGGGCGGCTCGACGTGCTCGTGAACAACGCAGGCCTGAACATCCAGCGCCACGCGCTCGAGGTGAGCGAGGAGGACTGGGACCGCGTCCTCGACGTGAACCTGAAGGGCCTCTTCTTCTGCTCGCAGGCCGCGGGGCGGCACATGGTCGCGAGCGGCGGCGGGCGCATCGTGAATATCGCGTCGCAGATGGGCCTTGTCGGCTACTGGCGGCGCGCCGCCTACTGCTCGAGCAAGGCCGGCGTCGTCAACCTCACCCGCGTCCTCGCGATCGAGTGGGCGCAGCACGGGATCACCGTGAACGCGATCGCGCCCACGTTCGTGCTGACACCGCTCACCGAGCCGATGTTCGAGGATGCCGCCTTCAAGGCCGACGTGCTCTCGCGCATCCCGCTCGGGCGCCTTGCGGATCCGGACGATGTCGCGAACGCCGCGGTGTACCTCGCGAGCCCGGCGGCGAAGATGGTCACGGGCCAGACCCTTGCGGTGGACGGAGGCTGGACCGCGATCTGATCGCGTCCCGCCGCACGGCGTCGGCACGGTCCGTGCTCGGACGCCGCGCATGGGTCGCCTCCTCGCGCTCGCCGCGGCGTGCCACCAGATCACGTTCATCGTCGTCGAGTCGTGGCTCTTCAAGGGACTGCGCGATGCGGCCGCCGCGCGCAACGAGCACCTCGGCAAGCTCGTGTCGTGCCACCTCTGCTTCGGCACCTGGGTCGGCATGGCCCTCGCCGCGCTCTTCCGGCCGACGCTCGTGCGCCCGTCCGGGTACGTGCCCGGACCCGCCCGGGCGCTGCTGCAGTGGGCCGTCGACGCGTTCGTCATCTCGCTCGTCGCGCGGGTCATGAACGAGACGATCGCGTCGGTGCGGGAGGACGTCGAGGTGAAGAAGAAGGAGGCCGAGCTCCTCGAGACCGAGGTCCGAGCCGAAGAGCCGCTAGCCGAACAGGAACCGCAGCGCGCCGGGTAGGCGGCCCGCCCAGTAGCGCTCGTGGTGGCGGCCGTCCTGCTCGATGTGGGAGTGCAGGCGCCGCGGGCCGAGCCCCTTGGACCGCAAGAGGTCCGCGAGATCGACCGCATCCTGCAGCACCCGGGCGCTCGTCTCGGGTGCGCGCGCCTCGGCCGTCCCCATCGCGAGATGCACGCGCTGCGGCAGTGTCGGAGCGAGGCGCACGTCATCGAGGAGGCGCCGGCCCGAGATGAAGAGCGACGGGCTCTCGACGAGCAGGCGGTCGAAGGCACCGGGGTGCCGCAGTGCGGTGTGCAGCGCGCTCACCGCGCCGTACGACGAGCCCCCGATCCCGACGTGGCGCGGACGCGCGAGCTGCGGGTAGCGCCGCGCGACCCACCCGAAGAGCTCCTCCACGATGAAGTCGGCGTAGCGCCCGCCGCGCGGACGGCGTCCGAGCGGGTCGGACGCATTCGGGTACGGCAGGTAATCGCGCGCGCGCTGCCGGCCCGCGTTGTCGATGCCGACGATCGCGAGGCCGGGCACGCGCGCCGCCGCCTCGTCGGCGCGCCACTTCTCGGGTGTGCCGACGGTGCGCGGTCGGGTGAAGAGGTTCTGCCCGTCGTTGAGGAAGAGGACCGCGCGCGGCTCGTCGGGCATGAGCACGCGCACGACGCGGACCTCGCCGAGGATCCGGCTCGGGACGCGATGCGTGCGGAGCGTCGTCAGGCGAGCCGCCGCGCGCGCCGCGTGAGCTCGCGCAGACGGCGGGCGTGGGCCGCCGTGAGCGCGCCCCGCGGCAGGCGCCAGCGCCAGTTCCCGCTCTCGCGCCCCGGGTGATTCAGGCGTGCGTCGCTCCCGAGCCCGAGGACATCCTGCGCAGGAGCGATCGCGAGCTGCGCGCGCGATCCCCACGCGAGCGCGATGAGCTCCCAATGCGGCGAGCGCCCCGGTATCCCCACGCGGGCGCGGCCACCGGCGTCGAGCGAGCGCCACCAGCCCGTGGCCGTGTCGTTGTCGTGCGTCCCGGTGTACGCGACGGAGCGCGCCGGATGGCGCTCCGGGCGGTGGGGGTTCGCCGGATCGCCGTCGAACGCGAACTGGAGGACGCGCATGCCGGGCAGGCCGAGCTGCTCGCGGAGCCGCTCGACCGGTTCGGTGATGACGCCGAGATCCTCGGCGACGAGCGGGAGGCGCCCGAGCTCCCGCGTGACCGCGCGGAAGAGCGCCGCGCCGGGGCCGCGCCGCCAGCGCCCGTGCCGGGCGGTCCTCGCGCCGGCCGGGATCGCCCAGTACGCGACGAGGCCGCGGAAGTGGTCGACGCGCAGGAGGTCGACGAGCGCGAGCTGCCGGCGGAACCGCTCGATCCACCAGCGGTAGCCACGCGCGCGTAGCGCGGGCCAGTCGTAGAGCGGATTGCCCCAGCGCTGCCCGTCGGCGCTGAACGCGTCCGGCGGGACGCCGGAGATGACCCCGCGGAGGAAGAGCTCGGGATGCGCGACGTGATCGGCGCTCCCCGCCGCGACGAAGATCGGCAGATCGCCCACGACCCGGACGCCGCGCTCGCGCGCGTGCTCGCGGAGCGCGGTCCACTCGCGATCGAAGCGGATCTGGTCGTCGACCGCGCCCGCTCCGGCGAAGCGTTCCCAGTCGCCGAGCCACGCGGCGTTGCGCGCGCGGAAGGCATCCCGCTCCGCGTCCGAAACCTGCGCGGACGGATCGGCGAGATAGCCCGCGTGCGCAGCGAAGGCCGATGACCCGCTATACGGCGAGCCCGTGAAGTCCGGCGGGCCGAGCGGCAGCACCTGCCACCATGACTGTCCCGCCGCGTGGAGCCAGTCGACGAAGCGGTACGCCTCGCGATCGAGCGTCCCGTTCGGCAAAGACGCGAGCGGGAGCAGGACCCCGCTCGAGCGTTCCACGCGCGCAGCATCGGGCAAAGCCCGCGCCAACGCGCCCGCGTTCCTTACCTTTCTCTCACGTGAGCCCGCGGGACCGCCGCCTAGACTCGGTCGATGAGCAGGGCGGACCGGCCGTACGGCAGCTTCCCCCGCGACGAGGCGCCCGAGCCGCCGCACCCGCCCGCCGCGCCGCGGCGTCCCCGCCCGATCCGCGAGCTCCCGGGCATGGCCGGCCGCGCGCTGCTCCTCGCGGCGGCGCTCCTCATGGCCATCGGCGGCCTGCGCGCGATGTTCGCGCCGCCGCCCTCGCTCACCGTCCAGGACGTCGAGGACACGATCGCGCAGGTCCTCGCGTCGGCGACGCCCTCGCCGCCCGCCGCGGTCGCGGTCTACCAGTCGGTGCGCCACTCGGTCGTGCAGGTGAGCGCGCGCGTGCCCGGCAACACCGGCACGTTCACCGGCTCGGGCGTGGTCCTGGACACGAGCGGCCGGATCCTCACGAGCCTGCACATCGTCCAGGGCGCGTCCGAGATCACGCTCACCTTCAGCGACGGCACGATCTCGCCCGCGCAGCTCGAGACCGCGCGGCCCGAGAACGACATCGCCGTGCTGCAGGCGCTGCGGCCGCCGGCACTGCTCGTCCCGGCGACGCTCGGCGACCCGCGCAGCGTCCGGGTCGGCGACGACGCGATCGTCGTCGGCGATCCGATGGGGCTCACGCGGTCGCTCTCCACCGGTTCGATCTCGGGGCTCGAGCGCAGCTTCCAGGGCGCCGGCCGCACGCAGGTGCTCCAGGGGCTCATCCAGTTCGACGCGGCGGTGAACCCGGGCAACTCCGGCGGGCCGCTGCTCGACCGGAATGGAGACGTCATCGGCATCGTCACAGGGCTCGCGAACCCGGCCGGGCGCGACGTCTTCAGCGGGATCGGCTTCGCCGTCCCGATCGACGTCGCGGCGTCCGCGGCCGGCTCGCCGCCCTATTAGAGGAGGACATCCATGGCCACGCAGATGCGGCAGCCGTCCGAGATGGGCCGGCTGCTCTTCGAGATCAAGAAGACCATCGTCGGGCAGGACCACCTGCTCGAGCGGATGCTCGTCGCGCTCCTCGCGCGCGGCCACCTCCTCGTCGAGGGTGTCCCCGGGCTCGCGAAGACGCTCGCCGTGAAGACGGTCGCCGAGGCGATGCAGGGCGAGTTCAAGCGCATCCAGTTCACGCCGGACCTCGTCCCGGCGGACCTCGTCGGCACGCGCATCTACGACCAGAAGAGCGGCGAGTTCCGGACCTCGCTCGGGCCGGTGTTCACGAACCTCCTGCTCGCCGACGAGATCAACCGCGCGCCCGCGAAGGTGCAGAGCGCGCTGCTCGAGGTGATGCAGGAGCGTCAGGTCACGATCGGCCGCGAGACGCACCGCGTGCCCGACCCGTTCCTCGTCATGGCGACGCAGAACCCGATCGAGACCGAGGGCACCTACGCGCTCCCGGAGGCGCAGGTCGACCGCTTCATGATCAAGGTCCTCATCGGCTACCCGAGCGAGATGGACGAGTTCGTCATCGTCGAGCGGATGACCGCCGCACGCGAGGCGACCGCGCCCGTGCTCACGACGCAGCGTCTCATCGAGCTCCAGCGCGAGGCCGACAAGGTGTATGCCGACCCGGCGCTCATGGAGTACGCGGTCCGCATCGCGTACGCGACGCGCAAGCCGAAGGAGTACGGGCTCGACGAGCTCGCGAAGTACATCACCTACGGCGCGAGCCCCCGTGCCTCGATCAACCTCATCCTCACCGCGCGCGCGCTCGCGCTCCTGCGCGGGCGCACGTACGTGCTCGTGCAGGACGTCGTGGACATGGTCCCGGACGTGCTCCGGCACCGGCTCGTGCTGTCGTACGAGGCCCTGAGCGACGGCGTGACGCCGGACCAGGTCGTCGGCCGGGTCCTCGAGCGCGTGTCGCGGCCGGCGCAGCCGCTCGGCCGCCACGTGGGCGCGAGCGCGTAGTGGCCTCGACGGGCGGCGCGAACGTCGTGCCCGTGTCGCCGGCGCCCGAGGTGACGCTGCAGCGTCTGGACTGGACCGTCCTCCGCAGGCTGGACGGGCTGCTCCAGGGCGACTACCGCACGCTCTTCTACGGGCAGGGCCTCGACCTCGCCGACATCCGCGAGTACCAGCCCGAGGACGACGTGCGCTACATCGACTGGAACGTCACCGCGCGCATGGACACGCCGTACGTGCGGCAGTACCACGAGGACCGCGAGATCACCGCGCACTTCCTCTGCGACCTCTCGCCGTCGCTCGACTTCGGCACGGTCCGCACGGAGAAGCGCGCGGTCGTGGAGGACGTCGTCGCCGTGCTCTCGCGCATCCTCACGCGTCACGGGAATCGCGTCGGCGCGATCCTCTACAACGGCAGCGTCGAGCGGGCGATCCCTGCGGGAGGCGGCAAGCCCGCCGTCCTGCGGCTGCTGAACGAGATCCGCCGCAGCCCGCGCCTCCGGCAGGCGCCGTACACGGCGCTCGCGGACCTCATCGAGGCGGCGGACCGCACGATCCGCCGGCGGTCGCTCATCTTCGTCGTGTCCGACTTCTTCAGTGCGCCGGGCTGGGAGCGCGCGCTCGGCAGGCTCGCGATGCGCAACGAGGTCATTGCCGTGCGCGTCAGCGACCCGCGCGAGCGCGAGATCCCCGACATCGGCTGGATCACGATGACCGACGCGGAGACCGGGCAGCAGCTGCAGGTCGACACGCACGACCGCCGTTTCCGGACCCGATTCGCGCAGGTCGTGCAGAAGCATGAGGAGGCGCTGCGCCGGGCCTTCGTACAGGCTGGCGTGGACGTCCTCGAGGTCTCCACGGAGGAGGACCTCGTGCGCGCGATCGCGCGGTTCGCCGCGGTCCGCAAGCTGCGGCGGGGGAGGCACTAAGCGATGCAGTTCATCTGGCCGGGCGCGCTCTGGGCGCTCATCCTCGTCCCGGTCCTCATCGCGCTGTACGTCCTCGCGCAGCGGCGGCGACACAAGTACGCCCTCCGCTACGCGAGCCTCACGCTCGTCCGCGACGCGCTCGACAAGGGACCCGGCATCAAGCGGCACATCCCGCCGGCACTCTTCATCCTCGCGGTGGCCGCGATGCTCATCGCGCTTGCGCGGCCGCAGTCGGTCGTGACGCTCCCCAGCGAGGAAGGCACCGTCATCCTCGCGATCGACGTCTCCGGGAGCATGCAGGCCGAGGACATGCGTCCGAACCGCATGGAGGCGGCGAAGAGCGCGGCGATGACCTTCGTCGACAAGCAGAGCGGCTCGGCGCGCATCGGCGTCGTGTCGTTCACCGACAACGCCGCGATCGTCCAGGCGCCGACCGACGACAAGGAGGCCGTGAAGGCGGCGATCTCGCGGCTGCGGCCGCAGCGCGGCACCGCCATCGGCCGCGGGATCCTCACATCGCTCGAGGCGATCTTCGAGAACAGCGACCTCGACTTCCCGGTGCAGCCGGCGCAGCCCGCGCCGGGTGCGCGCCCGACCGCGGCGCCCGCGACCCCGAAGGCGACGCCGGTGCCGGAGGGCTACTTCGCCCCCGCGACGGTCGTCCTCCTCACCGACGGCGAGAACAATGTGTTCCCGCCGCCCCTCGCCGTCGTGCAGGAGGCGATCGACCGGGGCATCCGCGTCTACACGATCGGTCTCGGCAGCCCCGAGGGCACGATCCTGCGCATCCAGGGCCGTCAGATCCGCACGCGGCTCGACGAGGCGACGCTGCGCCAGGTCGCCGAGCTCACGAAGGCCGAGTACTACCTCGCCTCGAACGAGGCCGAGCTCGAGAAGGTGTACTCGAACCTCAGCACCACGCTCGTGCTGCGCACCGAGAAGACCGAGGTCACCTTCGCGTTCACGGCGCTCGCGGCGGCCCTGTCGGTCCTCGCGGCCGCGTTCTCGCTGCTCTGGTTCCAGCGCCTGCCGTAGCCGGCCCGCCTGGCCGCTCCCTATTTCGGGCAGGTGCAACGATCCGGTAACGGACCGGCGCGGGAAGTGCCGGTCCGCCGGGCGGGATCCCGGCGCTCGATGATCCAACGCGGGACGGGGAGGCGGACATGGTGGATCTCGGAAGCGACGTGCTGCGCGGCCCGACGATCGGCTACCGCTGCGTGAAGCCGGACCACCTCGCGGCGCCCTCGCGTGTCGGACGAGGCGGCCTCACGGTCCATCGGCGGGAGTGGGCGTACTGCGATGGCCTCGACGTCGATGAGGACCACGAGTGGGAAGAGACGGGCGGCGTCGCCATCGAGGACCTCATCGACTGGACCCACGCGGGCGCCGCGCTCGAGCTCCTCGCGCCCATCGATCTCGACCTCGCCTCGCCGGCCTAGCCCGGTCGCGCCCTCCGCCCGGTCGCTCAGCGCGCGAACAGCTCCAGGAAGCGCGCCTCCGCGACGCAGACGTTCTCGAAGTCGGCGAGGTGCAGGCTCTCGTCCTCGGAGTGCGCGTTCGATGACGGATCCCCGACGCCGGTGACGAGGAGCTCCGCTTCCGGGAAGAGCTCGGCGAAGTCCGCGAGGAACGGGATGCTGCCGCCGATCCCGATGTCGAGCGCCTTCCTGCCCCACGCGTCTGCGAGCGCCGCGTGCATCGCGTCGTACGCGGGGCCCTTCGTCGACGCGACGAAGGGCTCGCCAGCCGAGCCCGGCGTGACCTTCACCTCGGCGCCCCATGGCGCGGCCTCCCGGAGGTGGGCGCACAGCGCGTCGAGCGCGGCCTTCGCCGGCTGGCCGGGCGGGATGCGCATGCTCACGCGGGCGCGCGCGGCGGGCACCAGCTGGTTCGAGGAGTCGTGCACGCTCGGCGCGTCGACGCCGATGACCGAGATCGCGGGCCGCGTCCACATGCGCGACGTGAACGAGCCCTCGCCGATCGTCCGCAGCCCCGGCCGGGCGCCGGTCCACGCGCGCAGCTCGTCCTCGGTGAGGTCGAGCGGGTCCGCGTCCCGCGCGGCGATCCCGCGGACGGCGACGCGGCCCTGGTCGTCGTGGAGCGTCGCGAGGATCCGCGCGAGGCACGTCACCGCGTCCGGGAAGATGCCGCCGTAGCCGCCGCTGTGCACGGCGTGGTCGAGCACCGTCACCTCGGCGACGCAGTCCACGACCCCGCGCAGCGTCGTCGTGAGCGCGGGCTGGCCGATCCGCCAGTTGCCGGAGTCCGCGATGACGACCGCGTCGCAGCGGAGGCGCTCGCGCTCGCCCTCGAGGAGGCCGCGCAGGTGCTTCGAGCCCGACTCCTCCTCGCCCTCGATGAAGAACAGGACCGTGCACGGAGGCTTCCCGCCGTGCGCGAGGACGGCCGCGAGGTGTGCCGCGATCCCAGCCTTGTCGTCGGACGTCCCGCGTCCGAACACCCGTCCGTCCCGCTCCACGGGCTCGAACGGCGGCGAGGACCAGCGCGAGTCGGGCCCGGGGGGCTGCACATCGTGGTGCGCGTAGAGCAGGACGGTCCGCGATCCCGCCGGTCCCGCGATGCGCCCGACCACCGCGGGATGCCCGCCCTTCGCCTCGAGCGTGCGCGCCTCGGCGCCGATCCCGCGCAGCAGCTCCGCGGTGAGCGCGGCCGACTGCCGCACCGGCGCGGGGTCGTGGCCCGCCGCGCTGAGCGACGGGATGCGCACGAGCCGCGCGTGCGCCTCGCGCACGCGCGGCATCACCTCGCGCACCCTCGCTCTGAGGTCAGCCGCTCCCATGCGCCGACACGCTACCCGCTCCGTCGGCATCCCGCCGGGTCCCGGGAGCCGCGGCTCACGATCTGCGCCGCGCTAGGCCGCGCCGACCGCCTTCAGGACCTCCTGCGCGTGCCCGTCCGCGGTGACGCCGTACCAGGCGTGCTCGATCCTGCCGTCCGGGCCCACGACGAACGTCGAGCGGATGACGCCGACGCCGCGGCCGGGGCGCTCGCCCCACGCGCCGTACGCCTCGTGTGCGCTCTGGTCGGGATCGCTGACGAGCGGGAACCGCAGGCCGTACTTCGTACGGAACGTCTGGTGCGACGCCGCGTCGTCGCGTGAGACGCCGATCACCGGCACGTTCGCGCGGTCGAACGTGCTGAGGTTCTCGTTGAACTGGGAGGCCTCGGTCGTGCAGCCCGGCGTGTCGTCCTTCGGGTAGAAGTAGAGGACGTAGCGCTTCCCGCGCATCGACTCCGTCGAGACGGTCGTCCCGTCGTCGGCGGTGAGCGTGAAGGCCGGTGCGGCATCGCCGCGCTCCAGCTGGCCCACGCGCGGATGCTAGTCGCTGCCGCGAAACGGCCTGCTAGCGGGCCCAGGTCGCGCGCAGCACTCGCAGCGCGTTGCCGCCCGCGATCTTCGCGATGTCCGCGTCCGAGTAGCCGTGATGGACGAGCCAGCCGACCGCGTTGCGCATCGCTTCGGCCGGGTTCTCCATGCCGTCCACGTACGGCACCTCGTCGAACGTCGCGCCCTGCTGGATCGCGCCGAGCGAGAGGGGGCCGGCGAACGCGTGGTGCAGCGCGACGTGGTCGCCGAAGAGGGTGTCGGGCCCGAGGCCGACGTGATCGACGCCGACGAGCTCGACGCAGTAGCGCACGTGCTCCATGACCGACTCGAGCGAGTGTTTCGGGTGCGCCTTGGTCAGCGTCGTGTGCGGGGCGGCCTCGATCGCGATGACCCCGCCCTTCTTCGCGCACGCTCTGATGACGTCGTCCGGCTTCATCCGCCGGGTGTCCCAGAGCGTCCGAGCGCCCGCGTGCGTGATGAGGATCGGCTTCTCGCTCGCCTCGATGACGTCGAGCGAGGTGCGGTCACCGCAGTGCGCGACGTCGATGGTCATGCCGAGCCTGTTCATGCGCCGCACGACCGCGCGGCCGAGGTCGGTGAGGCCCGCGTCCGTGCGCTCGCGCAGGCCGGACCCGAGCGTGTTCGCCTCGCTGTAGGTGATGCCCATGCACCGCACGCCGAGGCCGTAGAGCACGTCGACGCGATCGACCTCGTTCTCGATGGGCGTCGCGGCCTCGAGACACGCGACGAAGGCGATGCGCCCCGAGGGCTTCGCCGCATCGAGGTCCGCAAGGCGCTCCGCCTTGTACACGAGGTCCTGGTGCGCGATGTCGGAGAAGCGCATCCCAAGGTCGAACACGATGTCGTCCCACTTCCAGCCCTTCGAGGACGTGATGAGCGCGGTCCCGTCCATGAAGCTCTCGAAGAACACGTCGACGTCGGACGCCGCGAGGCCCTCGTAGCCGGTCCAGTCGCGGCCCTGGCGGCGGTACTCGAACACCTCGCCCATGTCCGCCGGGAAGATCGAGGTGTGGTCGTGCATCGAGACGATCGGCTCACGCGCGAAGATGGCGTCCACGCGGCGCCGCTCGTCCGCCGTGAGCGGGTCGGCGGTCGACGGCACGCGGTCGCGCTCCGCCGCGAGCGCGAACTCGCGGTAGTCCGCGCCAGGCTCGAGGTACTGGAACGAGCGGTAGCCCTGATAGGCCTTTTTCACTGCCTGCTCCTCCCTCCCGCGCCCCGGAGCGGGGGGCGCGCGCCGATAGCATCGCTGGCGTGCCACGTGCGAACGCCGGCGGGGTCGAGCTCTACTACGAGTCGCTCGGCGAAGGGACGCCGGTCGTCTTCCAGGCGCACGACCATACCCCGTGGCTCTTCTTCCAGGCGCCGGTCTTCTCCCAGCGCTATCGCGTCCTCACGTACGACCGCCGCGGCACCGGGCGCTCGGCGAGCCCACCCGGCGAGTGGAGCGCCGCGGACCTCGCCGGCGACCTCGCGGCGTTCCTCGACGCGCTCGGGATCGAGCGGGCGATCATCGCCGGCAGCTCGCTCGGCGGCGTCGTGACCGCGCAGTTCGGCCTCGACCATCCGGACCGCGCGCTCGCGCTCGTCATCGGGCACACCGTCCCGTACCTCACGCAGCCGGGACGCGAGTGGCTCGAGGCCGAGATCCGCACGGCGCTCGAGGGCCGTCCCGCGATCCAGCGCCAGCCGCGCTCGGACGACGGCGAGCCGGAAGGCCCGCCGACCACCGACCCCGCGTTCGCGGCATCGGCCTTCGGGCGCATGGTCGCGGCGACCGGCACCGGGCTCGGCCGTACGCCCTCCGACGTCGCGCGCGCGATCGCCGTTCTCCGCGACTGGGACCAGCGTCCGCGAAAGGCCGAGCTCGCGGCGCTCGGGGTGCCGGCCCTCGTCATCGTCGGAGAGCGCGAGCCGAGGCTGACGGTCGAGGGCGCGCGCGAGTGGGCCTCGTGGATCCCCGGCGCGGAGCTCACGGTCCTTCCCGGCGCGCATCACGCCGCGCCGCGCGAGGCCGCGCCCGCGTGGAACGCCGCGGTGCAGGCGTTCCTCACCCGGCACGGGCTGTAGGCGAGCCCTTGGTCCGCGCGTCGTGGCACGATGCGGCGGTGACACGAAGGGCCGGCCGGCCGGCTCGGGAGCTCGGGACGGCGATGCTCTTCCTGCTGCCCTCGCTTGCCCTCTTCGTCGCCTTCGTCTTCTACCCACTCGGGAAGACGATCTACCTGAGCGTCTTCTACACCTCGCCGCAGGGGAACCCGCGCCTCTTCGCCGGGCTCGACCATTACACCGAGCTGCTGGCGTCGCCGGTGTTCCAGGCAGGTCTCGTCGCGACGTTCTGGTTCGTCGTGCTCTCCGTCCCGGCCGGCATCGCGCTCGCGCTGCTGCTCGCGACGCTCGCGAACCGCCGCGTGCCCGGGATCAACGCGTTCCGCACCGCGATGGTGAGCACGATCGCCGTGTCCGCGGCGGTCGGATCGCTCATCTGGCTCATGCTGTTCAACCCGAGCCTCGGCCTGCTCAATTACCTGCTCTCGCTGGTCGGCCTGCGGGGCCTGAACTGGCTCACGGAGCCGAGCGTCGCGATCGTCGCGGTGTCGATCACGACGATCTGGCTCGGGCTCGGCTTCAGCATCATCATCCTGCTCGCGGGTCTTCAGGGAGTTCCCGAGGAGCTCTACGAGGCGGCGAAGATCGACGGCGCGTCGCCCGCCATCACGTTCTGGCGGATCACCGTCCCGATGCTGACCCCGTTCCTGTTCTTCCTGCTGGTCGTGAACACGATCCACGTGTTCCAGGCCTTCACACAGATCCACCTCCTCACGCGCGGCGGACCTGTGGACGCGACGCGCACCCTCGTCTACAGCATCTACCTCGACGCCTTCCACAACTTCCAGTTCGGCTACGCGAGCGCGCAGTCACTCGTGCTCTTCGCGATCATCCTGGTGCTCACCGTCATCCAGTTCGCGTTCGTCGAGAAGCGGGTGCACTACCAGTGAAGCGAGCGGGAACGGTGGCGGCCCAGTGATCGTCCTCACCTACGCGGTCCTCGCCCTCGCGTCCCTCCTCGTCGCGTTCCCGCTGCTGCTCGCGCTCGCGTACAGCTTCATGACCGAGTCCCAGGTGACGAGCTACCCGCCCCCGGTCCTGCCCGCGACGCTGCAGCTGGGCAACTACGAGCGCGTCTTCGCCACGATCCCGATCGGCCGCTATCTCCTCAACAGCGCGGTGGTCTCCCTGCTCGTCGTCGCCGGCCAGCTCATCACCGCGAGCCTCGCGGCGTACGCGTTCAGCTTCATCCGCTTCAAGGGCCGTGAGGTCGCGTTCCTGGTGTTCCTCTCGACGCTCATGATCCCGTGGGAGGCGACGATCATCCCGAACTACATCACCGTGCGCGATCTCGGCTGGCTGGACACCTACCAGGGCCTGTCGGTCCCGTTCATGGCGACCGCGTTCGGGACGTTCCTGCTGCGGCAGAGCTTCCTGCAGCTGCCCCAGGCGCTCATCGACGCCGCGATCGTCGATGGCGCGGGCCGCCTGCGCCTGCTGACCCAGGTCGTGCTCCCGCTCTCGCGGCCCGCTCTGGGGACCGTCGCCGTCTACGCGTTCCTCAGCACGTGGAACCAGTACTTCTGGCCGCTGCTCATCACGAACCAGACGCTCATGCGCACGACGCAGGTGGGTCTCGCGCAGCTGCGCTTCGAGGAGTCACTGCGCTGGGGCTTCCTCATGGCCGGGGTCGTGATGGTGGCGGCGCCGACGCTCATCCTGCTGCTCGTCGGCCAGCGCCAGCTCGTCCGCGGGCTGACCGCCGGTGCCGTGAAGGGGTAATGTCGCGTACATCGGATCGCGAACGTGGCCGCGGGTGACCGCGGCCTGGAGGAGGAGCGAGATGCGAAGCCTCGTCAGTGTGGCGATGGTCCTGGCGCTCGTCGCCGCGGCCTGCGGCGGAAGCGGGCCGGCGGCCCCTGGTGCTGCCGACACCGGCCCGAAGGCGCCCGACAAGTCGGTCGAGCCGGCGAGCAAGATCGTCTTCTGGCACGCCATGGGCGGCACGCTCGGACCCGAGGTCAACAAGATCGTCGACGCCTTCAACAAGAGCCAGAGCAAGATCCAGGTCGAGCCGATCTTCCAGGGCACGTACGACGACGCGCTCGCGAAGCTGAACACCGCGCTCGCCTCGAAGGCTGCGCCGGCGCTCATCCAGGTCTACGACATCGGCCAGCGCTACATGATCGACTCGGACGAGATCATCCCGATGCAGTCGTTCATCGACCGCGACAAGTTCGACGTCAGCGACTTCGAGCCCGCGGTCGCGAACTACTACCGGGTCGAGGGCAAGCTCTACAGCATGCCCTTCAACTCCTCGTCGTCGATCCTCTACTACAACAAAGAGGCCTTCAAGGAGGCCGGGCTCGACCCAGAGAAGGCGCCGCGGACGTTCGAAGAGGTCACCGAGTACGCGAAGAAGCTCGTGAAGAAGGACGCCGGCGGGCAGACCGTCCGCTACGGGTTCGGCCCCTCGATCTACGGCTGGCTCTTCGAGCAGTGGATGGCCGTGAGCGGCGGCTACTTCACGGACAACGGCAACGGCCGTGACAAGCGCGCGACGAAGATCACGTTCAACGACGAGAAGGGCAAGGCGATCCTCGACTGGTGGAAGGCCGGCGTCGACGGCGGCTACTTCTGGAACCCCGGCGTCGACAACGACGGCGCCGCGAACGCGTTCAACGCCGGCAAGACGGCGATGTACGTCGAGAGCACCGCGCGGCTGCGCGGTCACATCAATGCGACCCAGGGCAAGTTCACGATCGGGACCGGGCGCTACCCGCGGCCCGCGAACGCGCCCGCGTCCGGCGGGAACATCATCGGCGGCGCGTCCGTGTACATCCTGAAGGGCGCCTCTGCCGCGGAGCAGCAGGCGGCCTGGGAGTTCGTGAAGTACTGGACCTCGCCGAAGGTCCAGGCCGAATGGCAGGCGGGCACCGGCTACTACCCGGTCGTGAAGAAGGCCTACGACGAGCCCGCGAGCAAGGAATGGGCGGGCAAATACCCCCAGTTCCTCACCGCGGTCGACCAGATCCGCACAGCGCCGCAGAACACGGCGACGGCGGGAGCGGTGCTTGGCGTGTTCCCCGAGGCGCGCCGCCGCATCCAGAAGGCGATCGAGGAGGTCCTCCTCGGCCGCTCCGGCACGAAGGAGGCGCTCGACGCCGCCGCGGCCGAGCTCACCACTGCCCTCGAGAAGTACAACAAGAGCACCGGCAAGTAGCGACACGAACTGAGGCGGTCGCCGCCCTCCACGAGCGCACGTTCGACGCGCTCGTGGTGGGCGGCGGCATCATCGGCACCGGCATCGCGCGCGATCTCGCACGGCGCGGCCTCTCCGTCGCACTCGTCGAGCGCGCGGACCTCGCGTCGGGCACGACCTCGCGGCCGACCCGGCTCATCCATGGCGGACTGCGATACCTCGAGATGCTCGATCTCGGTCTCGTGCGCGCCGACATGCGCGAGCGCGAGATCCTCCTGCGGAACGCGCCGCATCTCGTGCGGCCGCTCGCGTTCCTGGTGCCGGTCTACGACGAGAGCTTCGTCTTCCGGCAGAAGCTGCGGGTCGGGATGCGCCTCTACGACGCGCTCTCCTTCGACAAATCGCTCCCGAAGCGGCGCTGGCTCTCCGCGGCCGAGGTCGCGGACGTCGAGCCGAACATCCGCCGTGACGGGCTTCGCGGGGCGTGGCGCTTCTACGACGCGCAGGTCTCCTTCGTCGAGCGCCTCGTCGTCGAGAACGCGCTCGCCGCGGCCGCCGACGGGGCGCTGGTCCTCACGCACGCGCCGGTCACGCGGTTCCTGCGCGAGGGCGGACGCGTCGCCGGCGCGGTGGTACGCGACGCGCTCATCCCGTCCGAGCACGAGGTCCGCGCCCGCATGGTCGTGAACGCGACCGGGCCCTGGCTCGATGTGGCCGGCGCGGAGCTCCGCCCGGGAGCACGCCCGCTCCTGCGGCTGACCAAGGGCACCCACGTGGTGACGCCGCGCGCGACGTCGCAGGCACACGTCCTCTACGCGCGCTCGGACGGCCGGCTGTTCTTCGTCATCCCCTGGGCGCAGCAGACCCTCATCGGCACCACGGACACCGATTACCGGGGCGACCCGGCCGACGCCGCCGCGAGCGACGAGGACGTGCGCTACCTCGTGTCCGAGGCCCGGCGGGCGTTCCCCGCCGCGCCGCTCGATCGCGTGCACTACACGTATGCGGGCGTGCGCGCCCTCGTGCGCGAGGAGGGCGTGAAGGAGGGCGACGTCAGCCGCAAGCACGGCGTGTACGACCACGAGCGCCGCGACGGTCTCGCTGGCGCGGTGTCGGTGGTCGGCGGGAAGATCACCGGCTACCGCCTCATCGCGGAGGAGGTCGCCGATCTCGTCACGCGCAGGCTCGGCCGCTACGTCCGCGGCACGACCGCGACCGCTCCGCTCCCGGGGACGGGCGGCGACGAGCGGCAGATCGCGGCACGCGCGGCGGCCCTCGGCGTGGCCGAGGCGAGCGCGCAGCACCTGTCCCGGCTCTACGGCGCGTGCGCGGGCGCGGTCCTCGACCTCGTCGAGCGTGACCGCGCGCTCGCGGCCTCCTTCTGCGAGCACGCGCCGGACATCGCGGCCCAGCTCGTCCACGCGGTCCGCCGCGAGTGGGCGGTCACGATCGGCGACGCGCTCCTCCGCCGGACGACGCTCGGTCTCGCCGCCTGTCAGGCGCTCGACTGCCTCGACCGGGTCGCTGCCGTCATCGGCGCGGCGTGCGGCTGGACTGACGCGGAGCGCGACCGGCAGATCGCGGCGTACCGGGCCGAGGTCGCACCCATGCGCGTCCACACGACGGCCTGATGGCCGGCGCGATCCTCGCGCTCGATCAGGGGACGACCGGCTCGGCCGCGCTCGTCGTCGACGCCGACGGGCGCGTGCTCGCGAGCGCCGACCGCGAGATCTCGCAGCGCTACCCCGAGCCCGGCTGGGTCGAGCACGACGCCGATGAGATCTACGAGACGACCGTGGCGGTGGGGCGCGAGGCGCTCGCCGCCGCGGGCCCCGGCCGGGATGGGGTCGCCGCGATCGGGATCACGAACCAGCGCGAGACGACCGTCGTGTGGGAGCGCGCGACGTCGCGGCCGATCGCACCCGCCGTCGTCTGGCAGAGCCGCGCGAGCGCTCCCGTCTGTGAGGATCTGCGCGCGCGCGGGCTCGAGCCGCTCGTCCGCGAGCGCACCGGGCTCGTGCTCGACGCGTACTTCTCCGGCACGAAGATCCGCTGGCTCCTCGACCGCATCCCCGGAGCGCAGGCGCGCGCCGAAGCGGGGGAGCTCTGCTTCGGCACGATCGACACGTGGCTCCTGTGGCGGCTCTCGGGCGGGCGAGCCCACGTCACGGACGCAACGAACGCGTCGCGCACCCTGCTCTACGACATCGGCCGCGGGGCGTGGGACGACGAGCTGCTCGGCGCGCTGCGCGTCCCGCGCGCGATGCTCCCGGAGGTGCGGCCCTCCGCGGGCGCCTTCGCCGAGACGGATGCCTTCGGCGCGACGCTGCCGATCACCGGTGTCGCGGGCGACCAGCAGGCTGCGCTCTTCGGCCAGGCCTGCACGCGGCCGGGCGAGGCGAAGAACACCTACGGCACGGGCTGCTTCCTGCTCGCGCACACGGGCGCGGCGATGGCGCGCGGAGAGGGCCTGCTCACGACCGTCGCCGCGAGCACCGGAGCCGGGCCCGCGTACGCCCTCGAGGGGAGCGCGTTCGTCACCGGCGCGGCCGTGCAGTGGCTCCGCGACGGGCTCGGCATCATCGCTGACGCCGCGGAGACTGACGCGCTCGCCTCGTCGCTGAAAGGGAACGGGAACGTGTACCTCGTGCCCGCGTTCACAGGGCTCGGGGCGCCGCACTGGGACATGTACGCCCGCGGCGCGCTCCTCGGCATCACGCGCGCGACCGGCCGCGCGGAGGTCGCGCGCGCGACGCTCGAGAGCATCGCCTATCAGACCCGTGACCTCGTCGGCGCGATGGCGGGCGCGGGCCAGCGGATCGAGATCCTGCGCGTCGATGGAGGCGGCACGACGAACCGGTTCCTCATGCAGTTCCAGGCGGATGTGCTCGGCGTTCCGGTCGAGGTCGCCGCGGTGCGGGAGACGACCGCGCTCGGCGCCGCGTTCCTCGCCGGACTCGGGGCGGGGCTCTGGCGCGACGTGGACGAGCTGCGCTCGCGCCGCGCCGTCGCGCAGCGCTACGAGCCGCGGCTGGGCGCCGACGAGCGCGAGGCCCTCTACGCGGGGTGGCTGCGCGCGGTCGAGCGCGCGAAGGGCTGGGCGACGGGCTGACCGGCGGCGCGCCGATCAGCCCTTCGGTACGCGCTCCGGGAAGTCGGAGCAGATGCCGTCCACGCCCGCGGCCAGCAGCGCCGCGATGTCGACCGGGTCGTTCGCGGTCCAGGCGTTCACCGCGAGCCCCGCTGCGTGCGCTCTCGCGACGAGCTCGGGTGTGACGTACGTATGGTTCGGGTGCAGCGCCCAGAGGCCGGCGGCCCGGGCGCGCTCCACGAGCACGTCCACCTCGGCGTACGACGCGAAGATGTAGGCGCGGCGCACCGCCCGGTCGTGCTCGCGGGCGCCCTCGAGCGCGGGCCACCAGAACGACGAGACGTAGGCATCAGCGCGGCGTTCGGCGATGAGCGACGCGACGCGAGCGCCCGCGCCGTAGGCGTTGCGCTCGTCGCGCAGCGCCTTCACCTCGACGTTCAGCGTCACGCGACCTGCGCACGCGTCCAGCGCCTGCTCGAGCGTCAGCGCCGCGGATCCGTCCGGTGGATCGTGGCTCACGATGAGCCCGCGGCCGGTCGACCAGACGTCCGTCTCGATCTCATCGCACCCGAGCTCGATCGCGCGCTCGAATGACGCGAGCGTGTTCTCCGCGACGTGCCCGCGTGCCCCACGGTGTCCGATCCGGCGCGGCATCAGCTCGTCCTCCCCCCGGCCGCCCCCCGGCGCTCCGCGCCCGCGGTGACGGCCGCCTCGCGGAGCAGCGGCAGGCACACGCCGGCGAGCGCCTGCGCGCGCTCCCGCGCACCCCCGACGAGCGCCGCGTCCCAGACCGTGCGGCCGGCGATGAACCCCCGCGCGCCGGCTGCGGTCGCGACCGCGAGCTGCTGGAGGAACGTCCGCGCGTCCGCTCCGCCACCGAGGAGGACCCACGGGACCTGTCCGCACGCGTCGGTCACCGCGCGGCACGCGGCGCCGTCGTCCGGCGAGCCCGCCGGGAATTGCAACTTCAGCAGGTCGGGCCCGAGCTGGGCGAGACGGCGCGCGGTCTCGATGACGCAGAGCGCGAACGACGCGCCCTCCGCGCCGTACGCGATCGGCTCGAGCACGAGCCCGACGCCCGCGGCATGACAGTCGTCGATCGCGCCTCGCGCGACCGCCTCCTGGAGTCGCGCGGCCTCCGCGTGGTCGGGGTGGTACGGCAGCAGCAGCTTGCAGGCGACCGCGCCGCGCTCGCGCGCTCGCGCCGGCGGGAAGTCCGCGAGGAGCGTCGTGACCCGCGCGTCCCCGACGCTCTCGTACCCCTGCGCCTCGAGCGGCATCGCGAGCGCCGTGCCGCCGGGAAGGCGCGCGATCGCGTCGCCGCCGAGCTCGTCGTCCAGGAGCACGACGCTGGCGTGGGGCGCGAGCGCCGCGGTGACGTCGGCCTTGAACGCGCGGAGCGTGGCAGGCTCGGCCGGCAGGCCACGACGTAGCGCGGCGGCACGGAGGCTGTCGCGGTGATCGATCGCGAGCCCGACGACCGTGCCGCGCTGGTCCGCGATGCGCTCGATCACGCGACGCGCCCGTCGACGACCTTCGCGCCGGCGAGGACGCGGTCGATCTCCGCCGCCGTCGGCATCGCGGTGCTGCACGAGAGGCGCGCGGCGACGATCGCCCCGGCGGCGTTCCCGCGCCGCGCCGCGGCACCGGCGTCGAGCCCCTCGATGAGCGCCGCGCCGAACGCCGCCGCGAAGGCGTCGCCCGCGCCGAGGCCGTTGACGACCGGCACGGCGACGCGCTGCACGTGTCGCTCCCCGTCGCGGTCGACGACCGTCGCGCCCTCGCCGCCGCGCTTCACGACGACGAGCTCGGGACCGAGCGCGAGGGCCTCGCGCGGCGCGAGCCCGGCAGCGGCGAACTCGCTCTCCCCGCCGAGGAGCACCGTGCAGTGTCGCGCCGCGCGCCGCACGAGCGGTCCGTACTCGGCCGGATCGGTCCAGAGCATCTCCCGCCAGTCGAGGTCGAAGATGGTCGTGCCCGCCTCGCGCTGCTCGAGAGCGGCGAGCGTCGCGCGGCGGCTCGGCTCGCGCGCGAGCCCGGTGCCCGACGCGTACGCCAGCCACGCGCGCGACATGACGGGCGGGATGTCGTCGGGGGTGAGCTCCCAGTCGGGACAGGTCGGCGTTCGGTAAAAGGTGATGGGGAAGCGGTCCGGCGGCCAGGCCTCGCAGAAGGCGAGCGCGGTGCGGAGCACGGGGTGCACGCGGAGCGCGCCGGTGTCCACACCCTCGGCCTCGAGGAAGGCGCGCACGAACCGGCCGTGGCCGTCGTCGCCGACCGCCGAGACGATCGCGGCCGGCACGCCGAGGCGCGCGAGGCCGGTCGCGACGTTCCCGGCGAACCCGCCGACGAATTTCTCGAAGGTGCTGACCTCCTCGAGCGGCGTGTTCAGCTGCTGCGGGTAGAGGTCCACGCCGACGCGGCCGAGCACGTAGGCGTGTGGCGTCGCTCGTCCGGTCGTCGTGGCGTTCCGTCCGGCCGGTGCCGGCCTCACACGCCGATCGCCCGGCGGATGAACTCGCGGCTGCGCAGGGCATCCGCGAGCGGCGCCGCCTCGGGCGTGATGCCGAGGCGGATGTCCTGCTCGACGACGAGCCAGCCGTCGTATCCCGCGTCGCGCAGCGCGGCGAGCGTGCCCTGCAGGTCGAGGTCGCCGTCGCCGAGCGGCGCGAACACGCCCTCGCCGACGGCGTCTGCAAAGTTGATCCCGCGCTGGATCGCGCTCGCGTGGACGTCGCGTCGGAGATCCTTCAGATGGACGTGGCGCACGCGCGCGCCGTGGTCCCGGGCGAAGCGCGCGGGATCGCCGCCGCCGTACGCGATGTGGCCCGTGTCGAGGCAGAGCCCGACGAGGCGCGCGTCGGTGCCGTCGAGCAGGCGCTCGATCTCGTGCGGCGCCTCCACGTAGGAGGCGGCGTGCGGGTGGAACGCCGTCACGAGGCCGAGCTCCGCGGCGTTGCGCGCGATCCGCCCGACGAGCGTGCAGGCGTACTCCCAGCCGGCTTCGTCGAGCGACCCGCTGCCGTCCGCTGGGACCCGGCCCGCGATCGCGCGCCGGCGCTCGTCACCATCGGCCGCCAGCACGAGCACCGGCGCGCCGAGGCCGGCGAGGAGGCGCGCGGTCGCGAGCGCGGCGCTCGTCGCCTCGCGATGCCGCGACGGATCGTGCAGCGGGATGGGGTGGAACGCGCCGACGAGCGCGAGCCCGCGGGCGCCGAGCTCGCTGCCGAGGGTCTCCTTGTCGCGAGGGAGGTAGTCGGGCGGTCCGAGCTCGGTCCCGGTGTAGCCGGCAGCGCACATCTCGTCGAGCACGCGCCCGTACGGCAGGACCTCGCCCCAGCCCGGGATCTCGCACGCGCCCCAGCTGATCGGCGCGGTGGCGACCTTCATCCGTGATCTCATCCGATGCGACGTACTGTACGGACCGATGCCCTCGGTCCGGCTCACGATGGCGCAGGCGCTCGTCCGCTTCCTCGCCAGCCAGTACGTCGAGCGCGACGGCAGCGAGCAGCGCTTCTTCGCGGGATGCTGGGGGATCTTCGGGCACGGCAACGTCGCGGGCATCGGCCAGGCGCTCCGCGAGAGCGCCGGCCTCCTCACCTACCACCAGGCGAAGAACGAGCAGGGCATGGTGCACGCTGCCGTCGGGTTCGCGCGCATGCGGGACCGGCTGCAGACGTTCGCGTGCACGAGCTCGATCGGACCGGGCGCGACGAACATGCTCACCGGTGCCGCGGTCGCGACGGTGAACCGCATCCCCGTGCTGCTGCTCCCCGGTGACGTGTTCGCGTCGCGGATCCCCGATCCGGTCCTCCAGCAGCTCGAGGTCCCGTCGCGCGGCGACGTCTCGGTGAACGACGCGTTCCAGCCGCTCTCGCGCTACTGGGACCGCGTCGCGCGGCCGGAGCAGATCGTGCCGGCCGCGCTTGCCGCGATGCGCGTGCTCACGAGCCCCGCGGAGACGGGCGCCGTGACGCTCTGCCTGCCGCAGGACGTGCAGACCGAGGCCTTCGATGTCCCCGAGGAGTTCCTCGCGAAGCGCGTCTGGCACATCGAGCGCCGCCTTCCCGACGCCGCCGCACTCGAGCGCGCGCGGGATGTGATCGCGAGCGCGAAGCGGCCGCTCATCGTCGCGGGCGGCGGCGTCATCTACTCCGGCGCGTCGGTCGCGCTCGCGATGTGGGCGCAGGCGAGCGGCATCCCGGTCGCGGAGACGCAGGCCGGCAAAGGCTCGCTGCCGTACGACCACCCCGCGGCGGCCGGCGCGATCGGGGTCACGGGCACCAGCGCCGCGAACGCCCTCGCGAAGGAGGCCGACGTCGTCATCGGCATCGGCACGCGCTGGAGCGACTTCACGACGATGTCGAAGTCCATCTTCCAGGCGCCCGAGGTCCGCTTCGTGAACGTGAACGTCGCCGAGCCAGATGCGCACAAGCACGCCGGGCTTGCGCTCGTCGGCGACGCGCGCGCGACGATCGCCGCCCTCGCGACCGCGCCCTACCGGGTTCCCGACGCGTACCGGGCCGAGGCGCAGCGCCTCGCGCGCGACTGGGACCGCGAGGTCGAACGCCTGTACACGCTCGGCCACACGCCGCTCCCCGCGCAGAGCGAGGTCATCGGCACCGTGAATGCCGTCTCTGCCCCGGAGGACGTCGTCGTCTGCGCGGCCGGATCGATGCCCGGCGATCTGCACAAGCTCTGGCGCACGCGAGACCCGAAGGGCTACCACGTCGAGTACGGCTACTCGACGATGGGCTACGAGATCGCCGGCGGGCTCGGCGTGCGCATAGCCGCGCCCGAGCGGGACGTCTTCGTGCTCGTCGGCGACGGGTCGTACCTCATGCTCGCGCAGGAGCTCGTCACCGCGGTGCAGGAAGCGGTGAAGCTCATCGTGGTCATCGTCGACAACCACGGCTTCTCGTCGATCGGTGCCCTCTCGCGCTCCGTCGGCGGCGAGGGCTTCGGCACGCACTACCGCTACCGGACCGCCGACGGGATCGGGCTCGATCGCGAGGGCCCGCAGGGGGACGTGCTCCCGATCGACCTCGCGCAGAACGCCGAGAGCCTCGGAGTCCCCGCGATCCGCGTGCGCACGATCGCGGAGCTGCGCGAGGCCCTCGTTGCGGCGAAGAACGGCACGACGAGCGCCGCCGTCGTCATTGAGGTCGACCGCTACGAGGGTGTGCCGTCCTTCGGCTCGTGGTGGGACGTCGCTGTCGCGGAGATCGCCGGGGACGACGAGGTCACGGAGGCGCGCAAGCGTTACGACGCGGCGCGGAAGGCCCAGCGCTCCTACCTGCGCACCGGCGGTTGAGCGTCCTGCGCATCCCGTCGCAGACCGGGTCGGACGGCTGCGTTCTCGACGTCACGCCGCAGCGCGCCGGCTGGACGTACGTCGGCTTCGAGGCCTACCGCCTCGCCGACGGCTCGCGGATCGCGCGGCGTCTCGAGGGGCGCGAGGCCTGCATCGTCGTGCTCGGCGGCACCTGCGCCCTCCGGTGCGAC
>DASUCM010000068.1:0-2617 GCA_036276035.1 Candidatus Limnocylindria bacterium | reverse complement strand
CGACGACGACGGGCACGGCGCGCTCGTGCTCGACGGGTACCGGGCGCACGCGCCGTTCGACTTCGTCGCGGTCACGGGTCCGAACCGCGCGATGGCGGGGCCGCTCGGCTGGTACATGGCCGCGCCGCACGGCGCGATGATGCTCTCGGGCTGCTTCGGCCTCGTGCGCGCATGTCAGCGGCTTCGCGCGAGCGGCTGAGCGGCGGTCCCGACGGCGCGACGCCGGCCGCGGAACGGAAAGAGCCGCACCGCCGGAGCGGTGCGGCTCTCCCGAAGGTGCCGGACGCGGCCTGCGTCTAGCGGAAGGACTTTCCGAAGAGAACGGCTTCGGCGAAGTAGATGACGAACGCGAGCGCGACGACCCACATGAGCGGGTGCACGTCCCCCGCCCGTCCCCGAACGAGCTTGATGAAGACGTAGGTGACGAAGCCCGCGCCGATCCCGTTCGTGATGGAGTACGTGAACGGCATGACCGTCATGGTCAGCAGCGCGGGGAGCCCTTCGTCGATGTTCGCGAGGTCGATCTTCGTGGCGATCGCCGCCATGAGGAAGCCGACGATGATGAGCGCCGGGGCGGTCGCTTCCCCGGGCACGATCGCGGCCCACGGCCAGAGGAACATCGAGAGCAGGAAGAGGACGCCCGTGACGACGCTCGCGAGGCCGGTCCGCGCACCCGCGGAGACACCCGCGGCGGACTCGATGTAGGTCGTGTTCGACGAGGCGCTCATCGCGCCGCCGAACGCCGCGCCCACGGAGTCGACGAGGAGCACGCGCCTCGCGCCGGGGAGCCGCCCCTGGTCATCGAGCCAGCCGGCCTGGCCGCCGATGCCGATGACGGTGCCCATCGTGTCGAAGAAGTCCGAAAGCATGATCGTGAAGACCGCGAGCGCCGCTGCGAGGGCGCCCATGATCGCGATCGACTGGAAGTTGATGCCCTGGAACGCGGTCGAGAGATCGGGGACCGCGACGAGCGACTCGGGCATGACGGCCTTTCCCGGTGCCGTCGAGACGACGTAGCCGGGGAACACCGCGTGGAGGACGGCCGCGATCGCGGTCGTGCCGAGGATGCCGATGAGGAGCGCGCCGCGCACGCCGCGCGCGAAGAGCACGAGCGTGAGCGCGAGCCCGATGACCGCGGTGAGGACGGGACCCGTGTTCAAGCCCGAGAGCGCCACGGGCGGCCCTCCCGGCGCGCCGCGGGTCACGAACCCGGCGATGTTGAGACCGATGAACAGGATGAACAGGCCGATACCGACGCTGATGGCGCGCTTCAGCGCGAGCGGGATGGCGTCGAGGATCGCCTCGCGCAGCCCGGTGAGGACGAGGACCGTGATGAGGATGCCTTCCATGAAGATGATGCCCATCGCGGCCTGCCAGGGCAGCTGGCTGCCGAGGATGAGCTGGAACGCGACCGCGGCGTTGAGGCCGAGGCCCGCGGCCATCGCGAACGGGCGGTTCGTGTAGAGGCCCATCGCGATGGTGAGGATGCCCGCGGTGAGCGCGGTCATCGCGACCGTCGGCGCGAAGCCCGGCCCGAGGTTCTTGTCCTGCAGGTCGGGGATGCCGACGAAGTTCAGGATGACGGGGTTGACGATGAGGATGTAGGCCATCACGAAGAACGTCGTGAGCCCGCCGATCACCTCGGCTCCCACGGTGGACCCGTTCTCGGCGATCTTGAAGAAGCGTCCGAGCGCCCCGTTCTCGACGGGGGTCGCCGGCGTGCCGACGGGACGTCCGGGTGTGGCAGGCGGCGGCGCGGGGGTCGCGGGTGTCGTGCGCACGGTCATGCGTTGCCCCTCCCTCGTGGATCGCGTCGCGTGATGTCGGTGGCGCCACACCTCCGTTCGAGGTCGCTGCACACCGGCACGCGAGCGTCCGGCCGCCACGAGGGAAGCGGGCGGGGAACGGACGCCGCGGAGTCTAGTGGAGGCGGGAGGGTGAGGCGGGCCGGGACATCGCCGAGTGCAGCGCGCTGTGCGCCGCGTAGTAGGCGACCAGCGCTTCCTCCAGCTCGCCGCGGAGCGCCGTCATGTCGGCCCAAGCCGAGAGGCCGAGGCGCATCGCCTCGCTGTAGACGGCCTTCGCGTGGTGGTAGAGGTCGCGCTTCTCGACGCAGTCCTGCCGTAGCTCTTTGACGCTCATGCGCGGGCTCTATGCACCGCGCATGCCGGAACGCCTGGCGACCGACCGCCCGCACGTGACGGTCAGGTGACGGCAGGTGGACGGTCGCCGGACCGGCCATCATCAACGGGATGGACACGGCCCCCGCAGCCACCGCCTCCCCGCCCACCACCCCGCCGGCCGTGGAGCTCGGGCTGTACAGCTTCGCGGAGATCACCCCGGATCCGGCCACCGGCGTGACGATCACTGCCGAGGAGCGCGTCCGGCGCCTCCTCGAGGAGATCGAGCTGGCCGACCGTGTCGGGCTCGACGTCTTCGGCCTGGGCGAGCATCACCGCGAGGAGTTCTCCGTCTCGGCACCGGCGATCGTGCTCGCCGCCGCGGCCGCGCGCACGAAGCGGATCCGCCTGACGAGCGCGGTGACGGTGCTCAGCTCCGACGACCCGGTCCGGGTGTTCCAGGACTTCGCGACGCTCGACCTCATCTCCGGCGGGCG
>DASUCM010000067.1:0-5290 GCA_036276035.1 Candidatus Limnocylindria bacterium | reverse complement strand
CCGACGAGGAACGGGAGCCGGGCCTCCGCGAGCGCGGCGATGGCGTGCTCGTAGAACGCCGCGGACTCGGGTGTGAGCTCCTTCACCTCGGCGGACCCCATCCCGGTCGGCGGTCGCACGATGGATGCCAGTCCTCGCGGCCGTCCGAGGAGGCTGTGCGAGACTCGCGGCCCTTGGCTCTCCTCATCACCGGGGCGCGCCTCATCGACGGCACCGGCGCGGCGCCCCTCCACCCGGGCGCCGTCCTCATCGAGGGCGATCGGATCGCCGCGGCCGGCTCGCGGATCGACCCTCCGGCGGGCACCGAGCGGCTCGACCTGCCGGGTGCGTCGCTCCTCCCGGGCCTCATCGACATGCACGTCCACCTCGCGGACGCCGGGCTCCCGGACGCGACGGTCCAGGACCGCGACCCGCCCGTGCTGCGCGCCTTCCGCCTCGCCAAGCACGCGCGGCGCACGCTCGCGGCCGGCGTCACGAC
The DNA here is from genome assembly GCA_036276035.1 of Candidatus Limnocylindria bacterium. Taxonomy (GTDB): domain Bacteria; phylum Chloroflexota; class Limnocylindria; order P2-11E; family P2-11E; genus JACDAF01. The sequence continues at coordinate 4,812 of DASUCM010000067.1, read as the reverse complement.
CGTGCGCGATGTCGGCGGCCGCGATCACCTGGAGTTCGACGTGCGGCGGGCCGCCGGTGACGGCCTGCTGCGGACACCGCGGCTCGTCCTCGCCGGCAAGATCGTGTCGCGGCCGACGCCCGGCGCGTCATCCTGGCCGGGGATGTACCGCGAGGCGAGCGGCGTGGCCGGCCTCGTCGAGGCGCTCCGCGAGCAGCTCGAGGCGGGAGCGGACGTCATCAAGCTCATGGCGACGGGAGCCGTGCTCGCGCCCGGGAGCGAGCATCCCGGTATCGCGCAGCTCGACGCCGACGAGCTCCGCGCGCTCGTCGACGCCGCGCACGGCGCGGGCCGGCGCGTCGCGGCCCACGCGCACGGCATCGAGGGGATCCGCAGGTGCGTCACGGCAGGGGTCGACACGATCGAGCACGGCACCCACCTGCACGAGGATCCGTCCGTCGCGGCCGAGATGGCCGCGCGCGGCATCGCGCTCGTGCCGACGCTGAAGGCGCTGCGCTACATCGCCGACCCGCCGGCTCGCGGCGTCCCGCCGGAGATGGTCGCGAAGGCGCGCGAGCGCCTCGCCGACCGCGACGCCAGCTTCCGCCGCGCGCTCGAGGCCGGCGTCCCCATCGCGATGGGCACCGACGCCGCGACGCCCTTCAACCGCCACGGCGAGAACGCCGAGGAGCTCGAGCTCATGGTGGGTCTCGGCATGAGCCCGCTCGCCGCCATCGTCGCCTCGACGAGTGCTGCCGCTCGGGCGCTCGGCCGCGACGACGTCGGCGTCCTCGCACCCGGGAGGCTCGCCGACGTCGTGGCCTGGGCGGGGGACCCGCTCGCCGACATCGGGGTGCTCCAGCAGCCTCCGCTCGCGGTGGTCCTCGGCGGCGCGGTCATCCCCGGCGAGGCGCGCGTCAGTCCTGGTCGGTGATGACCACCTTGCCGCGCGCCTGGCCCGTGCCGACATAGCGCACGGCCTCGCGCGCCTCCGCCAGCGGGTACGTCCGCTCCACGACGGGCCGCAGCTTCCCCGCCGCGATGAGCTCCAGCAGGAGCTCGAGGCCCCTCATGTCGCTCTTCGCGACGAAGAACTTCGACCGCTGGCCCAGCTTCGCGCGAACGACGACGTTGATGAGCCGCGCGAAGATCCCGATCCAGCCGCCGTGCTTCGCGGCGCCGACCAGGACGAACACGCCGTCCGGCTTGAGGATCCGGCGGAGGGCGGCGACCGGTCGCGAAGCGGAGACGTCGATCACGGCGTCGTAGCGCTCTGGTCGGCGGGTGACGTCCTCCTTCGTGTGGTCGATGACCTCGTCCGCGCCGAGCGTGCTGACGAGGTCGGTGTTCCGCGGACCGGTCACGGCCGTCACGCGGGCACCGAGGGCCTTCGCGATCTGGACCGCGAAGGTGCCGACGCCGCCGCCGGCGCCGTGGATGAGCACGTGCTGGCCCGGCTTCACTTGCGCGTGGTCGCGCAGCGCCTGGAGCGCCGTGTTCCCGGCGACGTTGAGCGTCGCAGCCTGCTCGAACGGGAGGTCGCGGGGCTTCAGGACCAGGCGGTCCTCCCGCGCGCGGACGAACTGCGCGAAGGAGGCCGGCGCCGATCCGAAGACCTCGTCGCCCGGCTTCAAGCGCGTCACGCCCGGGCCGACCTCCACGATCGTGCCGGCGAGGTCGACGCCGCGGACGGGCTCGTCCTTGCTCCGCGTGATCTTGCCGATGATCTCCAGGAGCAGGCCGCCGTGCGTCGTGTGCCAGTCGAGCGCGTTCACCGACGCCGCGCGCATGCGCACGAGCACCCGTCCCTCCGGCACCTGTGGGACCGGCACGTCGCGCAGGTGCAGCACGTCCGCCGACCCGCGTCCCTCCTGCACGAGCGCCTTCATCGTGGTCCCGCGGACCCCCTGATCAGCCATGTCCCTTGCTCCCGTCGCAATGCTCATCTGTCTCCCCTTTCGCGGACTCCTGTCCGGCACTGCCGGCTGGCCGGATCGACTTGCCGTGACCAGCCATACGCTGTAAGATATCGTACAGCGTAAGGCTGTCAAGAGGGAGACCGGAGCGAATGGCAGGACGGGCACCGGCGATCGCCGATCGGCGCGAGCCGCTCAGCCGCGAGCGCGTGCTGCGTGCTGCGCTCGAGCTCGCCGACCGCGACGGCATCGCGGCGCTGTCGATGCGCAATCTCGCGCATCAGCTCGGCATCGAGGCGATGTCGCTCTATCACTACGTCGAGCGCAAGGAGGACCTGCTCGCGGGGCTCGGCGACATGGTCATGCAGGAGATCGAGCTGCCGTCGGCGGCGCCTGGCGAGTGGAAGTCCGCGGTGCGCCGGATGGCGGTCTCGTACCACGCGGCGCTCGGACGGCACTCGTGGTACCACGGCCTCGCGCCGACCGGCACGAGTGTCGGCCCCGCGACGCTCGCCTATATGGAGTGGGTGCTCGGCACCCTTCGCCGCGGTGGCTTCTCGGCCCGTCTGACCCATCACGCGTATCACATCCTCGACAGCCACATCGTCGGCTCGTCGAAGTGGGAAGCGGGCATCAAGGCGTCCCTCTCGAAGCAGGACCTGCCCGACCTCGCGAAGCGGGTGCTCGAGCGCGTGCCGGCGGACCGGTTCCCGTACTTCCACGAGCACGCGCAGCAGCACATCGGCGGCGCGACGAAGGGGGACAAGCGTCCCTTCGAGCTCGGTCTCGATCTCATCCTCGACGGGCTCGACCGCCTGCGCGACGAGCGTCCGAAGCGCCGGCGCGGCTAGTAGGCCAGCGGGTCGACCACCTTGCCGTCGAGCTTCACTTCCCAGTGCGTGTGCGGTCCGGTCGTGATGCCGGTCATGCCGACCAGCGCGATCGGCTGCCCGCGCACGACGGTCTCCCCGACCTTCACGAGGCTGAGCGCGGAGTGGTACGCGCAGATCTCCAGCGACGCGGCGCGCGTCACGCACACGCGGTAGCCGCCGACCGGCACCCACTCCGTCGCGGTCACCACGCCGTCGTCGGAGGCGTAGACGACGCTCCCGAGGGGTGCGGCGACATCGACGCCGTTATGACGGTTCTCGACGAAGTTCGTGATCGCTCCGGCCACCGGCCGCACGAGACGCTGCGTCTGGGTCTCCAGCCGCTCGTGACGCGCGCGCGCCTGAGGGTCGGCGCGGAGATCGGTCGCTGTCGGAGCGCTCCCACAGCGGAAGAGCTCGAGCTGGGTCGAGCCGATGCCGGTGCGGCTCACGCCCGCGAAGTACCTGCCGTCCGGGCTGAACGTGCGCGCGCCCATGAGGTTCGGCAGCGTCGCGACGGCGCCCTCGGTCCCGACGACGGTGAAGCGGTCGAGCGCGTCGCCGCCCGGCATCGTCGGCGACATCGTGCCGAGGAGCAGACGCCCGTCCGCGGTCCAGCTGTGCACGGTGCCCGACGGGACGGTGAGCGTGCGCTGCGCGCCGTCGGCCGAGCGGAGCGTGACCTGATCGCCGCTTCGTAGCAGCAGGTTCCCGCCGCGCGTCGACCACTCCGCGTAGGCGACCGGGCCGGGGAGCGGGGTGAGCGCGCCGGTGCGTGTCACACCGAGGTAGCGCGTGACCTCACCGCGGAGCGTGTAGCGCGTCAGCGTGAAGCGCTCGCCGTCGGCGCTGAACTGGGCGTCGTCGGCGGGGAAGATCGGCGACGGGACATCCACCTTCGCGACCGTGCGCGTCCTGCCGTCCTTCCACGCCCGGATCTCGCTGTCATACCAGTGGAGGAGCTCGTCGCCGACCCACCGGCCGTCGGGCTGCGTCGACGGCACGAGCGCGGCGGTCTTCCCGTCGCGCATGATCCACAGGAACTCGTCGTCCTTGCTCTGGTATTCGTCGCGCCAGAAGGAGAGGTAGCCGCCCTTCTCCGACCACTCCGGATGCGTCGCGATCTGGACATCGCGCGTGGCGCCGGTGGCCATGTCGATGATCGTGAGGATGCGCTGCTCCTCGTAGCCGGTGAGGAACCATCTCGTCGGCGCGCGCCGGAACCGTACGACCGCGAGCGAGCTCGAGTCGGGAGCCCAGCGCGTCTCGACGACGTCGGCGATCGCCGGGAGCGCGACGCGCTCCGTGCAGTGCAGCGTCTCGATCGCCGCGGTGGCGGGTGGGGCACTCTCTGCCGCGGGAAGCGCGGGCGGCGGCGCGCCCGTCCCCGTCGTCGGACCGGTCGCTACAGGCGTGCATGCGGCGATCGCGAACGAGAACGCGAGCAGCACGGTGAGGTGGCGTCGCACGTGGGAAGCATGACCTCTGGTCGCCGATCTGTGCCTCCCCCAGCGGAGATCATTGCGGTATCGGTCGAGACGGGCGAGCGAGCGATGCACGCGCACAGCGGGCTCCGATGAGGTTCCATGACGTGCGGGATGGGGAAGGTCGTGATCGCGCGGCGCTACGCGTTCGCTTCGGCCGTCGCGCTGTGCGCGGCCATCGTCATGCTCGCTTCCCTCACCGCTGGCCCGTCGGACAAGGCCTCGATCGCTCGGGACAACACGTACTTCTTCGGCGAGCTCGTCGCGCGCGCCGGCGACCTCGTCACCGCGCGTGGCGCCGACCCTCGGGCGCTCACGCAGCGCGCGACGCTGGACCACGAGGCGAAGGTCGCGCGCGTCGCCGCACCGGCGATCGCGGTCCCCGGCAGCGAGATCTGGGTCGAAGCGCGGCTCACCAACACGGGCCTCGCCACCTGGACCGCCGGGGGAGAGCGTCCCGTGCGGCTGAGCTATCCCTGGCTCGACGAGCACGGCCGGACCCTCGAGTGGGACGGCGCGCGGACGGGGCTCACCTCGGACGTGCCGCCCGGCCGCACCGTGACC
>DASUCM010000066.1:0-6603 GCA_036276035.1 Candidatus Limnocylindria bacterium | reverse complement strand
GAACCGGAACCAGGAGGTCGCGAAGATCTCGCGCGCGCTGAAGTCGATCGCCCGCGAGCTCGAGGTCCCCGTCATCGCGCTCTCGCAGCTCTCGCGTCAGATCGAGACGCGAGGCACCGAGCCGATGCTCTCCGATCTTCGCGAGAGCGGTGCGCTCGAGCAGGACGCGGACCTCGTCATGTTCCTCTGGCAGAAGGACATGCAGGATCGCAAGGACCGCGTCGTGCGACTGAAGCTCGCGAAGCACCGCAACGGACCGACCGGCGACATGGAGCTGCTCTTCGAGAACGAGCTCACGCGCTTCCGCGACCTCGGCGAGACGCGCGGTGAGGGCTAGGAGGCCGGCTCCACCGCGACCGTGATCTTCGGGCGCACGTCGGTGAGCAGGCGCACCTCGACCTTGTGTACCCCGAGCGTGCGCAGCGGGTCTTCGAGGTGGATCTGCGTCCGCTCGACGTCGACCTTCGCGTCGCGCTTCAGCGCCTCCACGATGTCCTTGCTCGTCACGGAGCCGAACGTCTTCCCGTCCTTGCCCGCCTTCAGCGCGAACGTGAGCGTGATCACCTCGAGCCGCTTCGCCAGCGCCACGGCGTCCTCGTGGGCGCGCTCCTTCTTGGCCTGCTGGCTCGCGCGCTCCTGCGCGACGCGCTTCAGCTCACCGGCGGTCGCCTCCACGGCGAGGCCGCGCGGCAGCAGGAAGTTCTGCGCGTAGCCGTCGGCCACGTCCTTCACCTCGCCGGGACGGCCGAGCCCGGCGACCTCGCGCTTCAGGACGACGCGCATCGCGGAGCTACGCGGTGGGGACTTGCTCGGGTTCGGGGAGCGAGGGGTCCTGCTCGGTCTTGCGCAGCTCCATCTCCCATGCGAGCACCGACGCCGCCACGGCCAGGATGCCCACGACCGTGATCGCGCCGATCACCGCGAGGAGCGCCTCGATCACGCTGAAGAAGCCGCCACCATCGTCATCGCTCATCAGCTCTTCTCCCCTTTGCCCTTGCGCGGCGCCGGTGGCCTGGCCTCTTTGCCCTGCCACTCCTCGAGCGCGCTCGTGGCCTCGTCGACCGTCTTGTAGCGCTTGCGCTGCTTCTCCAGTATGCGACCGAGGTCGTCGCGGATGCCGTTGAAGCGCTCCCCGAGGACGCCCTGGATCTGGTCCATGTCCTTCGACAGGTCGTCGCGTCCCTTCGCGATGCGCGCGAGGTGCGCGTCGACGACGTCGTCCGGCGCCGACTTGATGAAGAGGTCGAGCCCGAGCAGCACGACCGCGACGTCGTCGAGCTGCCCGAGCACGGGGATGAAGTCCGGGATGATGTCGATCGGCATGAGCAGGTAGCCGATGATCCCGACGAGGATGAGCTTCTGGGGCGTCGGCACCCTCGGATCTCGCGCGAGGCCCCACACGAGACGTGCGTAGGTCGGTAGCTTGCGCACCGCGTCGATGGCGCCGCCGATGTCGGACGGCCCGCGCATTCGCCTAGGCACCCGTCACCTCCCCTTGCGGGAATCGTGCTCGCATCGCCGCCAGAGCCGCCGGGGCCACGGTCTCGCGATCCTTCGCCCAGAACGTCACGTGGAAGCGCGCTTTTCCGTCCGAGACGCTGCGGAGCTCGAGCGCCGGCGCGGGCTCGGCCAGCGCGCCGGCCTCGGTGAGCGCCTCGCGCACGTTCGCCGCGTCGACGGCGGCCGCCGCATCGGCGTCGACGGAGAGCCAGAGCGCGGCGCGGCGCATGGGGTAGCGCGACAGGTTCACGACGGCGTCCGTCATGAGGCTCGCGTTCGGCACGATGACCTCGCGCCCGTCCAGGGTGCGGAGCTGCGTCGTGCGGAACGAGATCTCCTTCACCTCGCCGGTGTGTCCGGCGACCTCGATCGTGTCGCCGATGCGGAACGGCCGCTCCACGAGCACCCAGAGACCGGCGAAGAAGTTCTTCAGGATGTCCTGGAGCGAGAGGCCGACGACGATGCCGATGACGCTGAAGGACGTGAGGATCCAGCCGAACGCCCCCTGCGTGTAGATCGCGAGGATCGCGAGCAGCCCGAGCGCGAGCACGAACACCTGCGCGAGGTTCCCGAGGAGCACCGTGGCGTTCGCGTGGGCCCGGTGGCGGGTCAGGCTCCGCATCGCGGTCGCCCGGACCGCCCGGGCGATGACGAGCGCCACGACCGCGACGACGAGCGCCCAGAGCGTCCGGATCGTGTAGTCGAGCGCGGTATCCCGCAGCGACGCGGCATCCAGGGGCACGGCCGCGAGGATAGGGGCCTCTTGACAGACAGAACATGCGTTCGGTACAGTCCGAAGCGTGACGAAACAGGACCAGCAGCGGGCCGACCGGATCCTCGCCTTCGTGCGCTCGCACACGGCCGAGCACGGCTACCCGCCGAGCGTCCGCGAGATCGCGCAGGCCGTCGGCCTGGCCTCGACCTCGGCGGTCCACCACCACCTCACGAAGCTCGAGGAGGCCGGCAAGCTCCAGAAGCAGGCGACACGCTCGCGTGCGCTGAGCCTGCCCGGCATGGCCGGCGCCGCGAAGGCGCTCATCCAGGCGCCGCTCTACGGCGAGGTCTCCGCGGGTGGCGGTGTCTTCGCCTACCAGGACCAGAGCGAGACAATGTCGCTGCCGACCGAGCTCGGCGCGAAGCACGACTCCTTCGTCCTGCGCGTCCGCGGCGAGTCGATGATCGACGACCACATCCAGAACGGTGACTACGTCGTCGTCCAGCCGCAGAGCATCGCGCGCGATGGAGACATCGTGGTCGCATTGCTCGACGACGGGACCGCGACGCTGAAGCGGTACTTCAAGGAGAAGGACCGCATCCGTCTCCAGCCCTCGAACGCTTCCATGTCGCCGATCTACGCGCGCGACGTGAAGATCCAGGGCAAGTGCATCGGTGTGATCCGCCGCCTGACGTAGCACGCGCGGCGTAGCCGTCCGAGACTGGGCGAGTGCCTCCCTCACGCGAACGTCCCGTCCTCACGCTTCGCGCGCTGGACCGCGCGCTTCTCGCGCGTCAGCTGCTCCTGAAGCGTGTCCGCCTCGCCCCCGCCGACGCGATCGAGCGCCTTGGCGCGCTCCAGGCGCAGTGGCCGCCGGCGCCGTACATCGCGCTGTGGTCCCGCCTCGCAGGCTTCACGGTCGCGGCGCTCGAGCGTGCGCTCGAGGAGCGCAGCGTCGTGAAGGCGACGGTCATGCGCGGGACGCTCCATCTCGTGAGCGCACCCGACTACCCGTATTACGCGGTCGCGAGCCCGGAAGCCCGGCGAGCGGCGTGGGCGTCGTTCGAGCGCGCGATCCTCCGCTACTGGGGCGGCCAGTCCGAGGAGACGAAGCGCTTCGTCGCGAAGTGGCCGGGTCTCGGTGACCACACGGCGCTGCACGCCGCGCTCCTTCGCCACGCGCGAACGCCCCGCACGCGAGACGAGCTCATCGAGTTCATGGCGGCGCAGACGCGCATGCCGGTCGAGCTCGCGCGTCACTTCATCTGGGCCTTCATCGCGGCGTACGGCGGGCTCGTCCACGTGCCCGGCAGCGCGGCCTGGTCGTCGCGTGGCTCGCGCGAGCTCGTCGCGGCGCGGACGGTGCTCGGCCGGGCCGCGATGCCGAGCTTCGCGGAGGCGGTGACGCACACCGTGCGGCGGCACCTCGGCGCGTTCGGTCCAGCGACGATCGCCGACATCGCGTCGTGGACGCACGTCCGGACGTCGCCGATCAGAGAGGCCCTCGCGGTCATCGGTCCCGAGCTCCGCGAGTTCTCGGACGAGCGCGGGCGCCGGCTGTACGACCTCGCGCGCTCCCCGCGGCCGGCCGAGGACACACCCGCGCCCGTCCGGTTCCTTGCGAAGTGGGACAGCCCGCTCCTCGCCTACGCGCCGCCCGAGCGCGTCCGCATCCTCAGCGAGGCGCTCCGCAGCAGCGTCATCGCGAAGAACGGCGATGTCGTCCCCACGGTGCTCGTCGACGGGACGGTCGCCGCGCGCTGGGGTGCGCGGATGGCGGGACGGACGGCGGTCCTGGAGGTCGCGGCACTGCGGCGGCTCGCCTCGGCGGATCGCGCCGAGATCGAGATGGAGGGCGCCCGGCTGATCCGCTTCATCCATCCGGAGGCGGGCGCGCACGACGTCCGGTCCGTCGGCGCGGCGAAGCTGCCGCTGGCGAACCTCTCCCTGCGGCCGTGACGCGCGCGATCCTCCACTGCGACCTCGACGCCTTCTATGCGAGCGTCGAGCAGCGCGATCATCCGGAATACCGCGGTAAGCCGGTCATCGTCGGCGGTGGCGCGAACGACCGCGGCGTCGTGATGGCCGCCTCGTACGAGGCGAGGCGCTTCGGCGTCCGGTCCGCGATGCCGTTACGCGAGGCCGCGGCGCGGTGCCCCGACGGCATCTTCGTGCCCGGCGATCACGAGCGCTACGAGGTTGCCTCCGACTCCGTCATGGCCCTGTTCCTCGAGCGCACGCCGCTCGTGGAGCCGATCTCGCTCGACGAAGCGTTCCTCGATGTCACCGCGACCCACCACCTCTTCGGCGGGCCGGCGCAGATCGCGGCCGACCTCAAGGCCGCGGTCCGCTCGCAGCTCGGTCTCGTGCTGTCGGTCGGGGTGGCCTCGAACAAGCTGTGCGCGAAGATCGGCTCCGATCTTCGCAAGCCCGACGGGCTCGTCATCGTCCCGGCGGGCGGGGAGGCCGGATTCCTCGCGCCGCTGCCCCTCGAGCGCCTCTGGGGGGTCGGCCCGAAGACGCGCGACGTGCTCCTTGGTTTCGGCATCCGCACCATCGGGGAGCTGGCGGCCATGGATCCGACCGTCCTCGAGGCGAGGCTCGGCGCTCACGGCGCGGCCATCGCGGAGCGCGCCCGGGGCATCGACGACGGCGAGGTCACGCCGTGGGCGGCGCCGAAGTCCATCGGTCACGAGCACACCTTCGATGCGAACACCCTCGACCGCGGCACCATCGAGGCGACGCTGCTGCGGCTCGCGGAGGGCGTCGGCCGGCGCGCGCGCGAAGCGGGCGTCCGGGGACGGACCGTGACCTTGAAGCTACGGGTGGCGCCTTTCGAGACACGCACGCGACAGCGGACGCTTCCGGACGCGACGGACGCGGACCTCGCGATCTACGAGGCCGCGCGCGCGCTGCTGCGCGACACGCTCTCGCAGGATCGCGAGACGGGCCACGTCAGCCCGGTCCGGCTCATCGGCGTGAGCATCTCGAATCTCGTCGAGGGCGCACAGCTCGGGTTGTTCGAGAGCGCGCGCGCGGCGCGCATCGACGCGGCGCTGGACGCCGTGCGCGAGCGCTTCGGTGCCGGAAAGCTCGATCGCGCGAGCGCGAGCGAAGTGAAGATGCGGCGGCGCCTCACCGATCACCGGGGGAAGCGATGACACAACTGTGGACGGGCTGTGGACGGTCATGCGCCAGGCTGTGGACGAAGCTGTGGACGAGAACGTGGACAAAGGACCTTGCCGCAATGACCCCCGGGTGACGATGATGCGGCGGTCGCGGTGAAGAGGATCTGGGGAGGCCGAACGGGTGGCAGAGGAGCGGATCGCCGAGTTGGCGATCGACTTCATCACGTTCTGTTTCGCGCGACGTTCGGTGGAGTGGCCGCTGCTCTATGACGAGATGTGCTTCGTCGCAGGGAATCGGCTGTTCAAGGGACTCGGCTACGCAGAACTGAAGGAGGCAGGCCTGGATCTGACCCTCGGGGGCATGGGACGCACCAGTCGTCTCGCGAACGAGGTCACGAAGCAGATCCGGAGGGCACCGCTGCAGGCGTTACCCGCGACCTAACGACATCGGCCACACCGGCGGGGCGGCGAGTGAAAGGAAGCGCACTCGCCGCCTCTTTTTTTCTCCGTTTCGGCCCGTTTCTGGCACAATTGGGCCGCATCCCCGTCCATGGTCCCGTGGTGCAGCGGCCTAGCATACGTCCCTGTCAAGGACGAGATCGCCGGTTCGAATCCGGTCGGGACCGCGGTTGCAGACTGGCGAACAAGGGCAGGAGCAGCTCGTTGGGTCGGACCCGGACGAGCTGCTTGTCTTGCACGACGATGCGTGCAAATAGGAAGCGCCAGAGGTCACGCCGCTTCTCCGCACTCGTGCTGGCGTAGAGCCTGGTGAAGTCCCGGACGTAGCGCACCGCGTCCAGCGCCACACGCTGGTCATCGCAGCGCTCGACTCGAGCCAGCTCTCGCATGCGTTCCAGGTAGGTCGCGCGCGGCAATGAGGGGTCCTCAGCCTCGTAACGATCGCCCAGGCGCGCCATGCGCCGTTTGATGTCGGCGGCGCGCTGCGCGTCGTTATTCGTCGCTGCACGCGCCGCAACGAGTCGCGCGGCCTCGGCTTCGACCTCCGCAGTGATGGTGATCGCGCGCACGAGCCACTCGCCCGCGGAGCGCTCCAGGGTGTCGGCGTCGACCGAGCTCTGCGAGCAGCGTCCGCTGTTGTCGGCGGCGACGCGACAGCGGTAGCGGCCATTCCCCGCCGCCGTCACCTGGCCCTCGCACTGCCCGCAGACCATCGGGGTGAGCACGTAGACCCGATTGGCTGGTGGACGCCCGCCGCTCTTGGTGTTGCGGATCCGGGTCTGCTGGACCTGCTGATAGAGG